>CAYYNA010000211.1:0-6251 GCA_964472815.1 uncultured Roseivirgaceae bacterium
GTACGTGTTATTCAGAACCGTATAGCAGCTACTGACAACGAACTTCTTTTATAGCCTAGTGCATGCTCCAAACCATGAACTGGGAATGGAGAATAGACTTCTTCGATCTTAACACCTGCACCACGAACTTTCTCGACTGCAGACATCAGTACATCTTCATCGTCATAAACACCAAGCACATAATTGTTTCCTTGAGCCATATCTGTATTAGTTAGCTGACTTTTTTTCTCCTGTTGCCTTGATAATACTTTTTACCTCGGCCATGTTGATCACTGGGAAAAACTTCGCAAAAAGGAAGAAAGCCGTAAAGAACAAGCCGAAGGTGAATACATAAACTCCGATATCATACATCGTTGGGTAGAACATGGCCCAACTTGATGGTAAGAAATCTCTATGGAGTGATGTAACAATAATTACAAATCGCTCGAACCACATTCCGATATTCACAATGATCGAAATGATGAATGTGGCAGCAAGATTTGTTCTAATCTTTTTGAACCAGAATAACTGAGGTGAGATCACATTACATGTCATCATAGACCAGTAAGCCCACCAGTAAGGGCCAGTTGCTCTGTTGATGAACGCATACTGCTCTGCCTCTACCCCGGAATACCAAGCAATAAAGAACTCTGTGATATACGCGATACCTACTATCGAACCTGTGACAATTATCACAATATTCATCATTTCAATATGCTGTATAGTAATGTAGTCTTCAAGCTTATAAACCTTTCTCGTCACTAACAGAAGCGTGAGAACCATGGCAAAACCCGAGAAAATTGCTCCAGCCACGAAATATGGTGGGAAAATTGTGGTGTGCCATCCAGGAATAACAGAAGTAGCAAAGTCAAAAGATACAATGGTGTGTACTGACAGTACAAGTGGCGTTGCTAACCCTGCAAGCACCAATGAAACAGTTTCATAGTGTGCCCAGGTCTTGGCACCACCAGTCCAACCGAAACTCAAAGCGCCATAAATGACTTTAGAAATTTTATTAGTTGCTCTGTCCCTGATTGTGGCAAAATCTGGAATTAATCCGATGTACCAGAACACAAGAGAAACAGAGAAATAAGTTGATATCGCAAAAACGTCCCAGAGAAGAGGTGAATTGAAGTTCACCCAAAGAGATCCAAAAGTGTTAGGGAGCGGCAAAGCCCAATAGAAACCTAACCAAGGCCTTCCCATGTGAAGTACTGGGAACATTGCAGCACAGATTACTGCAAAAATTGTCATCGCTTCAGAAGCTCTATTGATGGACATTCTCCATCGCTGACGAAACAGTAAGAGTACTGCTGAAATTAGTGTTCCTGCGTGACCGATACCAACCCACCATACAAAGTTGGTGATATCCCAAGCCCATCCTACAGTTTTGTTGAGACCCCACATTCCGATACCATCCCATAAGGTGATCGCTACAGCGTACCCTCCGATCAATAATAATCCAAGAGATACCGCCATCGCCAACATCCAGGTGAGCGTTGGCTTTTGCTCTACCCTACCGGCTATATCAGCCGAAACATCGTGAACCGTCTTTCCTCCTGTAACCAGAGGGATCCTCACTTCCGCTTCCGCATGGCCTGTTTCGTGTACGAGCTCCTTTTCAGGGGCTAATGAAATCGTAGCGTCTGACATCTATGCTTCTAATTTATCGTTAGTGTCCTTATTTCTTATTTTCGTCAGATACCAAATGTTTGGCATCACTCTCAATTCTTCAAGAACATGGTAAGCTCTATCTTCCTTAGCTTCCACACTCTTCATTTTCTCATTGTAGTTCAGCTTGAGCGTTTTAGAGATCTTGCTCTCCGGATCTTTCATGTCCCCAAATACTAGCGCATCAGATGGACATGATTTCGCGCAGGCTGTTTGTACTTCCCCATCCACTGGTCTTCTTCCTTCATTCTTAGCCTCTAGCTTACCAGCCTGAATTCTTTGCACGCAGAAGGTACATTTTTCCATGACCCCTCTTGCTCGCACCGTCACATCTGGATTGAGTACCATCTTTCCAAGATCATTGTTCATAGCCAAGTTCTTATCGAACTTCTCATTGTCGTGGTACTTGAACCAGTTGAATCGACGCACTTTGTACGGACAGTTATTGGCACAATACCTTGTTCCAATACATCTGTTATAAGTCATTTGGTTAAGTCCCTCCGTACTATGCGTAGTAGCAGCAACAGGGCAAACAGTCTCACAAGGAGCATTATTACACTGCTGACACATCATCGGCTGAAAAGTCACCTCCGGGTTTTCAATTTCTGGAAGCTCTGGTTGCTTTTGCTTCATCATTGCCCGATCAGCATCAGTATATTCATTCTCCGGACGAGAACTATAATACCGATCAATTCTGATCCAGTGCATTTCTCGGCGATTTAGTACTTCCTCTTTACCTACAACAGGAATATTATTTTCTGTTTGGCAAGCAACCGTACAAGTACCGCATCCAGTACATGAGTTGAGATCGACAATCATCCCCCAATGGTGATTATTGTACTCATGACCCTTCCACAGTGATACAGCATAAGGTTTCAGTTTTTCACCTGATGCTGCAGATATCTTAGGCATGTATCTTCCAGCCTGAGGGTCTTTTTGATATTCTTTAAGGGTAGCTTCCTGAACTACCGTCTCTCGACCAGAGTATGTTTGGCTTGTTTGCGTTTGTGCCACTTTGCTAACTTGCTCAGACACTTCAAAAGTCACGTTTGAAACATTGTAGCTTAACCCTGATGAACTAGCGGAGATGAGCTGGTACGCATTTACTCCCACTCCATCGGCCACTTTTCCAGCTTTGGTTCTTCCATATCCGAGGGCCAACCCAACTGTTCCATATGCTTGACCTGGCTGAGGAATCACAGGAGCAGTAACTGAAGTGCCATTTACGGTAAGTGTTGCCACTTTATAGTCCATGTCCCCTCCCTTCACAATCCAACCTTTTTCCATTGCTTCAGCGAGCGATACTGTAAAGTAGTTTTCCCAACAAGCTTTAGTGATCGGATCTGGCATCTCTTGAAGCCATGGGTTATTTGCTTGAACGCCATCACCAACTGAGTAATTCGAATAGATCGATAACTCCATACCGCCTCCATTGGACTTGATGTTGCTACCAACTACCGTTGCATCAACGCTTACACTTAGACTCTCAGCGGATGTTTCTGCATCGTAACTCCCATCATGAAGTGTCTTCTTCCAAAAGGATTCAAAATCGTCTGCTGATAGCTCACTCCATCCCTCTCTTATGAAATCATAATAAGAGGTATTAACGTCAGACCATCTCAAGAAGGAATCCTGAACCTGACGTGTATTAAAAATATTTTGAATTGTTGGCTGAGATAAGGAATAATGGCCAGTCACCGCTTCGAAATCATTCCAAGACTCCAAATAGTGGTGATCTGGAGTAACATATTTCACTGAGCTGGCGGTTTCATCCATTCGATCTGAAGTAGATATAGTGGTCTTCACCTTGCCAAGACTGCTAATCAAGTTCTGACCCATAACATGATCGTATGCAGGATTACAATTGTAGAAGATGACTGTTCCTACCTGGCCGCCCTTCACATCGCTGATCAATTTCGCCACGCTTGCGTCACTTCCTTTCCTGGTGTTTACTGACTTAGAAAGATCTATCGTACTGCCGTAGCTTCCCAAAAGATCATTAATTGCAATAACAATCAATTGAACGTTCACATCATTTGAACTGCTAACTACAAGTGATTTCCCTCTTGTTCTCCAAAGATCTGAAGCAGCCTTCTCCAAGAGAACTGGATCCTGAACTTTTCCGATTCCTATTGTATTGACTCCAGCTTTGCTTGCTAACAAATTATACAAGTTAGCAATGTACTGACCTTGCTCTGATGGTTTAATAGGTTTACGGTAGTCTGCATTTGATCCTGTCAAAGACAAGTTGGACTCAAAAGAATAAAGCCTGGACATTTCTTTTTTACCACCTTCAAGCTTTCTCGTAGAAGCAAACTGTTTAGAAATCAATGACTTATTTGGCCATGACCCTAGAAAATCAGCTCCAAAAGAAACCATCGTGCTGGCAGCTGAGAAATCGTGTAGAGGAAGCATCCTTGCACCTGTCGCTGACTCGTATGCATCCAGCAGTCCGCTAAAAGAAACTGGGTCATACTGAATATGCTCCACATTACCGTATTTATCATTCAATGCTTGTACAGCTCTAGCGGTGCTTGGAGAACAGTTGGAATAAGACAAGATAGAAATCTTTCCACCATTTGCGGCTAGTTCATTTTTTATCCTGTTGTCAATGGTATCCCAATCAGTATCTTCACCCCCAATCTTTGGATTTTGAAGTCTTTCCTGATCATAAAGACTCAAGACGGAAGACTCCATTTGAGTGGATGTGCCACCTTGATTCAGCTTCGAAAGCTCATTCCCTTCGATTTTTATAGGTCGACCTTCACGTGTCTTTACTACTACGCTGGAAACATCGTTACCCATTGCGTAGGTAGTAGCATAGTAATTCGGTATTCCTGGATCTACATCTACAGGTTTATTAACATAAGGGATAGCCTTCCTTACGGGAGCTTCGCAAGCTGCAAGAGAGACAGCCGCCACTCCAAAGCCCATCATTTTCAGGAAATCTCTTCTTGAAGGCTCTCCATTTTCACTATCGTTGATAGGTAGGTATTCAGGAAATTCTTTGGAAGCTCTTTGCTGGAATTCTGGAGTATTCTCTAGTTGCTCTATTCCCTTCCAGTATGTTTTAGTTTCTTTCATTATTCTTCTTGATCAGCTGGTTAGAATGTTAATAGTGACATTTTGAACACTCAAGTCCACCAATATCTTCCACCTTCATTGGGTCTTTGCTTTGCTCTGAGTGCAACTTGACCAATTTGTCATAGTACTCGTTACCTGCTGTGTTTACTTCAGTCTCGCGATGACAATTAATACACCAGCCCATAGTAAGTGTGGAATACTGATACACGACCTCCATCTCTTCAATCGGACCGTGACAAGTTTGGCATTCAAGTTCCGCCACATTCACGTGCTGGGAGTGATTAAAATATGCTAAATCTGGCAGGTTGTGCACTCTGATCCATTCAATAGGCTTGGTATCATTGCCGTAGGTCTTAGTAGCTGGATCATAATCGATCGCTGCATAAATCTTCTGAATCTCTTCCGATTCTGTCTTAATCTGCGAATGGCAATTCATACAGATGTTTGGAGATGGGATATTAGCAGATTTTGATTTTCTCACACCAGTATGGCAATATTGACAATCAATTTCGTATTGACCCGCATGTAACTCGTGGGAAAATGCGATGGGTTGAGTTGGTTGATATCCTTGCTGGACACCTACAGTAAATGCACCATCAATCAGGGTCTTCAAAACCACAAGTGTGACGATGAATACAACAGTACCTAAAAAGGAGTTGGTCTTTACAAAATCAAGAAGTGAAAAGCTTTGACTTACAATCTCCGCTTGATCCTCGTCTAAGTCTTTCTCCTTGAGATAATTAACTAATGTTTTTATGGCCACTCCTAGCGCTACGAGCGCAAGAACCAAAACAACAATGAGAATCACAATGATGGCCATCAAGTAAGAAGATGACACTGTTGACCCGCCACCTTCGGTTCCACTCTCTGCAACTACTACTTCTGGAACAGGAGGTCCTGCGTCTGTTTCAGCTTTGATGTAAGCTATCAGCTCCATTACCTGGTCGTCAGTGAATGGATAAGCAGGCATTACGGTAGGTTGGTATTCTTCCCACAGTGCGACGGCTTGTTCGTCACCTGTCGCAATCAGGGCTTGGGAGTTTTTAATCCACGAGTTAAGCCACTCGATGGATCTTCTTTCATGAACAGCGTTTAATGCTGGTCCTAACTTTACTTCCCAAATTTCGTGACACTGAGTACAATTAGCCTTGTAAGTAGACTCTCCTGCTGATATGACTGACTCGTCTGTTGGAATCTCTTGTGCGAACGAAAGAGTAGATACTATTAGAGCAAGAAATAAATAAGCTACTTTCCGGGCTAGATTCAATGTTGGTTTTGGCATGTATTTCGATCACTTGAAATCAAACGCGTACAAAAGTAATATGGGGTGGGTGTTTTTCAAAGATGGGTTATGACAACACCGCAAGGGCGCTTGATACACTTACCTAACATTCTTTGTATCAGTACATTACCTTCGTATTAATAGATTTTATGTGTGCTATTTAGAATAATTTTAAATAAAAAATAATTTTGGCTAATTCACCTCCAGCACAGTTGGCTATTTTTTCAAGGTTTTT
>CAYYNA010000212.1:0-6222 GCA_964472815.1 uncultured Roseivirgaceae bacterium
GCACCTGTCTTTCCCGCTTGATCAAACAACGTGAAGTAGTAGATATACGCATTTTCAGAAAGGCCAATCTGCCTCACCAACACTTCATTTCCCGGGTCAAATACCGCTTCTTCATTCGGAAAATATCCTTCAATTTGGTTGCCATCAAAGAATTCGTCTTCAGCGATCAAGTTGTTCTTGTTTCCAGGGTCTGGTAGGATTTGCAATTCACCATCAAGAAATGTCTCCCAGAAGTAATAGTTGTCCTCTCCTGCAGGATCTGTAAAGTCGATGGCTATCTTGATACCCTCATCTTCGAACAAATTACCCTCTTCAAATTGCTGGTAAATGTCATCAATACTTGGAACCCCAATGAGCGTTTCTGTCGCTTCAAACTCCTGTCCTTCCCAAATGATGTGAAGTACATAGGTCTCGTTGACCTGCGGAATTAGATCAGTATTGATGTAATGCCCTTGCTCTTCTTCTAGATAATCAAATCGATCACCAGATACATTAGTCACCCAGACCTCAGCGCCTGTAGCTCGAGGAGTTTCTTGATTTTGAAAGAAATCTCCAATTCTCGAAAGCGTGATCTCATGACGATGATCTTCAACTCCTTCCACTAATTCGATTCGTCCTTCTACGACCAGTCTTTCTACCGGATCTCCCAGATCTACGGTAGTTTCCTGATCACAGGAAAACAAACCAAAAACAAGGATTACGATGAAAATTAAGTTGATGTATTTTATGATATGCTTATTCATTGTCTTAAAATCTAAAGTTGTATGTAATGTTTGGGGTTACGCCAAATAACGCGCTTTTAAATGCATTGGTCTCACCGGGGTTCTCTTCGTCTTCTATGAAGTAGATGCTGTTAGCATTGATTCGATTGTAAACATTGTACAATCCAAAAACCCATTCACCGCGATTCGTTTTGCCGTTCTTCGGCTTTCTTTTCAAGGTTGCTGAGAGATCCAATCGATGGTAAGTGGGTAGCTGATCCTGGTTTCGTTCCTCAAAATGTGGGATGACGATTCCAGCATATTCGTACCTACCCTCGGGGAAAGTACTCGGAAGACCGGAGGCCAATATGAAGTTTCCAGAAAAGCTCCATCGATCATTTAGTTCGTAGATTCCTGTAATGGACAGGTCATGTAATTTATTGAAATTGGTGGCGTACCAGTCACCATTGTTGATCCCAGGGTCACCTTGTCCAAACCCATTGACCTGCCTCTCACTTCTGGACAGTGTGTAGCTGATCCAGCCGGTAAGCTTTCCGGTGTTCTTCTTCAGATAGAACTCCGCACCGAAAGACCTACCATGACCGGAGAGGATTTGCGTTTCAATTTGATTGTTTGCAATGATATCAGCACCATCCACATAATCGACCATGTTTTGGATGTCCTTGTAGTACACCTCCACTGATGCTTCATATGCATTGTCTTTGAAGTTTCTGAAGTAACCAATCGCAAATTGATCAGAGAATTGTGGATCAATGTATCTGCCACTTGGTGCCCAGACATCCACCGGTGTGGGAGATGTACTGTTTGAAATCAAATGCAAGTACTGGTACATGCGGTTGTAGCTAGCCTTGATCGATTGCTCATCGTTCAGTACATATGTCAACCCTACTCTTGGCTCCCAATTATTAAAATCGATTATTCTGCTACCATTACCGTAAGACTTTGAACCTATGACAGTTCCTTCCTCGTATCTATTCAAAAAGCCATTGTAGACCACAGGGGCATCATTTTCATAAAGAGGAATTTCCTGCGAACCAGTCCTCACAAATCGAGAAAAGCGAGTCCCTACATCAAACAAGAAGTTTCCTACTTCTCCGTGATAACTTGCATAAGCTCCTTGCTCTACTGCATACTTTTCATCAAGCTTGGTAGGCGAAATATTGGCTCCCATTAGGGGCTCTATCTCTGCCGGGTTAAACGTGTACCACTTCTGATCCAGTCCAAACTCCAGGTTGTTCTCATCGCGCAAGTAATACGCAAAGTCAGACTTCAAATTATAGGTGATAACATTGGAAGAAATTCGACTTTCAGCGCCTGTCGCCAGGTTATCGATGGAATAATCATAATTGCTGTAGATCGCGGAAAAGTTTGCAAAAAGCCGATTACTGATCACCCAGTTCCATCGAAGTGTTCCGGTCGCATTTCCCCAACCATTACTAAAGATGCCACCAAGATCCAATCGGTCTCTTCCGAAGTAGCCACTTAAAAAGACCCGGTTTTTGTCATTGATTTGATAGTTACTCTTCAAGTTAAGATCATAGAAGTATGCCGTATTGCTACCGCCCAAAGCTCGGAGGATAGCGTCCCCGTAGGACCTACGTCCAGCAATCATGAATGAGCCTTTATCCTTTACAATGGGACCTTCGTATAGCGCCCGAGCAGAAATCAAGCTGATGCCACCTTCGCCCGTATATTCCTTTAGGTTTCCCTCCTTCTGTCGCACATCCAGAACCGAACTTAATCTACCGCCGTAGCGAGAGGGAATTCCTCCTTTATAGATTTTTACATCCTTCACCGCATCGGGATTGATTGCTGAATAAAGACCCAGCAAGTGAGCCGAATTAAATATTACACCTTCATCCAAAAGAATCAGGTTCTGATCCGCTGATCCTCCTCGGACATTGAAACCAGAAGAACCGTCCCCTACGGAGGTGATACCGGGAAGCAGCTGGATGGAGCGGATGATATCTGGCTCTCCTAGCACAGCTGGTATCTTCTTGACCGTCTTTGAGGACAGATTGACCGTGCTCATCTGATTAACCGTTACATTTTTGTTCAAAGCCTCGGAGGTCACCACCACCTCTTCTAAAACTTCAGTATCGGGTGTCAAATCGAAATTGAACGTCTGGTTAGCATTGATAGTGACTTGCTGTTGCGATAGCTGAAATCCCACGTAGCGGACCTGAATGGTGTATGTCCCTTCAGGTATGGGGATCGAATAAAAACCGTAAACATTTGTAATGTTTCCGGTACCTAGTTCTTTCACTAAAACGGTAGCACCAATGAGATCTTCACCGGTGTTACCGTCCTTTACATAGCCGCTAATTGTATAACTCTCTTGCCCTAAGAGCAAATTGGAGCATACAAAAACGAGCAGATAAATAGTCTTTTTCATTTTGATTATTGTTATTGATGCTTCAAAATGAATGGTGAAGGAGAGGCTTTAAAAAAATAGGTGACCGAACCCTGCAAAGGCCTTACTGAATCCTGCAATCTCCTGCTTGGCCTATTGCGCCAATGAACAAATCATGGCTTTCCTGGTCTGCCGACAATTTCGACATAGGATAAATCTGGCTGTATTCTTAGCTTTAATGCATCTTGAAAGTAACCTCCACAGTCATTCTATCCATGTTTGCCTCGTTTCTCGCTGCGCAATCCACATTCGATGATGTCGTTGCAAAAAATAGATACATTGACTGTAGGGATGTATCCTACAACGCACTACCCATCATAGAGCGATTGTATACAAGCAATAAAATTGACAGCATCTACCAGTTTCTTGATTACTGGGAATCCAAATGTGGATGGATGGAATCGACTGAACGACTTAGAACCATTCTTACAATCAAGTACCAACAGCCCTTGGATCTAGACTCGCTTTCCACGGAGTGGATAGAACAACTGGTCTCTTACCGGTCAAGACTGGAAAGGAGTGGTTTTCCCATTTTCGGCCATCGTTACTTTCCACAAACTGATATTGACCTACTCAATACCCAATATGACAGCCTGACTAGAGAGATAGCCAGAAGTACCTATTCCATCCATACCGACCAATCACTCTTGCTGGATTTTTACGGACAGGATTCTCCCACCTTCAACCGCATCAAAGCTGGACCGCAAGAAAGTAAGCTTCGCCAATGGCATCAAGAAGTCTATCAAAACACTCGTCGCAAGCCACAAACGCATGTCGCATTTATTACGGGAGTAAGTCAGCATTATGGCAATATCTCCCTATTCGGTTTACGCCCAAATTTTGGTCTTGTCCTTGGAGGTAAGCAACTGCGGCACAATTATGATATTCTGCTTGATTTCAGAGCAGGCCCTTCTCGAGACGAATACTCTTTTATATACCGAGACTCCTTGGTTACTAGGGATACGTGGACCGGCATGTATGTTGGAGCAGAGTACACCTTTGATTTTGTCCACACGAGAAAGTTGGATATTGGTCTATCTCCTGGCATTGGATACGACAGAATTACTGCACTTACCACGGAGAATGACTTGGGAGAAGATGCAAAATTTCTCTCCAGTTTTAATCAGAACCTGGGCCTTGTTTTCAAGTACAAATTTGGAGAAAACGGTGGATACCTAGGATTGCATTTCAGATACAATCGGACAAGCTACCGTAACCCGGGCGGGACCCCACTAGATGGTGAGTACTTCAACGTTCGCTTCACTATAGGCAGCATTGCCAATTACTTTCGGGACCAAAAATTGAAACATCTAGAATGACCTCAATTGAAACCAAAAGAAATATCTCACGACCATGAAAGCCTCAACTCAACGGTTTCTAAAAGATACGGGCGCCAAGGTGCCTATTGTATGTGGCCCCATGTACCCCTGCTCCAATCCAGAGTTGGTAGCGGCTGCCTCTGATGCTGGAGGTTTTGGTATAGTTCAGCCTGTATCGTTAACCACTGTCTACAAGTGCGATTTTCGAGAGGGATTACAGCTCATAAAGAAACTCACTAATAGGCCCTTTGGAGTTAACTTCACCATTTTCGGAGGAGCCAACAAAAAGTATCACCGTCTTATGCAAGAGTGGATGGAGATCTCGATCGAAGAAGGTATCAAGTTCTTTCTCACCTCTCTGGGTAAACCGCACGCCATCGTGAAGATGGCCAAGCAACACGGGATCACCGTATATCATGACATTCCAAATAAGAAAGTGGCCCTGGCCATGCAAGATGCCGGAGTGGATGGGCTAAACTGCATCAACTGGCGTGGTGGTGGACATACCGGCACTCAGTCAGCAGAGCAGTTCATGGAAGAATTGCAGGAGGTAAAGATCCCGCTCATCTGCGCGGGAGGCATTGGAAACAGAGAGGATTATCTAAAAGCGTTGGAAATGGGATATGCGGGAGTGCAAGTAGGCACCCGCTTCTTAGCGACGCACGAATGCAACATCACTGATGGTTATAAACATGCGATCGTGGAAGCTACCGAAGAAGACATTGTATGGACCAATAAGATCTCTGGGCATAATACCTCCGTCATCAAAACGGACGACATCATGCGAGGCGGGCTACAGACCGGCCCAATCATCAACTTCATGATGCGACGAAGGAGGCTCAAAAAACTAGCCCAGCTGTTCCTCATCAGTAAAGGCATCAAAAAGTTCCAAAAGACCACTTTTGATGATAGCGTAAAGTACTGGCAAGCAGGGAAAGGAGTAGACAACATCAACTCTGTTGAGTCGGTAGCCGATGTGATTAAGGAGTTTACCGAAGGGTGACAGGAAAGAATCCACCTGATTAATACCAAGGCCTTCGATTTGTATTCACCTAACAAAAACTATTTCGGGGCATGTGTAATGATTTTTAATTGGCTGCAACTAAACAAGCATGACAGCAAATTTGAAGAAGAAGTAAGCTCGTGAGTGAACTTGAAGAGCAATTTATAAAACACTTCCTCGAAGAGAACAAGGCCATTATTTATAAGATATGCAGAGCCTACAGCAACTCAAACGAGGAATTTGATGATTTGACGCAAGAGGTAGCCTTTCAACTTTGGAAAAGCAAAGATCGCTTCGAAAATAAGAGCAAGCTGTCCACTTGGGTTTATCGGGTAGCACTCAATGTCTGCCTGAGTTACGTAAGATCGAACCGTATTAAGACGGTAGAGATGAGCCAGGCGACTCCAGTACCAAATGAAGAGTCTAAGCAAGATGACTTAGAAGTTCTTTATAGTGCCTTAAGACAGCTTCCAGAAAACGATAAAGCCATCATCCTACTGTATCTGGAAGGTAGAAAATATGAAGAAATCGCTGAGATCATGGGATTAACCTCAACAAATGTTGGGGTAAGAATTACGAGGATTAGAAAGAAATTAAAAGAAATCATTGAAGAAGAATGAAAATCGAAGAAATCTGGAATACACAGGATTCAAGTGAAACTGAAATAAGACTATCAGCAAAGCGCCATAAAAAGTCGGTGAATCTGGTAAATAAAATCACCAAGAGGTTAAGACTTGAAAGGTCAACGACTTATCTGGCAGGACC
>CAYYNA010000213.1:0-6212 GCA_964472815.1 uncultured Roseivirgaceae bacterium
CCACTTCATTTCCTTCTGCTCCCAAAACAAGCCGCGTCTCTTCTTTGATGGAGGCCTCTACCTGCGACCTTTTAGTAGAATAGATTTCTTCCGCAGTATACCTACCCATTACTTGACGTACGGTAGAACGCGCTTCAGGTATTACTAGTCTTTGGATGTAATCACCTCTGAAATTTTCCTGTATCGTTCCTATAGCATCGTATTTTGGGTGAAATCTGACCGTGACATCTACGCTGATGTTTAGACCGTTCTTATCTAAGACATCCATCGTCTCCTCAACCTTGCTCTCAGAGACCTCATATCTGTAGATTTCATTCCAAGGTGCCTTTACGTTCCAACCAGGGCCTATAATTTGATCCTTTTCTAGTGTTCCACTTAAGGTTTTGAAAAGTACAGCTCTTTCAGATGCCTCGATCCTAAAAAATATTCTCTGAGCAAAAGAGAAAATGATAATAATGGCAAGGACGAGTATAATAATGAGTGGTAAATATTTCCGATTATCCATTGTTTGATGATTGATTTATTTCAGACACAAAAGTAACAAGTCGATACACAACCAAGTTCATAGCCGAGAGTTTCTATACTTGTCTATTTTTAACTTGTGATCTCCAAAAAGACAAAGTACGGATTAAAGGCGCTTGTACACCTTGCAAAGTCAGGTATTGATGAAACGGTGCAGATCTCCGCAATTGCTAAAGAGGAGACCATTCCTAGAAAGTTCTTGGAAAGCATCATGCTTGAATTACGAAAAGCTGGCTTTCTTGGCTCAAAGAAAGGAAAAGGGGGAGGGTACTATTTACTTAAAGATCCCAAAGCAATATCCATTTCAGAAGTGTACAGAATTCTTGAGGGGCCAATCGCCCCTGTGCCTTGCGTCAGTCTAAACTTCTATGAGAAGTGTGATGATTGTGAAGATGAGGCAAGATGTGAAATACATCACCTGATGGAGAGAGTACGGGATAACCTGCTCGATATCTACACGAATACTTTTATCAGCGATTTGATAAAATAAATTTTCAAAACCCAAATCAATCTTTTACGTTTGCATAATCCTATTAAATCTATAGGATTTAAAGATTAATATGCAAGCATGATTAAATTTGACCTAGCAGAACAAAACGAGCAGCTCCGCCACAAAACACCTGACGAAATAATTGATTGGGCGCTCACGGTTACTGAAGATAGAATTGTCACTACAAGTTTTGGCGTCTACTCCGCAGTACTACTTTCCACTTTTGCGAAGAAAGATCCAAACATAGATGTGGTTTGGTGTGATACGGGATATAACAATTATGAAACGTATGAACACGCCAACAAACTCATTACCGACTATAACCTTAATTTGAATATTTATGTGCCTCAAAAGACAAAGGCATTCACAGATATCACCTTGGGCCTACCTACCATTGACGATCCCAAGCACGAGGAGTTTACTGAACTAGTAAAGTTGGAGCCGTTTCGAAGAGCTTTAGCCACGCACCAGCCAAAACTATGGTTTACAAACATTCGAGTGAGGCAGACAGAGTATAGAAGTTCATTGGACATTTTGAGTTACAGCAAAGAAGGGATATTGAAGGTCAGCCCATTTTATTATTGGTCAGATGAGGACCTTGACGATTACATCAGAGTGAATAACCTGCCAAAGAACACGGCGTACTTTGATCCAGTAAAAGCCCTTCAGTCCAGGGAATGTGGTATCCATTTGATAGGGTAGTAAGTAATTAATTTTTAAGTAGGAGATATGCAGAGTTTTAGAACTGAAATTGAAGATCCATTAGTAGAGCAAGATATTCTTGACTTAGAGAAGAAGATCCGACTTTTTAATGAGGGAAAAATTGATGAAGAGAAATTCAGATCTTTGAGACTTGCTAGAGGGGTTTATGGTCAGCGCCAGCAAGGGGTGCAAATGATTAGAATTAAGTTGCCCTATGGTAAAGTCACTGGTGAGCAATTGCACAGAATTGCTGATGTATCGGATGAATACTCTACTGGTCGTCTGCACATTACAACCCGACAGGATATTCAAATACATCACGTAAGTCTGGATAGAACTCCTGAGCTCTGGGCGCAGCTGGAAAGAGATGATATCACATTGCGAGAGGCATGCGGAAATACGGTTAGAAATGTCACTGCTAGTCCCACTGCAGGTATAGACCCAAGTGAGCCATTTGATGTTTCTCCATATGCACACGAGACTTTTCAGTTCTTTTTGCGAAATCCTTTCTGTCAAGAAATGGGGAGAAAGTTCAAGATTTCTTTTTCAGGGACGGATAAGGATGATGCACTCTCTTTCATGCATGACCTTGGGTTCATTGCGAAATTGGAAGTAATTGACGGCCAAGAGGTAAAAGGATTTAAGGTGTTGCTCGGAGGGGGATTGGGTTCCCAGCCGAGTCACGGAATTGTCATCCATGAGTTCCTATCTGAAAATAAGCTCATACCGCTAATCGAGGGTGTATTAAGGGTCTTTGATCGCCACGGTGAGCGTGAGCGAAGAAACAAAGCGAGGCTTAAGTTCTTGGTGAATTCCATTGGAGTAGAGGCTTTTCTGGATTTAGTTGATGAAGAGCAAAAGGCATTAGGATATGCTACGTATGAAATCAATACGTCTGCTTTTGAGATTGACCCTAGCATCCCAAGCGTTGCAAATCAGCATGTTGAGATCGAGGATCAGGAGTCTTTTAGTGCGTGGAAGCAAACCAACGTTTTTGAACAGAAACAACCTGGACTATTTGCCATTGGTATCAAAGTGCATCTAGGAGACTTTTATACCGATAAGGCAAGGAAGCTTGCAGACTTAATTAAGAACTATGCCGGTAATGAGTTAAGATTTACGTTGCGTCAAGATATCCTCATCCGACATGTCCGTGCGGAGTTGCTTCCGTTCTTTTATCAGGAGCTATCCAAACTTGATTTTGTGGATCCTGGATATAACAGCACGAAAGATATTACTGCCTGCCCTGGAACAGATACCTGCAATCTCGGGATTGCTAGCAGTACTGGAATTGCAAGAGAGCTAGAGAAGGTCATCAGCAATGAGTATCCTCAATTTATCCAAAATGATGACATAACGATAAAGATCAGTGGGTGTATGAATGCCTGTGGTCAGCACAATATGGCTCATATTGGATTTCAAGGAATGAGCATCAAGTCAGGAAATCTAACAGCACCTGCGCTTCAGGTTTTGCTAGGAGGTGGAGTATTGGGCGATGGTTCTGGAAGATTTGCAGACAAGGTAATTAAGGTCCCAAGTAAGAGAGGTCCGGATGCGCTGAGAAGACTATTCGATGATTTCGAAGCGGAGGCGGAGGCTGAGGAAAGCTTCTTGAATTATTACGATCGCAAAGGCAAGATCTACTTTTTTGATCTGCTGAAAGACTTGTCAGATACCACCAATCTAACTGCAGACGATTTCATTGACTGGGGTCACAAGGAGAACTATGTGAAGGAGATTGGAATAGGAGAGTGCGCCGGTGTGGTCATTGATCTGGTTACCACTTTACTCTATGAGAGCGAGGAGAAGATGGACTTAGCTAAGAAGTCTCTTTCGCAAGAAAGCTGGGGAGATGCCATTTATCATACCTACGCTTCCATGGTCAATACCGCCAAGGCGCTTATGACTTCTGATGGATTGAAGACCAACAGCCAAGCGAGTATTATCAAGGGTTTTGATGAGCATTACGTTACGGGAAATAGGATCAGTTTAGATCAGTCATTTAAAGAATTGGTTTATCAAATCAATCAAAACGAACCCTCAGAATCGTTCGCAAAGTCTTATTTGGAAGACGCAGTTAGCTTTTATCAGAAAGTGGATGGGTACCGTGTAAAGGAATTAGTAAATGCTTAAGCCAAAATTCACATTGGTAGGTGCGGGTCCCGGCGATCCGGAGTTATTCACTCTGAAGGGAGTAAAGGCCTTATCTTCAGCGGACGTTGTGCTGTATGATGCATTGCTAGACAAGGAGTTACTAAAGCATGCTCCTAACGCGAAAAAAATCTTTGTAGGGAAACGTAGTGGTTTTAAGGCGTACTCACAGGAGGAAATTCATGAGCTTATTGTGAAGCATGCCTATTCAGATGGGCATGTGGTTCGTCTTAAAGGTGGAGATCCATTTGTATTTGGGCGAGGGGCTGAAGAAATTGACTATGCCTCTGATTATGGAATAGAGGTGGATTTAGTTCCGGGAATTACCTCATCAACTGCGGTTCCTGCAAGTTTGGGTATTTCAGTGACTCAGCGCCACATCGCAGAGAGCTTTTGGGTAATCACTGGCACAACTACCGAAAGGAAATTATCTGAGGATTTAATGCTTGCTGCTCAGACTACTGCAACAGTTGTCATATTGATGGGCTTTGGTAAGCTAGAGCAAATAGCAAAGATCTACCAGGACATGGGTCGAGGTGAAACTACCGTTGCAGTTATTCAGAATGGGACCAGGAAGGAAGAGCGCAAAGCGGTTGGCACATTTAATGACATCACCGAAGTGGTTAAAGCCAACAAAGTTTCCACCCCTGCCATCATTGTGATAGGTGATGTTGTCCGAGCTTCGCAAAAGCTAAAAAATGTCTTTTCTAAGGCGCAAGAAGCTGCACTGCAGATTGCTTGATGGAACGCAATCCACTTTATCCAGTTTTTCTAAAACTAAGTCAGCTCAAGGTCCTAATTGTAGGAGGAGGCTTTGTTGCTGAGGAGAAGCTCACGTTCTTGTTGAAATCAAGTCCCGATGCAAACGTGGACATGGTAGCTACTTTTTTTCGTGAAGGGACGCTCTCTATTGCAAAGACAGGTCATGTTTCCATTGCGGAGCGAGCTTTTGATTCTACCGATTTAAGTAACCATCAAATTGTGATTGTAGCTACAGATGATGAAGAATTGAATAAGGAGATCTATCATCAGTGTAAGGCTAGAAACATCTTAGTGAATGTTGCTGATAATCCACCATTATGTGATTTCTACATGGGTGGGATTGTAACGAAAGGCAATGTGAAAATTGCTATTTCCACCAATGGCAAGTCGCCAACCACCGCAAAAAGATTGAGGCAGTTCTTTGAAGAAGTGATCCCTGAGAAAGTGGACGAGATGGTGCTAAACCTGGATGCCTATCGGAAAACGCTGAAAGGAGATTTTGAAGAGAAAATGGAGAAACTGAACGAGCTCACAAAAGGACTCATTGGTAAGAGTTGAATCCATGAGAACCAATCCCTGAACAGATTGGTTTTTTGCTCATGGCAGCAAATACATCATTTGATAATAAGTATTGGGAAAATCGATACCAGGATAAGTTGACTGGCTGGGACATTGGATACGCATCAACTCCACTTAAGGAATACATTGACCAACTTCCTGATAAAAGTATTAAGATATTGATCCCAGGTGCAGGTAATGCCTATGAAGCCGGCTATCTGTGGGAAGAAGGTTTTGTGAATACGTATATTCTGGATTTTGCTGAGTCGCCACTCTCTCAATTTCAGCAGAAATATCCACAGTTTCCAGATTCACAACTCATTCAAGATGACTTCTTTTTGCACGAAGGAGCGTATGATTTGATCATTGAGCAGACCTTCTTTTGCGCTATTGATCCTTCTTTACGGTCTTCCTATGTGAAGAAGACGAACAGGCTCCTTAAACGGAATGGAAAGCTGGTCGGGCTGCTTTGGAATAAGCCTATGAACATTGCCAATCCGCCTTTCGGAGGAAGTGTGGAAGAATACCAGGGACTGTTCGAAAATGATTTTGAGATTCGAATAATGGAGACTGCACACAACTCCATTCCGCCCAGACAAGGGAACGAGGTTTTTATCAACTTCCAGAAAAAAGACCTTAACTAATAGTTGGAGTACTCCGGCCTTGCGGGGCTAAATACGTCCGTGATTTCACAGTCAGTGATGGCCTTACCGGAATGAACAACATTAGCTGGGATGGTAGCTACTTGTCCGGGCTCGTATATCTCTGTCTGACCACCAATGGTCAACTCAAATTTTCCCTTCGTAACCTGTGAACTTTGCTCATTTACGTGACTGTGTTCTGGTAAGACGGATCCTGCCTTTACTTGCCAGTAAGCCAATGTGAAGTTTTCCATGTGAACAAATCTCCCGTGGAAGCCGGGGATCTTTTCAGTCGGATTAATTTCTTCGAGGTTGTTCTTCATGAGTCAAAAATAAAAGGCCTGTATGTTTTACAGGCCTTTCTTCTTACTCTTTTATTTCTTCAT
>CAYYNA010000214.1:0-6168 GCA_964472815.1 uncultured Roseivirgaceae bacterium
GGCAGCATTTTCCCACCTATTACCTCCATTTCAAAGGATCTTCCCTCCTGCCAGTCTACCACCTGCTCTTGCATTACTCCCATCGGAAGCAGCTCACATGATCGAACTGCACCAAGCCCGCCTTTTTTCTCAGTCAATGACTTGGACTTTTTCACCAAAGGATGGAAACGCTCGATTGCTCCAATGTTTTGGAGCGCCCCCCAGACCAGTTCCTTTCTCGCGTGAATCTCAGTTTCTGCAGAAATGGAAGTCACACGCTTTTCGTTTTTTACAGTTGTTTTCATTTTGACATTTTTGACCTAATGTCAATTGAGCCAGAGAAAATAGGACAGCTTGGTGATACACTTTAGTTTTGATTCATGCAGTTGAGTGAAAAAGTGTACGAGCTTCAAAAAAACTTGAGAGCAGTTCTATAGCAGATGCAAACATTCATCCACTACTTTTTACACTTGGGATTTCCCTTCTTTATTGCATACGGTTTTTTCAGAAAGGACTGGAAAAGAACCTATTTGATATTTCTGGCAACTATGCTAGTAGATCTAGATCATTTACTGGCTGACCCCATTTTCCAAGCTGACCGATGCAGCATCAACTTTCATCCGTTGCATACCTACTACGCCATGGCGATTTATGCCATCATGGTCTTCTTGAGAAAGCCTTTCAACATCATCGGGATTGGATTGCTGTTTCATATGCTCACTGACTACCTTGACTGCCTGATGATGTCTTGAACACCGGAGCATTGGATTTAACGGACGTAGCGTCTAGCTTTAGCCATAGATTCCCTAGCATGAAGCAGCACTTATTCCTCCTACTTCTTTCTATTCTCTCCCTCAATGCTTTTGCACAAAAACGCTTCATCGAAATAGATGGCAATAAAATCTGGATCAATACCATCGGACTGGAAGACAGAGAAGCAGGCAAACCAGTGGTGGTTTTTGAGAGTGGTCACGGAACCCCCATGGATAATTGGGATCGGGTGCTAGATGGCGTTTCTAAGCTAGCTCCTTTGGTGACCTATGATCGGCCGGGAGTTGGTCAGTCTGCAGCGATTGAGGAAATGCCTACGCTCAGAAATGTCGCAGATCGAATGGTCAAGATCTTAGCTCACTTAGAACTGGAGCCTCCATACCTCTTGGTGGGACATTCCTTGGGAGGAGTTTACATCAGAGGGTTTGCTGTTTACTATCCAGAGCTGCTTGCAGGATTGGTGATTGTGGATCCAGGAGATTTCACCGAGACCAGTGAAAATATTAGAGATCATTATGCAGTGCTCAACTGGGAACCTACTCGGGTTGATAGCCTCATTCAGTCGTTCATTGATGTAAGAAAAAACCGAAGAAAGGACGCTCCTCCTGCAATCCGGAGAGAAGGCATGGTATTAGCCGAACTGCGGGAAAAAGACTTCAAAGAGATAATTGACTCACCGCTTCCAAACATCCCCGTGCACATCATTACCAGTGGTCGCTTTGATAAACCCAAGCACTTGCAAACCACCCTCTATGATGAAGAGGCGCTGTTCCGATCCAAGATGAAGCATCGGATGGCCAGGTGGACCGATGTGGTCCAATCAGTTGACCGAGGGATGCTTTTCTACAGTGGAGATGCAGGTCATTTTGTTCAATGGGACGATCCTGAACTCGTAGTGTCAAGCATCAAGATCGCCTTAAAGGATTATAAAGAGATGACTGCAAGCGAAAATGCAGCTGAAGAATAAAACTACAGTATCATGGAAGAAAAGAAGAAGAAAGATCGAATAGCCTTCGCCATTGGAATCCTCGTGGGAATGATCTTATATATGCTGATATCAAAGATCATCTGGCCTATGCTTTTTGGTTAGGCCGAAATAACTGCGTACCCCACCTGGATTAATACTTCCCCAGTATCGAGCACTGGATGTCTAGCTAGTACTAGTGATTCTAAAATTTGCAGCTACCGCTTGAAATATTTTTTCCGGCTCTTGTAATAAAATCGGAGTTTCCAGTACAAACGAATCGTAAATTCAGCTTACAAGCATTTCATATTTTCAGAATCATTACTCAAAATAATTAGTTATGAAAAAAGTCATTTTATTAATCTCATTAACCTTCACTTTAGGCATGCTAAAAGCCCAAACTGTTGAAGGCGACTGGAGTGGGAAACTCAGCGCCGCAGGACAGGAAATTCCCTTAGTATTTCATTTCACTGGCACAGATGATGCCCTTACCGCTACCATGGACAGCCCAGCTCAAGGTGCCAACGGCATCCCTGTTGAAAAAGTCAGCTTTGTGGACGGTGAGCTCACGCTTTCATTAGGCCAGGGGCAAATTGTGTATACAGCAACAATCGATGGTGAAACCATGGATGGTACTTTTAAGCAAGCCGGTCAAGAGTTTCCGTTGAGCCTAAGTCGAGGAGAAATGGAAAAGCCAGGCAACACTGCCCTTCCTACCTCCGATGACAATTTAACTGCACTAGCGGCCAAAGAAAGAGGTGACTACAAATACGCAGTTTCGGATTATTTCGCCAAACCTGCATCATCTTCGTTTCAGCTTTCACCCGAGGGAACCTACATGAGCTATCGGGAAAAAGACGAAAACTTGAAAAATCATGTGTACGTCAAGAATATCCAAAGCAACGAGGTGAAACGTGTGATCACCGAAGGAGAAGAACTGATCAGAGGTTACGGATGGGCCAACGACGGCCGTTTGATCTACGTGATGGACAAGGGCGGAAATGAAGACTATCACCTTTTCGCTGTAGACGTAGATGGAGCAAACGAAAAAGAACTAACACCTTATGATGGGGTGAAAGTAAATATCCTCGCTTCTCTCAAAGAGGACAAGGATCACATGATCATCTCCATGAACAAAAACAACCCGCAGGTATTTGATCCCTACAAAATCAATATCATCTCCGGAGAGATTGAGCAACTGTACGAAAACACCGATCTGGCGAATCCAATCATGGGTTATGAGTTTGATAAAGACGGAAACCTACGAGGATTTGTCCGACTGAAAGACGGCATCAACTCCGAGATATACTATGCAGTAGAGGAAGGAGACTACCAGCTGATGAAGACCACCAAGTGGGACGATACATTTAGCATCCTCAGCTTCAACTACGCTTCTGATAACCCCCATGAGGCCTATGTGCTTTCCAACTTGGAATCAGATAAATCAAAGATCTATCGCTACGATATGGCTAAAGACGAGGCAATCGAAGAGCTCTTTGCAAATGACAAGTATGATGTCTCTGGAATGTCCCTATCACGCAACAGAGATTGGGAGCTGGATTACTTTAGCTACGAAGGAGAGAAGTATGAAATCATCCCACAAAGCAAGTACTACAAAAAGCTGCACAAGAGATTAGAAAAAGAATTTCCGAACTATGCTTTTTACTTGTCGGACAATACGGACGATGAGAGTCAATACCTCATCTACGTCACGAGTGACAAACTATACGGCAAGTACTATTCCTACGATGTGGCCAACGATGAAATCAAATTACTATTTGATTTGATGCCGCAGCTGAAAGAAGAAGATATGGCTGAAATGCGTCCCATTTCTTTCACCAGCAGAGATGGCGTGCTAATTCACGGATACATCACCTTACCAAAGCAAGCTTTGGATGGCAAGAAAGTGCCGGTGATCGTCAACCCTCACGGAGGACCGCAAGGCATTAGAGATTCTTGGGGCTTCAATCCAGAAGCGCAGCTATTCGCGAGCCGTGGTTACGCTACTTTGCACGTGAATTTCCGAATCAGTGGTGGATACGGTAAAGAGTTTTTCCGTAGCGGATTCAAGCAAATCGGTCGTAAAGCAATGGATGACGTAGAAGATGGTTTGCAATACGTGATTGACCAGGGTTGGGTAGACAAGGACAAAGCAGCCATTTACGGTGGTAGCCACGGCGGATACGCAGTGCTACGTGGACTGACCAAGACACCAGACCTGTATGCGTGCGGCGTGGATTACGTTGGAGTGTCGAACCTGTTCACGTTCATGGAGACCATTCCTCCTTATTGGGAGCCTTACCTACCGATCTTGAAAGCAGTATGGTATGATCCTGAAATCCCAGAGGAAAAAGCCATCATGGAAGAGGTTTCTCCGGTATACCACATCGATAAAATCAAGAAGCCGCTATTTGTAGTACAGGGTGCGAATGACCCGAGAGTGAACATTGATGAAAGTGACCAAATTGTACAGGCACTTCGCGAGAAGAACATGGAAGTTCCGTATTTGGTGAAATACGATGAAGGTCATGGGTTTGGTAAAGAAGAAAATAGAATGGACCTCTACGAAGCAATGATGGGCTTCCTGGCAGTTCACTTAAAAGAAACCATCGATCTGAATAAAGGATAAGAAAGAGAAGCAAGAAGTTAAAAGACTGAAGTGCTGCTAGGTGGAGTTTATACGACACTTAGCAGCATTTTTTTTGTAGGCAAAGGAGGAATCAAATAGATCTGCCCGAAACCTTCGATTATTTTAATAACTTGATAGTTACTGGTAAGTACACAGACCTCCTTTTGGCAGCCATTAAAATTTGAGCAACAAAATGAACGATCATTCTTTAAGAACTCTCCTATTAGCTGGTTTATTTACTCTACTACTTTCGTGTGGTGATGATGAAGGCCCGGCTTCCAGCACGGAGATCCTCAGCTTTAGCATCAACGGAACGGAGGGTATCATCGATCCCTCCTCGAATACCATCCAACTGGACCTATTCGAACCAGATATCACTTCACTTTCTCCATCCATTCTCATTTCTGATAATGCGACCATACAACCACCTTCCGGAGTTTCGCAGGATTTTACCAATCCGGTGCTTTACACCGTGACCGGAGGTGATGGAAGTACAGAAGAATACACGGTCACGGTTTCCAGTCTTGTCACATCCGTTTCGCTAAATGGAAAGGACTATGAAATTGTCCAGACCAACATGAACTGGATAAATGCTGCAGATTTTGCATCTAGTCGTGGAGGATACTTAGCAGAAATAAATGGCGCTGATGAGCAAGATGCAATTTTTGGGGCATTGAGAAATGCTGGAATTGACAACCGCAATACGGTTGCTCCGGATGGTGGTGGAGCCTCCTACATCTGGCTTGGAGGAAATGACTTAGCCACAGAAGGAGAATGGATCTGGGACGGAGACAATGATGACGATGGCATGCAGTTTTGGATGGGAAGTTTCAATGGTACACCGGTAGATGACCTTTACAACAATTGGTCACCAGGAGCCGAGCCTGATAATTTTGGGACAGGCCAGAATGTACTAGCCATTGCCTTGACGGATTGGCCCTTTGGTTCTGCAGGTCAGTGGAACGATATCTTCCGCACCAATGAATTGTACTTTATCATCGAATTTGATTAGGTCACCGGGCACCAAACCCAATTGGAATTAACGGAAATAGCACCTAGTTTTAGGGAAACGGTGGGGTTTGGTTATAGCATGCCGCAAAACTCTGCTGAAAGGAAAACTATAAAAGAGGTATGACGCACAGAGTGCGTGATATCCGAATGTTAGAGCCAATTCGTCGCAATGAATAAAATCTTACTGTTTTCAACATTCTTATTAGCCTATGAATTTGTTTACTGCCAACAAACTGGATACGAACAGATAATTGTTGAACAGGATACTTTTTCCATTGAATTGACGAAGGAGGAGTTGAGTCAGATGCCAATCGAACGCTACATACAACTTGAATTCGGATCTCAATACAAGAACAAGAAGAAAAAGCTAAGAGAGAAAATCGGCGGTGAACTAAAACTCAAGGGGAGCGACACAACTTTCTGGGTAAGTATGTATGACTATTTTGATGATTACTTCATTGGCTTTATTGGAACTTCTAAGAAAATTTCAAAGAAAGAATTAGACGTAACTCCATTGGGTTATAGAAGAATTGAATTTGAACAAATTGACTGGTTAAAAACCGATGGGAGACGGAACTTCTGGCCTCAATTTATTCTTGGTTTTACAACTCTAATTGTAGGTGCCGAACTGACTGTTTTTCCTATCATTAACTCTTTCAACGGGAACGAAAAATTTCCTCTTTGGCTAATTCCAGTTGGAATCGCAGTGACCTACATCGGCTACAAAATAACAGATGGTGTGATGACAAAAACCTATCACTTAGACGACTGGTGGATAGAAGTAAAGGAGAAAGGCTCTAACAATCGCTAGCAC
>CAYYNA010000215.1:0-6146 GCA_964472815.1 uncultured Roseivirgaceae bacterium
AGTTCATCCATTCTTAGCTTATGCTCAACCATTCGGCTTCTGAATGCAGTCAGCTGATCTTCATCAAAATCAAGCTGATTTTCAAAGAAACTTTCGGTACGCATGGGCATTGGTCTAAATGGGTCGAATCTGGAAGGCCTATTTCTCCAGATAAATCCAATCAAGACCACATTTATGAGGATTAAAAGTACAACCAGACTTACCAGTATTTTTTGCATGCTATTCATCGCTATTCGAATTCTGTGTAGTCAATTCCCTCATAGATTACACCAGAAGAAAGCTCTTCTTCGGTATGCGAATCAACAGCATTCCAATTCACTAGGAGGAGAACATTAACTAGGGTCATTAGAAGCATGGCGGCCGCACTAAATTTTAACCAGTTCATACCCGTGGAGGACTTTGGTAGAAAAGATACTTTGTGAAGTAAGGCTTCATCAAAATCAGCCCCTAAGGTGGGTTTGTCAACTTTGTCCAACGAGGACAAGGTTTTTTCTATTTCGTTATCCAACTTCATTTCTTTCATAGTAGGTTTTCAGTTCTTTTTTAAGGTTTTCTCGAGCACGAAATAGCAAAGACTCCACAGAAGATGCACTTTTTCTCATGATCTGTCCGATATCTTCCACAGTAAGTCCTTCCAGCTTCTGCAAAGTGAATGCGACTTGTTGATTTTCAGGAAGCTTTTCAATGGCCTTGAATAGTATGGATGCTCTTTCTTTCTGCTCTAACGCCACCCCTGGATGATGAAAATCAGGAACTTCACTATCTGCTATATCCACCGCAGAGGTCCCTTCTTTCCTTCTCATTCTATTTTTCTTCCGAAGTAATTCGAGGCTTTTATTTACCGCAATCCGATAAATCCAAGTCTCAATTTTTGAGTCCCCTCTGAAAGCGTGCATTTTCTGAAACACTTCAATAAATACTTCCTGGGCTAAATCCTCTGCTTCCGTCAAGTTCTTAACAAAACCGATACATGTATTGAATACATTGTTTTTGTATGCAGAAACAATTTGCTCAAACTCCAAACAAGTAGCGATTTAGTCCCAGGAAGTTAATAATTATTTGCCTCGCTTTCCTCGGTGCATCCGGGCTCTGCCACCCCTTTCTGCCATTGCATCGAAAATGACTTTTTGCTCATCATCAAGTATTCCTCTCACCTCAAGCATGCGATCAATTTCTTTTTCGAACCTCTGATTGTTTAGGGAGTTAATCTCGCTCACGAACCCATCAATCACTTTTTTTGATGACTCAGAACTAATAGCTGCCTTTAGTTCTGCTCGCTTGATGTCCAGTTGGTTTTCCACAGACTGTACTTCGCTCAAGTATTTGGTATGGATGGCTTTCATTTGCGCCTCCTGATCCTCCGACAGGTTCAACTTCTCTTTCATCATTTCTCTGCGATCCATTCTGGGCCCATGAGCCTGACCTCTCCGCTGACCCATTCCTTGCTGTGCCATGACAATGGTTCCAACCATTAATCCGACGGTCAATAAAACTGCTTTTTTCATGTTTTTATCATTTTGAATTTTCTAGTTAGATGTCACTAAGGATCAGATCATGCGGCCAATCTGAAAAAAACTTCAAGAAATCATAGAGCTTTCCCGAAATCCCATTCTTTAACTATAAGACAGTTATTTAATATATTAGTATTTAAATACTTGATGATGCGGAAAAAATGCTTTCTATTCGTTGTGGCTATGATTTCTATTGGTTTGGTGATTGCCCAACTTCCGGCAAAATTGGGCACCAATGTTTCCGATATGACCTTTATAGATGGTGAGGGCGAGGAGGTTGCACTTAGCACCTACAATGGAAAGTTTGTATTTGTGGATTTTTGGTTTACTCAGTGCAAAGGCTGCATCGAGGAGTTTCCAGATGCGAAAAGGCTAAAAGATGAATTAACAGGAGAAAACATTCTTTTCGTAAATATCAGTATTGATATGAAGGAAAATGATTGGAAATCTTCAATTGAAAAATATAACCTAAGCGGTGAAAATATCTGGACGGGAGGTTTTGGGAGATTTGATGAGCCTGCGAAGGTGGTCGAGCTAATCGATAATTTGGGCTTCAATAGTTTCCCTAAATACTGGATTTTGGATCCGGAAGGAACCATCATTGATTTTGATGCACCTAGGCCTAGTCATTACATGGGTAAAAAACGCCTAATCACCGAACTCAAAGAGCTCATTAGTCAACCTTAGAAGCCTCCAATAGAGGCTTCCAATTGGTTCTTTCTGACGAGGGTCACCTATTTATCATGACTCCACTAATGACCGCATAGTACCCACTAAGCGCTCCCAGTGCATTTAATGTGCAATGGATCGCTATGCCGAGGTACACATTTTTTGTTTTCCAAACTATCCAACTCAGAATAACACCCATGGCACATACAGCGATTAGATTATGAGGTTGCCAGAAGTGATATAGACCAAATAGTACGCCATTTACAATTGGCGCCCATTTCTTCAAATGAGTCATCCTAGGCAGCAGATATCCCCTAAAGAAAAGCTCCTCTATGGTGGGTCCAATAAACCCATCAATTAGAATGCCTATCAAGAAAACTTTTGCGACCAATTTGGTATCGTCGGTTCCGTAGGTAGGATTGAAATACCATTCCGGAAGCCACCCAAAGTAGGATTCTTTCACCCAGAGGCCTACGGGATACAGAGGGGCATAAATCAGAATGGAAACGAGCATTCCAGCAAGCACCCAAAGGACGAATTTTTTCCACGGGATTCTCTTTTGGAAAAGAATGACACCCCTCATCGAAAAGGATCGGTTGGCTTTCCAAGATAAAAACATAAGATGCCCACCCACCAAAGGGGTGAGGATAATGACCTCTGCCAGGAGCAGAACGGTCAGGCCAGGATATCCTGCTTGAATGACCATGGGACTAAGCCATATGTAAAAGGCTGTGATAGCAATTCCGGCATAGAAATGATTGAATAGAAGTTGACTAGTAGATAATTGTTGATTGAGACTTTTCATTTTGTGTTTTGATCCAAAATGAACTCAACTGAGAAAGTATATCGACCGAATACACGAATTCGAACTTATTTTTTCTTCTTTCTATATTCCGAAGGACTGAGGCCCGTCTTTTTTTTGAATTGGGTATTGAAAGAAGATTTGGAATTGAAGCCTACCCGATACATTATTTCTAGCACAGTCATTTTTGCGTCGGAAGGATTGATCAGAAGCTCAGTAGCTTCATTTATTCTGTACTGATTGACAAAATCGTAAAAGTTCTTTCCACCCACTTTGTTGATCACATAGGAAACTGACCGTTCGTTTTCTCCGATCTGCTTGGCTAACTCTTTTAATGTCAGGTCAGGATTTCTGTGCAGACCTGTATGAAGTGCGCTTTTTAATTTGTCAAATAGTTGCTCGGACTCAGCTTCGTTTAGAGAGTAGGATAATTCAGTCTTTGCTTCGTACGCAAATATCGGTTGCTTAAGTCCTTTGGCTAGAAGCCTTGCTATGGAAAAGATCGCGATCAGTATTACAGTGCCCAATGCTAATACCTGCAGAGAACTATTTGGACTTATCCTCAAAAAGGTACTTGCCACAGAAAAGACAATCAAAATCAAGAACAGATTAATGGACTCGATCGCCCAACTTATTTCTAATGAGGAGTAATACTGCTTTAAGGTTCTGCCAGCTCGCCTCAAGGATTTTCTAGCCACTAACATGTAACCAATCAAGTGGCCAAAGATTGGGATAAAACCCAAGGCGGTACTGAAAGAAAGCGTTGGACTACTGATTATCCGTAAGGTTTCGATCTTTATATCTGTAGTTGATTGGTAATGGAAGTAGCAAACTCCTAAAAGTGCTGCTACAAATGGGAGGAGGTGAAAAATGTACGACCGATTCCAAATGGCATTGGATTGATATCCTTTGGCGAAGAAATAGATGGAGGGACCATAGACCAAAAGAAAAGGATCTTCCCAAAGAATGAAGTGTGGATTTGATCGATAGAAATCAGAAAATAACAGTCCGCCATCTAGAAAATTGAATCCGAGCAAAAAGAAAAACAGTCCGAGCCAGAAGAAGGATTTTCTTTTTTTGGAGCCCTCAATTAGGACAAATAGTCCCAAGAGAGAAAACAGGGTAAAGGAAATGAAAGACAGGATCGCTAGGCCATTCATTTTAGATTGAAGCCACTTGACTTATGCCGGATTTGATTGGGGTAAGAAGCTAAACTAATAGCGTCTAAAAATCAATACTCACCCCGAAGTACGGCATAACCGTTCTGGTCACCTCGTAAGATCCTCCCTCCACTTGAGTAAATGCGTAATAGTAGTCTACACCAGTAGCAAGAAAACTATTCACATGATAGATAAAGCGCATCTTAGCTAAAGACCGCTCATCGAACTTAAAAGCATCACCAAGCCCGTTAAGATTTCCCTTGATGTAGCTACCATGAAATGAAAATTTGTCCGCAAGTCGGTCTAAGTCAGCATGGACACGCACTAGTGCAGGAGAAGCAGTATTGTACTGGTCAGGAATCATTAAGCTTCCTCCCAGCTTCACTTTCTGTAGAATATGACCAGTCAGACTACCATAGGTACCTGTATTTTCTACTGCGCTGATTAGCGACAATAGTCTGGCATCCTTATTCGTCTCATAAACCGCATCGAAAAACTGCGGTAAATAGTAGTCGTCATAGCTTAGTCGTTCAATGCGTATATCGGTGCTCAGAATGTCTGCGATAAAATGCATTCTAAAATTCACGCCATAAGAAAAACCTGATCCTCCCTGGAAATCATTTTCTCCAACCAAAACTGTTGCCAATGATTGCAGTGAATCATTTTCCACGTTCAACGAAGAGTAGTTAGCGAACAAATCAATTTGGATGAAGGGTACTTTGACTACTGTGACACCTGCGTCTATTCCGAAAGCACTGACTCCCTGGCTGGTGAACGCATAAGAGGTGGAGGTACTATCTGATGTGGGGAAGCTCGTTTGATCTTTGTCTGTTAGGAAAGTTGCTCCTATTTCAAACGTGCGTACCACTGGAATGTCTGTAAATGCCATAGGTCTTATGTAGGGTCTGGCCACTAGTAAATTGAGAGAGGAAGGGTCAAAATCACTATACATCCCTTCAATACCCGCATACCCTTTCCAGTTCAAATCAAAGTGAAGGCCCACTTTCCTTTTTTCAAATGAAGTGGTATTGGAATAGTTATTCACCAGTCCCCCATATCCTATCATGGTACCATCTAGTTGTCCAACTTTCACATAGATGGGATCTTGTTTTTGAGCTCCATATCGGATGTATCGGATGAGTCTTGCAGCCCCTACACCATCTTCGAAGATTTCCGTTCTTATACTCCTACTGTCCAATCCATAGAGTATAGGTACGTTCAATCCTACTCCCACCTTACCAATTGAAAACTCAGGTGATAGTACTAATCCCGCAAAAGCTTCATCCCCTATGGTGGTGTAAGTGAATCCTCCGGTGAAATTTCCACCACCACCCTCTGGAGTTAATGGCGCTCTGAAATCATCAACAGGCACCCGCTCTCTCTTTTCCTTTTTTTGATCATTCTCCTCTTCTTCAGGAAAATAGGAATCAAATAAATCATCTGTTGAGCTAAGGACTTGAGCCGAGTCTTGTGCAGGGATCTGATCTACCAAGAGGTCCTCAGATAATGAATCCAGTTTCAAAGTATCGGAGGGTTGATTTAGCGTGGTATCGATCGCCACAGTCTTTTCTTTTTTACCCTTCTTTTTTTTCTTCTTCTTTTTTTTCTTCTTCTTATCGTCTGCCCACAAATACGAGTAGTCATCATAATCGCTTGTCTCTTGTGAGAGAACGTAGGTATATGGAAGGATGTAAATAATTGCGAAAGCTAGTAGTAGTCGGTTCATGGCATTGATTACATTAGGAGATTAACTTAAACTGCCTGATAGTACTTTTTAGATAATTTATTTGACTATTCGTATATGTGTGAATTTATGAACTGTGGGTCTAAAAAGTGAAACCCAATTGTGCTTCACTAGGAAGTTTTGTCTATGATTTCGATATACGGAGATCTATAATAGATGGAGTTTGCCTCTATCAATCTTGAGCTTCGCTAGAGAGTAGAAAGAGCATTTGCCATTACATGAAAAAGGTTGGCACCTTAGATTGCTTATCCCGTTATAGT
>CAYYNA010000216.1:0-5975 GCA_964472815.1 uncultured Roseivirgaceae bacterium
TCATCTCCCAATTATTGAGAAATTTAACCCTTCCATTAAGAAAAATGAAATACAATAATTTCCAAATTTTTCAAATTAAACTTCTGTTACCTCTCAATGCAAAAGTTAAAATTCTGGAAATACCTGCGTTGAGTTGAGGTTCTACTTTTGCCAAAACTTAAATTAATCTAAACGCTAGAGGATGAAAAAACTTTTACTTTCTATTTGTTTGTTTTTAGTCGGTGCCTTTGCTTTTGGTCAGGGGATGACTTCTGCAGGCATGAACGGTCGTGTTCAAGATGATGAGGGCGAAATCTTGATTGGAGCGACTGTTATCGCATTACACGTTCCGACTGGAACGGAATATGGTGCCGTGACAAATGTCGACGGTTACTTTTACTTCCCTAACATTAGAGTCGGTGGACCTTACAAAGTGACCGCATCTTATGTTGGATTTCAGGAAGTATCTTTTGATGGTATCAGATTAGGACTTGGTGAAAAAAGAAACCTTGATTTCTCTCTTCCTACAGAAGCCAATCAATTGGCTGAAGTGATCGTTACTGCTTCCACCAATGATCTTATCAATTCAGGTCGAACGGGTGCTAGTACCAACGTTTCCACTGAGACTATTAACACAAACCCTTCCATCAGTCGGTCGATCAATGACTTTGTTCGTTTGACACCTCAAGCTGCAACGGGAGTAGGAAATGGTGGGATTTCCATTGCTGGTAGTAATGGTAGATTCAATAACGTGACTGTAGATGGCGCTGTTAACAACGATGCATTTGGTCTGAATGCTGGTGGACTTCCAGGAAGTAGCGCAGGTTCAGAGCCTATCAGTTTGGACGCTATTGAAGAGATTTCAGTTTTGGTTGCGCCTTACGATGTAACAAAAGGATCCTTCACAGGTGGTGGTATCAACGCTGTGACGAGAAGTGGAACGAACGAATTCGAAGGATCTGCTTATTTCTTTAATAGAAATCAGAACCTGGCAGGTAGAACAATTGAAGAGCCAAGAATGGATCAGCCTGAATTCTTCAATAGACAATACGGTTTCCGATTAGGAGGACCAATTGTTAAAGACAAGGTTTTCTTCTTTGCTAATATGGAACAGCAGAGAGCTGAAGAGCCATTTCAAGTAAACTTGGTGAATCAGGCAACTCTAGACGCATTTGGTGACGATGTTCCAGATAATGTATCTCTAGTAAGCACTGAAACGGCACAAGCTGTGAAAGACAATCTTATGCAGCGATTTGGTTATGATGCAGGAGATTTTGGCCCATTCACACCTACTTCCGAAAACTTGAAGATCTTCGGAAAGATAGATTACAACATTAATGAGAATCATCAGGTGTCATTCCGACATAGCTACCTTAAGGCTACTGATGATAACGTAAGTAGATCTCAGTCAACCCTTCAGTTCACTAATAATGGGTACTTAAATGATGTGGTAAGTAACTCTTCTGTTCTTGAGTGGAGAGGTCGATTTGGTGATAACATGTCCAATAACTTGATCGTTGGTTATACCTCAATTAACAGAGAAAGAAATCTCGATGATTTTGGACCTTTGTTCCCGCATGTTGACATCAGAGATGGTGCTACTACAATCAGAGTAGGGTCTCAAAGAAGCTCTGTAGGTAATGAGCTAGAGCAAGGTATTGGTCAGTTCACCAATAACTTTACCATTTTCAAAAACAGACACGTAATCACCATCGGTACGCACAATGAGTGGTTTAATATCTTCAACTCTTTTGTGAACAGATATCCTGGTCACTATGAGTATAGAAGTCTTGATGATTTCTTCAATGACACGCTTGGTTCAGGCCGATTTAGAGTAGCTCACTCTCTTGATTATTTCAACGACAGATTCCAAGCTGTTGAGCTTAATTTCTTACAGTCTGGGTGGTATATTCAGGATGAATGGTCTGTGAATAGTCAGTTGAAATTGACTGCTGGTATTAGAATGGACCTACCAATTTTCCAAGATGAGCCTTCAAGAAATGATGCTTTGATTGCCTCTGAATTTGCTAGAGACAATACAAACTTGCCGTCAGCTCCTCTATGGTCTCCTCGTGTTGGATTCAACTATGATCTAAAAGGAGATCAAAGTATCCAGTTAAGAGGTGGTGCGGGCATATTCACAGGTCGAGTTCCTTTCGTTTGGTTATCAAATGCCTACACAAATGCCGGTGCTACATTGGGTCTTGCTGATGAGCGCCCGAGTAGAGGAGGAGCTGACGTACCATTATTTGGTGATGGAAACCGTACTTACGAAGCATATATTGCGAATGAGCTAGGTGTTGGAATCGATGATCCTGCAGTTCAGGCAGAAATCATTGCCCGTCAGCAAGGTTCTCCAAGATCACAAATTGATTTGATTGATGAGGATTTCAAACTTCCTCAAACGTTCAGAGCTAACTTGGCAGTAGATGCTAAGCTTCCATATGGATTGATTGGTACATTCGAAGCAATTTATTCGAAGAATGTAAATGCCGTGAGGTATAGAAATCTTCAGTTGGATGAGACAGCTACTGAAACAATTACTGAAGAAGCAGGTAGACCAAGGTTTGTTGGTGACGATGTAAGCGGCGATTTCAGAGACATTTTTGAATTGACCAACACAAACAAAGGTTATCAGTACAGTTTCACTGGTCAGCTTACCAAAGCTTGGAGCAACAACTTATTTGCAACTGGATCATATACCTACGGCGTTTCAAAAGATGTAAACGGTGGTACTCATACTACTGCGAACTCTGGTTGGGAATTTAATCCGACTCCTGGCAATCCGAACGCTGCAGATGTTTCTTGGGCGGTATGGGATCTAAGGCACAGAATTATGGCAAATGTCAATTATGTATTTGACTACTCTGATTTTGCTAGCACCTCTATTGGCCTCTTCTACAGTGGACAGTCTGGAGCACCATTTACTTTCGGTGTGAATGGCGATGTGAACGGTGATGGCAGCTTTGGAAATGATCAGTTCTATATTCCGAGAGATCAGAATGATATCAACCTTGTTGATGATGGTGATGTGACTGCTGCGGAGCAGTGGGCTGCACTTGACAGACTTATTTCGAATGACGATTATTTGAGCGAAAATCGAGGTAAGATTTCAGAAAGAAACGCTGGAAGAACTCCTTGGACAAATATTGTAGATATCAGGTTTACACAAGAGTTCAAACTTGAGCTTGCAAACGGAAAAACCAATCGACTTCAATTCACTTTTGATATTGAAAACATCGGTAACATGCTGAACAAGGACTGGGGAAATATCAATACAGTAAGATTTGATGATTTTGATATTGTTAGTTACGAAGGTCTAAATGAAGCTGGAGAAACTACTTACACTTTTGATACTCGAGTGGACGAGCCTTGGACGCTAAGTAATGCTTCAATCTGGAGAGCACAGTTTGGCGTACGATATATCTTTGACTAATAACGGATGTACGTGATCTTTTAGATTACTACCTCCAATTCAGTTAAACCCCAACCTCAATATGCGGTTGGGGTTTTTCTTTTTGTGATCTCGAAGTACTTTTGATTTATGCATACCATTACTCCTTACGAGCGCTGGAATCAGTACTACAATTCTAGCTATGACGAGTTATCCCCTTTTTCTGGGAAGGAGTACAACTATGATCTGTATTCGGAAAATATCTATGGCTATTACATCGATCCAGCCTGGGATTTTTTTGGCTCAGAGACCCTCTATCTTAAGCTCATTTTTGTTGATTATGATCTTGGGTTTGCAGTAATTGAAATGATCGGTGAATGGAACGATGCGATCAACAATGACGTCATGCAGCTGAAGAGGAATATTCTTGAGCATCTCATGCAGTATGGCATTAATAAGTTTGCCATAATTGGTGAGAACGTAATGAATTTTCACGGAAGTGACGATTGCTATTACGAGGAATGGTTTGAAGAGGTAGAGGAAGGCTGGATTGCAGCCATCAATTTCAAGGATTTTGTAATTGATGAAATGAAGAAGTACAACATTGATAATTACATCAATATGTCTGGCAGCCTGGAAATTGAAAAGTGGAGAACGCTTACTCCGCAGCGTTTTTATCAACTTGTTGATAGCCTGATCCAACGAAGATTGGCATTCTAGACTTTCTCTTTAGACTTGATCTTGTCCAAAGCCGTATTCACATCAAACGTATTAAGTCTTCCTATCACTTCCTCGCTCAATTTTAGAAAATCTTCTGCCACATTACTTTCCTCTGTGATGGCATAAATGGACTTACTAAATTGGTGAGCTTCACTGACCTTAACAGATTCTCTGACCTTTTGCTTTAGTATCAATTCTCCCAGCTCTTTTTCTGCCTTTTGTACCATATTCCTGTGATACAAGGTGTTTTTGCGGTATTGATTAAAGAATATACCTAAGATGTCAATAGGTTTTTCTTTTTCCACGTCAGCCAAATAGGTCAGGAGCTGCTTGAAGCCAGTTGTTGAGAAAGAGTCTGGAATAGCTGGAATCAAAATACTATCAATATTTGCAATGAAGGATTTAACTGTAACTCCAAAGTGTGTGGGAAAGTCGAGCAATATCAAATCGTATCTATTTCTCACCGTAGATAGGAGCCCATAGGTTATGGTCTGTCCGAAGGAGATGAATTGGTTATTTGATTCCAGCGAAGACATGTTAAAGTCACCTTGAATGAGATCCAGGTAAGGATTTATCTTGATCGGGTTGATTTCTGGAATGCTATTATGAAGGAACTTGCTTGTAAGCTGATAGAGGTTATGCTCTTTTTGACTATAGTCGGAATCAAGGAGGCTTTGACTGAGGTTACACTGAGGATCACAATCGATAGCCAGCACTTTGTAAGCTCTAGACCAGCTGTGAGCCAGACTGAGCGTGGTGCTCGTTTTCCCCACACCGCCTTTGAAATTATATACGGCAATGATATTCGCCATTAGTAGAAGCCGAAGGTCAGGTTACGTTTCGAACCTTAAAATAAGGAAAAAATTTCTCAATAAAGTTTAATCGATATTACGTTTCGACATCTACAGCCAGTCGAACTTCTGCTAGTTCTGAAATCAGGTACTTTCTATTCGTTTTGATTTCTTGGCATACGGAACGAGTCCTTTTCTTTTCCAACTTCGTAAACGTTTTCTTATTGAAGATAAAGGTCTTACCTATGGATATGTCCTTCAGAAGGAGACTAGAACTCTCAGGATCGAATTGCTTTAAGATCTCATACAGAATGGGATCTGCGCAACTTGATGCTTTTGGATTCTTGAAATACCTGATCAAAGCGCTAAGTACATTTTCTGGAAATACGTGCTTGTTTAGAAGTGGTTTGGAGACTTCTTTAAAGCTGTTTTTCCATTCTTTTCCGTGCGGCTGAATCCTTCTACCGTATTGCTTAAAGGCTATCAGGTGAGCTACTTCATGCAGATAAGTAACCAAGAAAGCATAGGGATTCAAGTCATTATTTATGGTGATGGTGTGTCTACCTGAGGAAGGTAGGTATCGATAATCACCTAGCTTGGTTTGTCGGGCTTTCTTCACCTTGAATTCAAAGCCCAGTTTTTGATAGAGCTTGTCGCAGTAAGCCACAGCTTCAGACGGAACAAATCGCTGAAAAACTTCGCTTGAAGTCATTTCTTCCTAAAGACAACCTTGATAGGTACACCCTTAAAATCAAAATGATCTCTCAATCGATTGGTCAAATAGCGCTGGTAAGGCTCTTTGATGTACTGTGGGAAATTGCAAAAGAAGGCAAATGTGGGAGTGGGTGTAGGAAGCTGAGTGATGTATTTGATTTTGATATAATGACCCCTGCCGGCTGGTGGAGGATATTTCTCTATCTCTTTACCCATAATTTCGTTCAGCTGCGAGGTGGAGATTTTTCTCACTCTATTTTCATAGACATTAAGTGCCAATTCCAACGTCTGCATGATTCGCTGTTTGTTAAGTACGGAGGCAAAAATCACTGGGATGTAACTTAAGGGCCCTAGTTTCTCTTCAAAGACTTTTCGGA
>CAYYNA010000217.1:0-2480 GCA_964472815.1 uncultured Roseivirgaceae bacterium
AGCGCGGAGGTTGTCCGTGTGGATCGGGTGGGTTGAGCGTTCATCTAGTCAACATCCTCGAGCTCAAGGTCTTGAAATCCATATTCTTCGCGTATCACTTTCATTTTCCCTGAGTTGACCTCGACCAAATCGGCAATCGCAAAAAAACTGAACATGTCATTATTAATTAACTCCACATCTGAAGAAAAGATCTCCGAAAGAAGTGAGGTCGGAAGTAGTACTAATCAAGTTCAAGACGATCTGACCCTCTACACCGAGACTAAGAGAGTCAGAAACAGTGCCATGCCTGAGTCTCTGAAGGAAACAAAGAGAAAAGATGCACCAGCGCTTCGAGATTTATTCAGTCAAACAATAGAAAGCAAAGGGCAAACTGATGCAGTGGGGATAAAAGAATTGGCTGATAGCGAACTCTTTGTGAGCGGCTTGGATCAGCTGACGCTTCAAAGCTTCATTCTCAAGGCTGAAGAACTTGGAAAGAAAATTACCTATACCACCACACTCAAAATCGAAATTTCCGAGTAACAGAGAATGGATATTCAAGCGCTTGTCGAGAATATTACAAACCCCGCGCTACTTTTTTTTGTGTTGGGGATCATTGCAGTGCAATTTAAAAGTGATCTGGAGATACCAGAAAATAGCTCCAAATTCATTGCAATCTATTTATTGCTTTCCATCGGTTTTAAAGGAGGGCAGGAATTATCTCATAGCGGATTCAACTTTGAAACCATCTCAAGTCTTGGGCTGGGATTGTTTTTGGCGCTTGTGATTCCGCTTGCTTCTTTCTTCATTCTGAGACGAAAGATGTCTATTGAAAATGCTGGAGCAATTGCGGCTTCTTATGGATCTGTTAGTGCAGTGACCTTTGTCACTGCGACATCATTCCTTGATTTTGAAGCCATCACTTTTAATGGCCATATGATTGCAGTAATGGCGCTCATGGAGGCACCTGCGATTATCGTTGGTGTACTATTGATCAATTATTTCAAGAAAAGCCAAGGTAAGAAAAGAACTGGGCTTTCGAAATTGCTTTGGCATTCTGTGACCAATGGTAGTGTCTTCCTTATTTTGGGAAGCTTATTAATTGGGTATTTGGCCTCCGCAGAGCAAGCTGAGGGTATTCGACCTTTTACAACAGATATCTTTAAAGGCTTTCTTGCTGTATTCCTTTTAGATATGGGTATTACGAGTGGGAAACAGCTCTCAATCATTTTGAAAAAGGGTGTATATCCATTCTTATTCTCTAGTTTAATGCCATTTATCAATGGTTTAATTGCGCTATTCATTAGCATGCAAATCACGGATGTACCTGGCAACCAATTGTTGTTTGCGATACTCGGTGCGAGTGCATCATACATTGCGGTACCTGCTGCCATGAAGCAGGCTGTGCCTGAAGCAAACCCGGGTCTTTTCCTACCGATGGCTTTAGGTATTACTTTCCCGATCAATGTGATGATCGGTATTCCTTTCTACTACTCAATCATTTTGATGAACGCATAATAAAGAAGACGATGAAACATTTTAGAACAATACTAATTGGAGTGATTATTTTCGGTGCTTTTGGTGCCAAGCTGGCTGCTTTTCTTACCTTGGCTGGGGTTCTAACTCAGTCTAGCTGGTATTCCATTGAGATCGGGTTCCTTCTAGGTGCTTTGATAGGGGGAGCAGGGGCAGCAACCTTTTCGATATCTACTAGCCGAGTAGCAAAGAAATCGAAGGCATCTAAGCAAAGAGATCCACAAATATCTTCCGCTCGTTTAGCGACCAAGACGATGTAATTGCATGGAAGGAGGTGACGCTTACGCGTTTCCTCCTTTATTCTATACAAATAAGTAAAGGATGAATACCGCGATTAGGATGATCGCCATCCACTTATAGCTGGGAGCTATTTCGGCAAACTCGTAACCACAAATCGGGCAGTCTTTACTCTTTCTCTCTACTTCCATCGCACAGGAAGGACATTCCTTTGTTCTCATGATAAAGTCTTACTAACCGCAATAAATAGCAATAACCAACCAATTATAAAAGCAAGACCCCCAATTGGTGTTACTGCTCCGAGCCATTTTATTCCAGTGAAGCATAATATGTACAGTGAGCCGCTAAAAATGACGGTTCCTACCATCATCGAAATTCCTGAATAATTCAGCATAGTAGAAGGTTGCCTGATGGCAAGTATTCCTATGGCCAATAGCGCTAGTGTGTGAAAAAACTGATAGGTGACAGCTGTCTGATAGGTTTCGAAGCTGCCGGCTTCAACAAGTTTAGGTTTCAAGGCATGTGCACCAAATGCCCCAAGTCCAACCGCAATGAGGCCTGAGGCTGACGCAAAGAGTAAAAAAAACTTATGCATTAGTTCTTTGCTTTCATGTAATCTGGAATAGTGAAGAGATTTTGGTTAGGTATAGTTCCCAGCTTAATGTCATTTGCTGTGGAGAAAACGATACGATCGCCCAGCTTGGTTTTTCTTTTCAGTACTAAGCCTT
>CAYYNA010000217.1:2580-5943 GCA_964472815.1 uncultured Roseivirgaceae bacterium
CCTGCTGCATCGCCAGTAAGTTCGTAAGATATTTCCCCACTTTGGATACTGTACTTTTTAAGGTTAGAAGCTAGCAGTTCGTTGGCATTCTTGGCTTGCGAAATAGCAAAGAGGGGAGAAATGAGAAAAATCAAAAAGAAGGGACGCATAGGAAATAGCTGATAATCTGTGCCAAAGATAACCATAAAAGCACCCAGCTGCTTGTTTGCTCTTTAAGTCAAATCACTGATTGTTTTAGGGCAAAATGTTGATTCAGGCACTCATCCTATTTCTACATTTATTGAGTTCCGAAACAACCTTCATAATCGTTTTCTCTGGAGTATTGATGAGTCTTTCTAAGGCCAGGATATTGTGAGGTTCGGTCCTTGCGACTTTCTGGTATTGTATGTAAGTACCAAATTGGTAGGCTTCTAGCATTGTATTGTACCAAATTACTTTCATGTCTTTGCTGTTTATTGATCATTTGACTTCAGTAATTTGGATTGGTTTAATCCTATCTCATTTACTCATAGAACACCGCAACCTCATCTAATCCTTTTCTAGAGATATCCGGCACATAAACTTCATCCTTAGGATATCCAATGGGAAGTAGCAGATAAGGTCGTTCATTCTCTGGCCTCTTAAGGATCTTGGTCAGGAAGTTCATCGGAGATGGAGTATGCGTTAGTGTAACCAATCCGGCATTATGTATGGCAGAGATCGTCATCCCGCAAGCAATACCTACCGATTCATTTACGTAGTAATTGTTAGCTTTTTCTCCATTCTCTATTTCGTAGACTCTTTTAAAAATGATAATCAGCCAGGGAGCTTCTTCTAGGAAAGGTTTGTTCCAGTCCGTTCCAAAAGCTTTCAGGTCTTCAAGCCATCGATCGCTCATTCTACCATTATAGCTGTCGTACTCCTCTTTCTCTGCGGCTTCTCTAATTGCTTTTTTGATCACTGGATCAGATACAGCGCAAAAGGTCCAAGGTTGCTTGTGAGCACCGGAGGGAGCAGTAGACCCAGCCATAATCAAGTTTTGAATTAACTCTTTAGAAACTGGTTTATCTGATATTTCGCGAACGGTCCTTCTCGTGTCAAGCCATTGATAGTACTCTTCAGATCTCTTAGAAGCCTCCTCAAGACTGTATGTATCTCTTATGTATCTTCTGTGGGTATGACCGTTAATTTCTTTTATACTCATGTTGCTGAAGTGTTATCAAATTCTAAGTTAAGTAAACGCGGGAGTTTCCTCTCTTCACCATCGAGGTATTATGATTTCTGTTATCTTGGCGACTTCATAATTGGCGAATATCTATGAAGAATTTTCTACTACTCTGCTTATTCAGCTTCCTTATTTCTTGCGCTGGTAAAACAGAGAAGGTGGCGGAAAACCTGAAGCAATCAATTTCAGAGAGTTCTTTAAAAAAACACCTTGTTACTCTCTCTTCAGATGAATTTCAAGGCCGGAAGCCATTTACCCCTGGCGAAGTAAAAACCATCAACTACTTGAAGGAGCAGTTCGAGTCCTATGGTTTAAAACCCGGCAATGGAGGTTCTTTTTTTCAAGATGTTCCTATGGTGGAACTGACTGCTTTTCCATCAGAGAGCATGACAATAAATGGAAACGGGCAGTCGATGAATTTGCAAGCTTCTGAGGAGTTTGTTGCCTACACTGAGAAGGTCCAGAAATCCATAAGTCTTGACAACTCAGAATTAGTTTTTGCAGGATACGGCGTGGTAGCCCCAGAGTATGATTGGAATGATTATGAAGGGATTGATGTGAGAGGAAAGACCGTGCTTGTCTTGGTTAATGATCCTGGTTTTGCCTCAGGTGATTCCACTTTTTTTAAGGGAGAAACCATGACCTACTACGGTAGGTGGACATATAAATACGAAGAAGCGGCAAGGCAGGGTGCTGCTGGTTGTATTATTATCCACGAGACCATCCCCGCTGGTTACTCCTGGCCAGTAGTCCGAAATTCATGGTCAGGGGCAAGCTTATACCTTGATCAATCTGGGGAGAGTTATCAGCCAAGCGTTTTAGGCTGGGTTACAAGAGATGCGGCAATCAGAATTTTTGAAGCTTCCGATCAGGATATGAAGAATTTCGCTGAAAGATCCAGGCAGGCAGATTTTCAAGCAGTTGAACTTGGGTTGACTGCCTCAGTTTCGGTCGAAAATGAAATAAAGAAGGATGTGTCAAAAAATGTGGTGGCACTGCTAGAGGGTGCTGAACAGCCCGAGGAATACATCATTTATTCGGCACATTGGGATCATTTAGGTGTCGGTCAAGAAATCGATGGAGATAGTATTTACAATGGTGCCCACGATAATGCGTCAGGCACCTCTACACTTTTGGGAATTGCTGAGGCCATGGCCAAAAGTCCACAACCGAAGCGAAGCATAGTATTCTTAGCTGTCACAGCAGAGGAACAGGGGTTGCTAGGATCTAAGCACTACGCTGAAAATCCCATATTCCCCCCGTCTGAAACAGTAGCGAATATCAATATGGACGGAATTACTACGTTCGGTCCAATGAAAGATCTGACGGTCGTTGGGTTTGGTCAATCGGAATTGGAAGATATAGCTGAGCAGGTGGCAAAGTCCCAAGGTAGATATATTATTCCTGACCCTGATCCGGGAAAAGGCTACTTTTTCAGATCCGATCATTTCCAGTTTGCCAAGGTTGGGATACCTGCACTTTATGCATCGGGCTCTTATGAACACATGACGAAAGGTGTGGACTATATAAACACAGTAAACCAGACATATCTAAGCACGCAGTATCACCGGCCGCAAGATGAGTATAACGAAAATTGGACTTTTGACGGCATGGCATTAGATGGAGAACTCATGATGGAGGTTGGTTATGAATTAGCCAACTCTGCAAAATGGCCGAAGTGGAAAGAAGGTTCTGAGTTTAAATCGATCCGCGAGAATTCAAAAAACTAGAAGAATGAGAAAACTAACAGTCTTACTACTACTAGCAGGTTTTAGTTCCTGTGTTCAAGTGAATAATGATGATGAGGAAAAAGCCGAAGTGATTGTTCAAGATCTCTATGATTACGATGTGGAGGAGAGAATCGCGGAACTAGGCATAGAACTAAAAGAAGCTGCTCCTCCAGTAGCCAACTATGTAAACTCAGCTCGAGCTGGGAACCTAGTTTTTATGGCTGGGAAAGGACCAACCGATCTGGATGGAAATTTGGTAAAAGGTAAGGTGGGGGCAGACTTGACCATAGAAGAAGGATACGAAGCTGCAAAGCTTGTTGCCTTAGCACAACTTTCAGCGCTAAAGGCTGAAATCGGAGACTTGAACAAGGTGGTGAGAATTGTAAAAGTCTTAGGTATGGTCAATTGTACTTCTGATTTTGAAAATCA
>CAYYNA010000218.1:0-5880 GCA_964472815.1 uncultured Roseivirgaceae bacterium
GATACTTACCAATCGGAAGATCTTTACTCCCAGAACGCTTCACCATGTATCAGTTACAGGTATTATACGAGGCAATAACAGGAAAAACGGAAGACAGAGGCAACTTCCAGCGTAAGGTCATGAGCCTCCAAGTTTTACAGCGACACGGCAAAAAGATGGACGGGGCACAAAACAAAGCTCCTTTTGTATATAGCATCAAAACTGATATTTACCGTCAACTTCTCGAGAAAGGGGTTGAATTTTTGTGATTATACCAGGGTAATAAAATGGCTGGAAACGCCTAGACATGGCGCTGTGGCCTCCGAGCTTTTTAAATTCTGATAAAAGTAGCTTATCTGCAAGAGCATTCAAAGTATCAGGTACGCACTGCGCTATTCGAGATAAAAACACCCACGAGCAGGAGTGGGTAGAAATCACTTTAGTCTGTTGCCTGCCTGCAAACAAGGCAGGGCGGTAGAAAGAAGAGATGTTTAGCAAACTCTTGGCAGATGGCTAAGTAGGGCCATTCAACCATATCGGATGTTAGCACTTTTATTTCAGGTTGATAACTACCTTCATGTTAGTTTCATTTGATCCGTAAAGTTTTCCCTTGATTATTGGGATGTCATACTCAGCTGACTTTCCTGTTGTCTCGCCAATGAACTTCACTAGGATAGAGAAATCATTTATATCAGCAAGGGTTTTAGCAAAGTTGCTTCCCCATAGTTGAATTCTCTGACCATCTTTCGGTACTCTATTCTTCTCGTTTTGGGAAGTAAGAGCCATTCGCGGGGTGAAGTACCAAAGGATGTCTTCTTTATCTACCTTATCTTTTGTGGTAAACGTTACAGAGTTAACGACTCCACTAAGGGTTGACAGATAGAGTGTTGCAACAGTCAGTCCGTCTCTATCTTGATGCTCATGATTGTAGCCAATGAACATATCAATTTTGCTGTTTGGTACTTCAATGAAAAAATATTCTCCGTTAAAAGTTAGAAAGGATTCTTCCGACTCATAGTTAAAAAGTTCGCCATAACTTTCTGCTCCACAACAACCATAATTAGTTGCTTCAAAATAGGAGCAGTTGAATTCTAAATCATTAAAGTACTTCGTAGTTTCCCAAAAAGGTTTTTCTGGTTCCGAAGTTTCGGCATAAACCACAGTTGGGACAGCCTCACCTCCATAAAAAGTTCGGTCGACTGTTTTCTTGATCTTTCCGAACTTACAATGGTAATGGAAAGTCACAGCACTAGATTTCTCAATTCTATCTCCAGTTTCTGGGTCGTTGATTACTCTAAAGTAAGAGTTGGACTCATTCGCATAACTGGGTTCTAAAGAGTTCTTTTTGGCAAGATTTTCAAACTTCAAGATTCGTTGAATATTTGATTTATCAACTGCTGTTAGTTGGTCATCAATATTTGCTTTAGTTGGGTTGTACCATTGCTTAGAATTAAAGTACTTAGTTAGGTCTTGTGACTTAAATATGTAACCATATCTTGCGAAGATCTCATTTCTCATGAATCTTAGTTCGTTTGCAGTCTTACCGTCCAGAACAAAATCAGGAATCGGTTGCTGATTAGGCTTTTGTCCAAATGCCACCAGTTGAGTTACTAGTAGTATAAAGATGATGATTTTTTTCATGCAGAAAATTGATGCTAACGTCCGGATATGGCGCACAGAGTGCGTCATATCCCCATTATGGTTATCTTAAAGCTAATGGAATTACTGTTTCGCTAATAGTACTTCCCATTGATACGCATCCCAGCTGAATACCAAACGTGCCCCCAATGGGTCCGAGACTGTTTCAATGGTAAACTGTTCAGTAAAGGAAGCAGATTCCATGGGCACCACCAGGGAGGTGATATCCTGTGAATAGTCAGGCTCGGTGTATCCCCACATGCGTAGATCTCCGTTTAGTCGGAGCTCCATGCCGCCTTCCTGAGGAATGGCATAGATTACGTACTTGCCTGCAGCAATTGCGGCATCACCGAACGTAAAATTTTGGTTCACCTCTAAAAAAGTAGGCTCATTGGCACCTAACCGCCAGTAAACCCCATAGGGTTGCAATGCCCCGTCTGCCGCATCTCCAAACACTAATCGGTCCCGAACAGAGGGACGAGAGTAGGTAACCGTCACTTCCAGACCACCCGAACTTACAGAAGTGTCTCCCGGAGGGCTCAGGGTCCGGTTACGATTATTCAGATAGACAAACGCAGCAACAAGTAGCACAACAACTATTCCTACGCCAATCAGTATTTTCTTTCCCATGATATATGATCTCTTTTTTTGTAAACCTCCCTAAAGATAGAGAGAATAATGGGCAGGGCGGAGTTCAGCCTTCTGCAGGGAATCCCATTTTAGGTATTTGGCTTCAAGACCATCTTTGTCGAATTTAAGGGTATTCCTTTTTAGTGTTTGCCACTGGTATTTAAATGGGAAACTTTTCGACTTTCATATTGAGGTATCGTTCTTTTATCACCTTTATATGATTTAACTCATGGCCTGCAATGTGATACGCAAAAGCTCTCACGGTTCTTTCATTTTTAACTTCTCCGTCTGTATCAATTCCACTACCTCTTCTTGAAAAAGCTTCTTCCGGCAAATTTTGGAATAACAAAATAGTAGATAATCTAACACTCCAGTACTCCTCAAAAATATCATCCAAGGTTCTCGCATTCGCATTTGAATATTTCGTATAATCGTTCTCTTCAAATCCGTGTAATGGAGTATTGTCATTTCTGGCATGTCTCAGTGCCCGGTAGGAAAAAATTCTCTCGTCATCGATGTTATGAACTAATATCTCCTTTATCGTCCATTTCTTTTCAGCATACCTGAAGGTCAATTTATCTTCAGGTAAAGAGTAGATAAGCTCTTTCAGTTTGAAGAAATTCTCGTGCAATTCCTGGAGAATGTCTGTATCGGTTTTTATTAAGTCAAAATAATGTTGAGAATAGGGCGGATATTCATCTTTCCCTGGACGATTAATTTTTCTGTACTTACTCATACTTTACAAAATAGAAGGTAACATCCGGCATGGCACACCAAGTGCTTCATAGCCCCATGATAGTTATCTTAAAGCTAGTGGATTCTAGGGGATCGATCACTGGGTTGTGAAAGCATCGCACTGATAGGACACATCAAAAGCTTCTTCTGCTCGGTCTAGTTGCTGAAGTGATGGGAGGCACTAGCACTTTTATACTAGGATCATAGGAAATTATCATCGATAATAAAGCCAACAAAAATTAAGACAAAAAATACGGTAATTAATCCCATGACTATGAGTCCATACCAATAACCCCAGAACCCAAAAAGGCCGGAAATCCATACGATAACGATCAACGCCCCAATTATGCGTAACATCTTGTTTACTAATTTCTTTCGCATGAATTTGATGACATATGGTTGAAGAACCACCTTGATCGGGGTGGTATTTGTTAATTTGGTTTATTCCTTACTTGCCCTTCCAGTCATACCAATTCTACACATGCTTACCTCTATTTCAAGCCGGAGATTATACAAGAAGGAAATCGTTTGAAGAGTTACTTATGAAGAGCTTCTGGATGTGATAAGGTAAAGGTAGGTCTTTTTAAAGCAACGCTCTTTGAACTCATACTGCTTTGCAGCAATTCGATCTAGCAGTTTCTCCAGCTTATGGGCGATTGGCAGGAGGGGTGAAGGACTAGTGACGAAGCGTGGTAGATGCCCAGGATAACATCAGGTGAAACATTTGTTGCTTTAGTCGACAACTATTTCGCAATTAGCTATGTTTTTGCTTCATGTTATCTCTAAGCCAATACTTGAAAGAGCAATTTCAGCTCTCCGCGAGTGATATCGAAAAGTTCTCAAGTGGATTTGAAAAAAGAACGCTAAAGAAGAATCAGTATTTTCTCCGTGCAGGGAATAGGTGCAGAGAGATCGCCTTTATTAACCAAGGTGTGATGCGCAACTACTACATTGATCCGGACGGCAATGAGGTGGTTAATTACATGACCAGTGATAGTGATTTTAACACGGTGTATTCCTCATTCATTGATCAAAGTATTTGCAACGAAAGTATTAAGGCCGTCACGGATTGCGAGTTATCCGTTATCAACTATGAGACCTTTTTCAAACTTAGAAGAGAATCCGATTCGTTCGTAAAAATGGTGGATCAATTGGTTGCGGCAGGTTTGGAGTGCAAAGAAATGAGGTTAAGATCCTACCTCTATGAAGATGCTCAGCGGCGGTATGAAAACCTCTTGTTAAATCAACCTAAGATTGTTCAGTATTCGCCGCTGCATTATGTCGCTTCCTATATCGGTGTTTCCCGAGAGACGTTGAGTCGTATACGAAATAGACGAGTCGTCAACGCCTGATTTTTTGATCTAGGTCACATTTTTCACACCGTTGCTGATCCAACTTTGCAACATAATCACTCGGGTACCACTTCGTTTCTCAAATGCATATCTGCTAAAGAGTAGTATTGTTACTATCCACGCCCATGTGCATGAGAATCATGGAGGTTACCGATTAATTCCAAATTGAAAACAACATGAAAAAAGTACTTATCATCATCTTCTTTCTATCAAGTTTTGTTGCGTCAGCGCAAGATTCCGATGTTGAAAACATCAGCCCAATTTCGGTAACGGTCAATCCATCTTTCTTCGTGCTGGGTGGCTACAGTGTAAAGGGCTTTTATCACCTTCCGAAGCGTTGGTCTTTCGGGGTTGCCGCAGAGGCGGGTTTTGAGTTACCGGATTTCGCCAGGGATCAGTTCTTTGATAATGCTGAAGACCTCACGATCCATTGGGACTATCTCCTTGGAGTTGAAGCACGCTATCGATTTCACGATGCACAGTTGGACAAAGGCTTCTACATACAGGGAACGCTGGGAATTGAGGGCTGGACCGCAACAGACGTTAACGGATCTGAGGATCAATTTGATAATTGGTACAGCAGCCTCGGAGTGGGCTACAACTGGTATCCATTCAAAAAGCCAAAATTCCACTTAGGAGCTTCCTATAATGTCGTCTTCATCTTAAACAATACAGATACTCGCACAGCCGGCACTCAAGAGTACAGTATCAATTCTGTAGTGCCTCCAAACTTCGCACCGACTATCTACCTGGGTTGGAGGTTTTAGTGAGAGCGCTCAATCTCCGTATGTTTTCTGCTGATTGAGTTTCGTCAAACGCGAATGATTGAGACTTAATTGTAACCTTTTTACTAGAATGTAGTATTTAGTCTGATTGTTTCTTTACATTTATACTATTAAGTAGTATTAATAAGTATGTCAGACTACAAAATCGGAGAATTTGAAGAGATCGTGATGTATACCGTGGGCATTTTGCATGGCAATGCCTACGGCGTAACCATCAAAGACGAAATCGAGTCTCGCCTCAAGCGAAAGGTCAGCATTGGGGCCCTGCAGGTCACCTTGCGCCGACTGGAGAACAAAGGGCTACTCCACAGCGATCATGGTGCCACCGAAGAATCAAGACGGGGGAGACCGAAGCTGTTTTTTTCACTCACTGCGAGTGGTAAAAATGTGCTCGTCAATATTCGGGAGAATCGCAATCAACTCTGGCACGCACTGCCTCAGGTTATCCTAGATCTCAAATGAAGCAACCTACCAACCCACCGAAACTGCCATGGGCCTTTTTGAAGTGGTTCTGTAAGTCAGAGTACTTGCCCGACGTGGAAGGGGACTTGCTGCAATATTACGATCGTAGGGTGGGTGTATTGGGAAGAAGAAAAGCGAACTGGATGTTTGCGAAGGACGTGTTCCTCTTGTTTAGGCCGGGGATGATCCGATCATTTTATGAATATCAAAAACTCAGAATCATGGACTTACTATTACACAGTTCTAAAGTATCGTTTCGGAATTTCATGAAATACCGAAGCTCATTTCTCATCAATTTG
>CAYYNA010000219.1:0-1764 GCA_964472815.1 uncultured Roseivirgaceae bacterium
AGCAGCTCCGTCCTTAATCCTGCATTTATTGGTACCAACCCCAATTTTTCGGTCAACACCAACTACAAGCGAACCGGTACGCAATCTTCAGAAGCATTTCTGGAGTTGATGCAGGCTTCCGTTAGTTATCCAATAAAAAAACAGACGAGTAGAGACTTCCAGATTGGGGCAGTTGGGATGACTTTCTGGCGAGAGAGCAGGGGTGAGCTTGGTATCTACACTGCGCAAAAGGTATTACTAACCGGTGCTTACGCTATCAAATTATCCAGACTAACCAATCAACGAGTGGTCTTTGGTCTGCAGGGAGGTGTGGTTCAAAATCAGATTAGCGGAAACAACTTCGAATGGGGATCTCAGTTTAGCCAGTATATCGGTTTTGATGATACAAGAGATGGTGAGGTGGTCAGTTCAGAGGCTATTTACTTCCCTACCGTCAATTTTGGTGTCATCTATTCTACCTTCGATAATGACAACTATTACGTGCGTGATCGAGAGGTTTTGATTGGAATAAGTGCAGACTATCTGAACGAGCCAAAGATCGAACAACCAGGTTTAGGTATCACTTCCAGGAGTAGAATCTTCAAAGCTTTCGGGTATTCCACTTTTGCGTTGGCACCACGTTTTTCTGTTTCACCGACTGGTTATGTCCTCTACTCAGATGGCAATGAGCAGCTAAATGCAGGTGTGTACTTTTCTTCTTTGGTGAGCCTTCCCAGAGCAATCAATTCGGTGGTGATTCAAGCGGGTAGTTGGTATAGATACAATGATTCAATTATTTTGCTGGCAGGTGTAAAGATCAATGAGTTACGATTGGGAATGAGCGTGGATTTGAATGCGACCGATTTTGATGTCAATGATGCACTAGGAAACAATCTACCTTCATTTGAACTTTCAATTACTTATAATTTGGATCTCACAAAATCTGTTGGGAATGTGTCAAGTCCAATTTTCTAAGGTGTTCAAGTATCTAGCAATAGCATTTATTTCTTTGTTTGCTTTTGAAGGACTATCTCAATCAGTTCCACGGCTTACGGCAATCGCTGATGATTTGTATGACAATCATCGATACCTAGAGGCCATCGAATTTTACGATAAGATTGTGGGCCAGGCGAGAAACGACTATCGAGCCAAATATCGTCTGGGGGATTGCTACCTGGAAGCGCTAAAATATGCTGAGGCTGAGCAGACCTTCAAGGAGTTAGGTGCGGTCTCGGATACCGCCAATACCTATCGTGGTAGGGCAATTTATAAGCACGCTTCCATATTGAAAACGGATTATCTTTTCAAGGAGGCCGATTCCCTGTTTGCATATGTGATATCTATTTCTGATGATCAAGAACTAATTAAGCTGGCACGAAAGCAGAAGGAGGGATGTGTCGTGGCACTTAGGCAAAAGGAGGTGGATCAAGGATATACTATAGAGCTTATGGAGGATGTAAACTCCAAGTATCACGATTTTGGAGCTGTCATTAATCCTAGTAATGGTCAGCTCGTTTTTGCCACAACACAAAATTTGGGTGGAGTTCAATACCAAGGAAGTCAATTTGAAGGTGTGCTACCTGACTTAGCATCGTACGAAAAAACAAGAAATAAATGGCGGAATAATAGCAACGCGCAGCGTTTTAATCGTCTCAATACGGAATGGTCAGAAGGAGCAGGCTCTTTTTCAACTGATGGGACGAAGTTTTACTTCTCATCTTGTAAAGGTGAAAGTGGTGCAGGTTGTAAAATTATGGTCAGCAATCTTGTGGGTGATCGCTGGTC
>CAYYNA010000219.1:1864-5806 GCA_964472815.1 uncultured Roseivirgaceae bacterium
GTGGAAGATTATCAAGGTTATGAATTGTTTGCTCCTGAGAAAAGAATAAAGCCCAAGCCCTCTGTGATTGCTAAACAGGAAGCAGCAGATGTGGTGGCACAAGCAACGGAAGCTTCGAACCCGCCTCCAGTTGCGGTCGTGGTGGAAGACCCTGAACCAACTACTGTGTATGCTGAGCCGGAGAGAAATTACTACGCTGAGCCGATCAGTGGTCGTTCACCGTATTCGGTAGATTTCGAGCATGTATACTTCAAGTTCGGTTCATCGCAAATAGAGCCGGCTGCCAAAAAAGCTTTGGAAGATTTAGTTTCTCAGTTAGGTAATGTTCAAATGACCTCTATCGAGATTCTCGCTTACACCGATGTAGTCGGATCTTCCACCTATAATCAAGAACTAAGTAAGCGAAGAGGTGAATCAATCAAGAGATATCTTGCAGATCTTGGCGTTTCTGAAAGTTCAGTAGATGTCCGCCCGAGAGGTGAAGGACCGCTATCCTCACGCACCAGCTGGTACTCGAAAATGTTTAGCAGAAGGGCAGAAATAATTGTTAACGCCAATGCCCCAATCCGGCTCGAAAGATCAAAACCTTATGCAGTTCGATACGAGCAAAAAGTCGATGAAGTGGAAGAGTTACTTGGACTAAGTGATGGCCAGCTTAGAAACTGGAATACACTGGAATCGGATACAGTAAAGGCGGGTACGATCGTCAGAGTTCCTGAACGTTTAGAGCTCATTCCCAATATCAAGTACTTTTTGGAAGAAGAGGATATCCGTAATTCATTCTTCATTTACAAAGTCAAACCAAACGAAACCTTGACTTCCATTGCAGAGAAATACAACACAATTGAAGAGCTAATTGCAGAAGTAAACAATATTGATGGGGAGCTAGGGCCTGGTGATGAGATCTTTATTTATCGGATCCAGTGAGTCTATCCTTTAGACACTAATATGTAAGCTCCCCAATTGTAAGGATTTGTGTCACGATCCTTGAATGTTTTTCTCGCCGCAAAAAAGGCATCTTGTGGATCTTTCAATTCAAGAAGTGTTTCGTAGAACAGCCTCATAAAATTCATTGCAGCTTCATCATTTATTTTCACCAAACTAAGGATTACATTCTGTGATCCAGCAACAAGTAATGCTCTCTGCAAGCCAAACACTCCCTCTCCATTCTGCACAGTACCCAAACCTGTCTCACAGGCGGCCAATACCACTGCATTGGTTTCTTCCAAAGACAGATTCATCGCTTCGTAAGCTGTGAGTTTTCCGTCCTCGTTGCTAGCTTCTCCTTTACTTAAAAATATCCCTGAGCTATTTAGCGGGTTGGTATGATTTGGATCGTCATCAAAGTAGCCGTGTGTAGCTAGATGTAAAATACCAGGGTTAGCTAAGGATTTCACACGTTCCTCGGTGGCATCCTTGAAGTAATAGGTATCAGTTTTCCATCGCCTCACATCCAATATTTCTGTGATAGCATTTGCCTCTAATTCGGCACCTGGGAGCTGATTTAAAGTAAACTCCAATCCTAATGGTGAGAAGTCGGGATTACCAAAAATTCTCGCTTCGGTGTTAAGGTCTTTTTCATGGTGGTAGAGTAAATCCTTGGCACTGGTGACGTTGACAATGTCATACAGATCAGCAACATGCTTATTTCTACTTGCATCGAAGTAAACACTAGGATTCATCTTGTGATAGATGCCATCCGGAGCAAACTTGATGTTGGTACAAGTTCCAATAGCTTCATCAATCGGCTTCCAAAACAGGCTATAACTTGACTTGTCTTTTACAGCATATCGAAGTGCATTCCTGTACCGAGAAAATCCTTTTTCCATATCAAGAGATTGGGAAAGCTTTACAGGCACCAAGACGGAATCTGACTTAATGACCAATGCAATGTAATTGTATTGGTTTTCGAACCCCTGAACGAAAGAAGTATCGGTCAAATTAACGCTGTAGTTACGATAGGAAATAATGTCTACTGTAGCAGTATTCTCGTCAAGTACCCCGCTGACTTCTTGCCAGGTATGATAGCTGGCCTGATTCTCCTCAGCGAAGATGGAAACCTTCTGGGCTAGACTTTTCTCCAGGCTCTGACATTCTTCTTCCAGCTCTTCGATCGAGATATTTCTGAATCCTCGCTCTTCGGCAGTAAGCAGGTAGGCTTGTGCTAGTTGATACTTTTTTTCTTTCCAGGCATCATAGAGGTTTTTTACATTCTTGTCGTCGCTGTTTTGAATCATCCTCCGCATTTTCTCAGAGGCATAAAAGAGGATACCTTTCGTATTGATGAAATGATTGAATGCTTCTTGAGCGTAGTTTGTATTCACATATCCATCGCTGAATGCCAGCGAGTTGAAGCGCTCGATATTGGATCTGGCGTCATCAAAATAAAGTTGTCTTTGTCTGTCAGTCAGTACAGGGAAAATATCCTGCATGTGCTGAATTTCTAAGTGCAATGCCTCATTGAAGAGATCCATAGCTGCAACTGTATCCTTTTCCAACAAATAGTATACACCCAGATCATTAAGATTCTTGATATAGAGAGGATGGTACTTTCCTAGCGCTTCCTTTCTTATTTCACTAGATCTGAACAGTAGTTTTCCAGCTAATGATGGGTTGCCGAGCTCTAAGTAAATCAATGCTACATTGTTCAAGGAAGTAGCATATCGCTGATGATGCTCACCAAAAATGACTTTGTCTAGGTCCAAGACATGGGTGTAGAGATTCAGTGCCTCGCTGACATTTCCTTGTTGCTTATATACACTTGCAAGATTACTCAGCCCACTCGCATAATCTGGGTTGATGGTTCCGAACAGCTCCTTAAATCCGTCGGTACTTTCTTTGAAGCACTCCAGTGCTTTATCCATGTTACCCTCCTTCATGTAAATGGTACCAAGGTTATTGATGAGGTAAGGTCGAACACCACGAATATCTTCAGCCATACTCAGCGCTTGATTCATGTATTCATTTGCGGCATCCAAATCATTTAGCCTGTGGTAGAGGATGCTTAAGCCATTCAGCGTTTCTAGGGCTAGCACAGGATCATTTGAGTATTTTTCTTCCTTCCTTTTCAGATTGTATAGAAGATAATTTTCGGAATCCGAATATTCACCTTGCTCCATCTTAAGCGTAGAAAGCCTATCAATCGCGATAAGGTACTGCAGCTCATGATCACTTTGTGCCAATTCTATGGCGGTCATTAGTTCACCTTCGCTTTGCTCTAAATCCCCGAAATGCTTATAGGTGGTTCCTATTTCAATATGCAAGGCAATGGTAGTTGAGTCTGCATTTCCTCTTCCATTTATCGTCAATGCCTGATCTAATGCATCCAAGCTCTTATTGAAATCACCTACTTCACGGTAATAAGTTCCTTTTCTGGACAGCAGTCGGATTTGTGCTTGCTTGTTCTCAGCATAGTTTTTATTGATGACTCTTTCGGCCAGGTTTAGGTATTTCTCAGCTTCCTTGAAAGAACTGGTTTCCTGATAGAGGGTGGCTAAGTTGTAGTACGGACCGACCAGATCTCTGTGTGTGGAGTCCTTGGTTTTTAGTTCCTGTGTGATTCCCTTCTTAAGCGCATAAAGTCCTCTCGACTTCTCATTAATTTCCCAAAGAAGCAATCCTAGGTTATTGTAAGTAGAAGCAATTCCAATCTCAGTGGGGCACCTTACAGAATCTAGATCAGCTAGGAGCGCATTTGCGTAAAATTTCGCTTTTTGCTGATTTGAATATTTGAAATAGATCGCACTGTCCAGATTTTGAACACAGCTCTGCCCCGAAGCAAGATATCCGAGGAGGATACAAGAGAAACAAAAAAATAGCTTTCGTCTAAGGTGCATCTTGAGAAAAAACCAGATAGTAACCCACATTTTCCTTAATCAAAATTAAATGGTTCTGGTTTCACAGGTCTTTTAATTCTACAGATGTCCTCGATTTGTCTACCTA
>CAYYNA010000220.1:0-5766 GCA_964472815.1 uncultured Roseivirgaceae bacterium
TTCGATATGCTGATATCTTTCTCCACGCTGAGAATAAAAGAGAAAGACAACAAAAAACTCAATGATTGGAATTACATATGGAGTTTCCACACTTACGTCTTGTTAGATCAAAATACAACGATCGAATCTGTTCAGGCATTTGTAGACCAGCTTGCTAGCAAGGAAAATGAAGGTGAGAAATACCAGGCTATCAATCACTATTTTAAGAACATTTCAGATGTGACCCCAGGAAAGGGGGAGAACAATAATTTGAGCGGCGTTTATGTGAATTGGGAAGATGTAAACAAGCTTATTGTATTGACAATAGTTATCCTCATTTCTTCCTGTTTCAACTATACTAATTTGTCTATTGCAAGATCTTTGCGACGGGCTAAAGAAGTGGGTATACGCAAAGTAGTGGGAGCAAAGTATAGTCAGGTTTTTTCGCAATTCATTTTTGAGGCCATACTTATTTCTCTTCTCTCGTTACTGTTCGCTTTTGGGCTGTACTTGCTAATCAAGCCAGGGTTTGAACAAGAAGTCATTGATTCCGAAGGTGTCAAGCTGTTTTTTACCCCTTCTTTTGTTCCTTACCTCTTGCTATTCGCAGTTTTGATAGGTGTTGTAGCTGGTATTGCACCTGCGATGGTCCTGTCAAAACTTAAAGCAATCTCTATTTTGGGAGACTTGACGAAGGTCAAATTATTTAAGGGAATGACGCTACGGAAAGTGCTGGTTGTTTTCCAGTTTGCTGTGTCTATGATCCTGATTATTTCCTCTACTATCTCCTATCGTCAATATGTATTCTCCATTAACCACGACATGGGGTTCCGTACTGAAAACATTCTCAATGTTTCGATATACGGGACAGGAGTGGACTATAAGATGGTAAGAACTGAGTTCGAAAAAATACCAGAAGTGAAAGGGGTGGGGACCTGCATGATGATTCCAGGAACACGCTCTATGTATGGCGGGGAAATAAAGTACAACGGCGATAGTATAGATATTTTTATGAACAAGGTGGATGGCGCCTATTTGGAGATTCATGATATTGAGTATCTGACTGGTGGCGGTTTTAATCTGACAAGAAAGGACTCGATTGGATACGTGGTGATTGATGAGAAAATCCGCGAAAAATTAGGCTTCAAAACGCCAGAAGAAGCCATCGGGGAAATAGTAGAATACGGTAGCAGTGGATGGAAATTGGAAGTCTCCGGAGTAATGGATGGATATGAGTACACCGATTTACAAAACCCATTGAATCCGACAGCACTTATTCAAAACTATGATGAAAGGGTTTATCACATCAACTTACTGCTGGAATCTGCTGACATGATCAATACCATGGATAAGCTTGAAAGCGCGTGGAGAAGTGTGGATGAAGTGCATCCTTTCAAAGCAGAGTTCTATGATGTGCAAGTTCAGGACTCATATGCGGAATACAAGACCATGTTCGGATTATTTTTGTTCTTGGCCTCCCTTGCTATTTTGATTTCTACATTGGGTCTTCTGGGCATTGCGGTTTTTACTATGGAGACTCGCATTAAGGAAATAAGCATTAGAAAAGTACTTGGAGCTACAGAAGGAAATCTGATTGCACTTCTCACAAAAAGCTTCATAATAATTCTCTCCATATCAGCAGCGATAGCGATTCCCGCTTCCTATTTCTTATTTGACAGATATGTACTTGTAGATTTTAGAGAAAGGATCTCTTTAGGCTTTTTTGAGTTTGCTCCCGGGATAGTAGTAATTCTTTTGATTGCTATACTAACGGTGACTTGGCAGACCCTGAAAGCTGCAAGTACAAATCCTTCAGAGATGTTGAGAAACGAATAAATGCTGTCTTAAGTGGTACTTGCTATATCTTGCTGGCAGGTACCACAAGATTCTTTCTGATTAGATACTCAAATGATACTAATCACTTGCGCAAGTTGAATTGTAGGTAGAGATAATTTCTTCCATGTCATTTTTAACCAGCTCTTTGCTTTCAATTTTTTGCGCAAGTTCGGGACAGTCGGAAAAAAATCGAGACATAATTTTCTTAAAACCAATATTGGGAACCTGTGAGGTTTCCTGCTTTTGATCGATTAGGATCTCTACGTAAAATTCGAATTCCTTTTCGGGCCTTAGTTTGTATAGACTAAGAGGTCCTTTCACAGCCCTTTGACCAAAAATCCTTTTGTTGTTATAGTTGATTGGATCATAGAATTTCCCCTCGATATTGACGGTAGAAATATGAATGGATTTGAACTCTTGCTTTCCACCTTCTCCTTTCAATGACACCTTGTCGTAAAGTCGGTCTGGCAAAATTGTCGCAGAACCGTAAACTGTATCTCCTTTTAATGTGACTACATAATCTTTCTGCGCAGTGGCAAAAAGCGAAATCGCAATGAATGATAGAAAATAAATGATCTTCATAGCGTGAAGATACTATCTGAAGCACGATGTGTTAGACTCCTGCATTCAAATTTTTCAATGAAGAACTCATGAATTATGAATTCAATAATTCACTATTCAGATAGGAGGTATGCTATGAAATATTTCTATTCTGTTTAATGTTTTTTATAAATAATTAAACAAAAAAATAATCGGCCAGTTAAGTATTCGATTTAAACAAACCTATATTTAATATGAATACTTCATTACTGGCCGATATTGTGGCCATCCCTAAAGACGACCCAGTAGCTTTTACGTTTTTTACTGGGTACATGGCCATGTTTGCGGCATCTATTTTTTTCTTTTTTGAAAGAAGTCGTGTAGATGGTAAGTGGAAAACATCCTTATTGGTATCTGGATTGATCACTGGTATTGCTGCAGTCCACTATTTCTATATGAGAGATTACTATGCTGCAACCGGTGAAAACCCAACAGCATTACGTTACATCGACTGGACACTTACTGTGCCCTTAATGTGTGTGGAGTTTTATTTATTGACTAAGCCAGCTGGAGCTAAGACAAGCTTAATGTGGAAACTAATTATTGCTGGTGCATGGATGCTAGTAGCCGGATACATCGGAGAAGCATTTACTGACGGTTCGACTGGACACTCAGTGACTTGGGGTGTTATTTCTACACTTGGTTATGTATACATCTTGTACTCTGCATGGTTTGGAGAAGTTAAGAAATTGGGCGATGAGTCTGGAAACCCTCAAGTTGTTCAGGGTATCAGAATTTTGGCGTGGTTTGTCCTTGTAGGATGGGCTGTATATCCTATAGGTTACATGTGTATGCCTGGTGGATGGTTAAACGTAGCTCTTGGATGGAGCAGCTCAAACGTTGACTTATTCTACAACATCGCAGATGCAATCAACAAGATTGGATTTGGTCTAGTAGTATACTCTGTTGCAATCAATGATAAATCAGCTGCAACAGCTTAATTGCATTTAAGATTTTGATAAAGGGGCTTTGTGCCCCTTTTTTGTTTCAATGATACTTTTTCAGATCATACCTAATTTATTGCTGACTTTTCTGCAGTTGTCTTTGGCTGAATTGTCTGGAAACTTGACCAATGTGATTTGCCTGGTATTGATCTTGATTTTCGGAATTCCTCACGGGGCAGTTGATCACAAAGTGCACTTAAGCACGCACAAAGCCTCCAGCTTTAAGGTCTTCATATTCAAATACCTGCTAATCATCGGCGGATATACGGTGATTTGGCTCCTTTTTCCAAGGATCGCTTTGGTTACCTTTTTGTTGACTGCAACTTACCATTTTGGTCAAGAAGCTCTGGAAAACCAGAAAACAAAGGAGAGCTTTTGGCTCAGTATGCTTCTTGGTATTTTCATTGTTTTCGCTCCTCTGCTATTTCATTACTCAGAAGCAAAGGCTTTCCTGGATATCATTGCTCCGGATTTCTTTCCAATTCTCAGTGAACAAACCTCTACCTTAATTTCAGGCTTTATCGTGCTGCTAACAATGGGTGTGATGGTTTTATTGAGAATGATCAAATGGCTAGGGAGAGCTCAATTTCTTAATCTCTTGTTATTTGCGGGTATACTGGTTGCCATCAACTTGGTTTTCAATTTTCTGGTTGCCTTTACTATCTACTTCATCTTTTTTCATTCGTTGAACGCATTCAAGCATCAGTATACCTGGCTGGCACAGAATAAGGAAGGTTATACGCTAAAGTCTTTTATCAAAGACTTGCTCGGTTTCAGCCTGTTGGCCATCTTTGGCTTGGTTTTTCTTCTGTTGGTTTTAGGAGCTCAAACTTCAAATCAGCTAGTTTCCTACTTTTTCATCCTCACGTCGATTATCACATTACCACACGCCATTACACTTGATCAGTTCTATAAGATCAAGAAAAGTAAAACGATCAGCCTGGCTCAGAATCGTGTTGAGTCGATCTAAGCCCCGTTGAGTTCAGCATAGCTTTTGTTAAGACGATCCCATATTTCATCCATCCAAGATTCATGTTCTGGCTTCATTAGAGAGGATCTTAGGCAGACTAAGAAATCGCTATCAATTTCAAACCCCGGCGGTTCAAGTTTTTCTGTTGGGTACTTGTATAAGGATAAGTAGAGCTGGTTTTCTTCAGCTATGTTAAATAGCCTATTTGCTAGCTTACTCATTGTACTGGTCTTCTCGCCCTGAAGGGCCCACACTACTATGTCAGTTTCTGGTACGATGATGGGGAAAAAGCGCTTACTTCCCCTGAGCCTTTGATATAGATCAAGAGTAGCATTTCTTGATTGTGCTAGGTCACTGGCGAACTCACCTCCCATAACAGGGGGCAAGAATTGATGAGTTGCCCATAGGCCTACAGCCGAAGCGCCAGCCCTGGAACATTCCAAACTTATTTCTCCTAGGTGCAATTCGTCTGACGTGTAGTAGGTATAGGGTGAGTCGTGAATATAGTATTTAGCAACTTGCGGATCTTGAAATAGTACACATCCGCAACCGTAGGGTTGCAGGCCCTGTTTGTGTGGGTCTATCACGATACTATCTACTCGATCAAGAAGCTGATACTTAGATTTTGTTTGCTCTTCGAGATTATCCACAAGTGTGAAGTACCCTCCATAGGCTGCATCTGCATGAATTCTAAAGTCGTACTTTTCTTTGAGCACCATGATTTCAGGAAGCGGATCTACAGACCCCAAGCCCGTCGTGCCCATGGTGCAAACCACTGTTCCCACCTTTTTTCCCTGTAGCTTCTCTTCCAGTGCTTCCAGGTCGATGATGCCGTTGTGGTCAGACTTTACACTATCAAAAGGAATCTTCAGTACTTCCGAGATTCTTTTATGCGTGTAGTGGGATTGGTCTGAAGCAACGACCATTTTTCCGGGATGAATTTGACCTGACACCCAGAGGGCTTCTAGATTAGCCATCGTGCCGCCTCCGGTCAGATGCCCCAGATGTGTATTCCATCCAAACATTTTGGCTAAGTCGGCAACCACTTCTTTTTCCATCGGCGAACTGGCTTTTGACCCATCCATGGCGTGGTTATTTGGGTTGATCCAGAGGGAGAGCATGTAGGCAGCTTTTGCAATCGGGTGCGGTGGTTTCAGCATTTGACCTGCGAATAAGGGATGGAAGTAAGGGTAGTTGTCTTGCATCCGCTTAGCAGTACGTAATATCACCTCTTCCATTTTTTCCAAATCGTATTCAAATCCTATGTTCGGAAGATCAAAGCCAGATTCCATTTTTTCCAGTGCTTTGACCAAAAGCTGTAAAGATTCTCTCTCTAATTTCATGCGGGAACTATTACTTCTTGATTATTTCATATGTTAATTCAACTGTGCCATCTTGAAAGGTCCTTGAGTCTACTAGGTGTAGCGGTTGTTCTAT
>CAYYNA010000221.1:0-5753 GCA_964472815.1 uncultured Roseivirgaceae bacterium
GGTAGTTTCGGAATCACCGTAAATAACATACTGCCAGGCTTCATCAACACAGCTAGAATAGAGAGTCTCATCGCAAGCAAGGCCAGTGCTGGTGGAAGCTCTAAGGCGGAAGTCCGCAAGACTATGGAAGAAACCATCCCAGCCAAAAGATTTGGCGAAGCACAGGAAATAGCTGATTATGCGGCCTTTCTTTGCTCCCCAAGTGCCGCCTACATTAATGGCACAAGCTTAAGAGTTGATGGCGGCAGAACAGGATCCATATGATATGAAACAGATTCAAAATTTCATAGATGGCGAATATTTGGACCCTACGAAGGGTCAATACCTTGATAACTTCGAACCAGGAACGGGTCTGATTTACGGAAGTATTCCCAACTCAACTAAGGAAGATTTAGATCTTGCAATCAGTGCATCACAAAAAGCATTTCCAGGCTGGAGTAACCTCCCAATTGAAAAGCGAAGTAAAATACTACACAGGTTGGCAGACCTCATCGAGAATCATCTTGATGAACTAGCAGTTGCGGAAAGTAGAGATAACGGAAAGCCTGAATGGCTTGCCAAAGCAGTAGATATCCCACGTGCTAGCAAAAACTTCAGGTTTTATGCATCTGCCATTGTGAACTTTTCATCTGAGGCAAATATTGCTGAAGGTCACATGGTCAATTATACAAGAAGAGCTCCCTTAGGTGTTGTTGGCTGCATTTCTCCCTGGAACCTACCGCTATACCTTTTCTCATGGAAAATCGCTCCTGCACTCGCCATGGGTAATTGCGTAGTTGCGAAACCATCTGAACTTACTCCCATGACAGCTTTCATGCTTGGGAAACTGGCAAATGAAGCTGGGCTTCCTAAAGGAGTCCTAAATATCCTTCACGGAGAAGGTAAAGGGATTGGGCAGGCAATTGTTGAGCATACCGCTACAAAAGCGATCTCTTTTACCGGAGGAACTGCCACAGGCAGAATAGTGGGCGGAATTGCTGCTAATCAGTTCAAGAAAGTGTCGTTAGAATTAGGAGGAAAGAACCCGAACATAGTATTCGCGGACTGTGATTTGGAAGAAGCAGTCATGACCAGTGTCAAAAGCTCTTTTACCAATCAGGGCGAAATCTGCTTATGTGGGTCTAGGATCTTGGTACAAGATGAAATCTACGATGATTTTAAAGAGCGATTCATAAAGGAAGTCTCCAGACTTAAAGTAGGAAGTCCTAAAGATCCGAATTCAAACTTGGGAGCATTGGTTTCAGCGGGACATCTAGAAAAAGTTCAATCCTATGTGGAACTTGCTAGGAATGAGGGTGGTACCATTTTGGTTGGCGGCAACCGAGTGGATCTTGATGGGTACTACTTTGAACCTACTGTAGTGGAAGGACTAGGCGCTGAATGCCGAACCAATCAGGAGGAAATTTTTGGCCCAGTAGTTACATTGAGCTCATTCACTAGCGAGCAGGAAGCAATTGATTTGGCAAATAGCACCAGATATGGATTGTCTTGCACATTATGGACTAGTGACTTAAAAAGAGCTCATCGCGTATCACACGAAATTCAGTCCGGAATCATTTGGGTAAACTGCTGGCTGCTAAGAGATCTTCGAACGCCATTCGGCGGCATGAAAGATTCAGGAATTGGAAGAGAGGGTGGAGAAGATGCACTTCGGTTCTTTTCTGAGGCGCAAAATATTTGTATTAAGCTCTAAACAAAAAAACCCCGGCTTTTGCCAGGGTTTAATATTTTTTCTAAAATAAGTCTTAACCTGCCTCTGCAGCTCTAAGCTTAGCGATTTTGAACGACTTACGCTCTTTGTGGCCACAGTAACCACAAGCATAGTACTTCATAAGTTCTCCTTCCTCTGTCTCAGTGGCCGCCTGTATAATTTCCTCTCGGTCTACTTTAAGCGTCTGATAGTTACAATTGCTGCATTGCAATGCATGAAGACGACCATTGTACTTTTCGATCTTCGTGAATCCTGATTCTTCATCAATCCATACATCATAGTCCACAGAAAACGCATCTTCCTCAGCCTGCATACCTTCATCTAGGTAAACATCCTCTTCCTCCTCACTAAGCAACTTCATTTTTCTTCCGTCAGGCGAAGTTCTAGGAGTGTATCTCAATTTCTTCAAGCGCTTCTCAATGAAAAACGGATAGTAAAACTTCAATATGTTCTGAACTATTACCCCGAGGATAACCGCGAACATCGAGCTCATGAAAACTCGCACGAAAAACCAAAGCCAATTAGACTCGTCAAAAATTGTATTGAAAAACAGCGTACCACCGATGATAACCAACAATACTCCATTCCATAGCATGTTGATCTCATGCATATTGATGTAGTCGTATCTTGTTTTGAAATCACTAGTCGCAACTAATTTCAAATAATGGCCAATTAGAATTAGTAATCCTACACCTGCTACAGCTAAAGATAAGTAGCCTCCGTAGGTATTCCAGTTGCCAAGTAATTCCGGTGAAATGGGGTCAGTCATAGTTTTATAGTTAAGAGGAAAACTCCTTACACAAAAATGTCACAATTTTTCATACTAATCTTCATTAAATTAAATGAAGATGAAAATAAATTCTTAGAATTTTATTGTAAAATATTAAAAAAATGTAAGTCTGACAATGGGTTTAAAGTCTTTCATTCATCGTTTGACGGCACAATATAGTCCCTGCTCGAAAGCCAAAGTGGATATCAATTGTGGATCATAGCAGCCTAGCTGGTAAGCTACAAGTGAGAAGTCATTTGTTTTTCCTTTTTAAGGAATTGATGAACTGTCCCCATGCAAATGGATTCAGTAGCTGGTTTTGCGGAGGCGAATACCTGTTAATGTATGATTGACGCTGCAGATTTAGCATATATTGGGCATTTGCATTGGGAGAAGCGGGTAAATCAAAATAGGCTCTTGTCATGATTTCACTATTCAGCCACTGATAAATATTTGCATATTCCTTTTGGTTAGGAAGCTCCATGGTGATCAGGGCTTCTTTGAACATACTCTCAGTAGGATAAGGCTTAATTTCAACCTCCTCCAAAAAGCTGATGTCTTCTTCTAATGTAATGATGACCCGTAAGCTTGATTCCTTCTTGTGTTCGGGCACGATGTAGTAAGATCGTTTATAACCAACAGCGCTAAATACGATACTATCGCCTTCTAGTACAGGCATTGAAAAAAAACCGTAAGGATTCGTCGTTGTGCCTCTCCCAGATTTCGGGATGTATACATGAGTTCCCGGGATCACATTGGTGCTATCAATCCCAAACACAACGCCCGTAAACTGAATCACCTCTCTCTCATTCTTTACTTGAGATTGTAAGTCAGTATTTAACAGAAGAACAGATATGATCAAAAAGGCGAATCTCAAACCAACTTCTTTTCCATTATAAGATCATTTAAACCAGAAAAGTTTAACTTCCGTAAAAGTAGCGAAAAAATGAGGCTCAAAAACTTCAATCTTTCGTACGGTACCCAGATTTTCAAATCGTTCTCAGACGAATCCAGGACACGTATTATTCATCTCCTCTACAGAAAACAAGAGCTTTGCATTTCTGACCTTGAGTCGATTCTGGATTTTACCCAAACAAAGACTTCACGCCATATAACGTATCTAAAAAATGCTGGTTTGGTTACTTTCCGAAAATATGACCAGTGGGTATTTTATAGCATAAAGGAAGAAGGGTACGATATGGTCAGTCAGATTTTTGAATTTCTAAGCAAAGATCCCCTGCTGCAGCAGGATCTTGAAACATATCAAACCATGGATGCTAACTTGGCGCTGGCAAAAAACAAAATAGAAGCCAGAAGCTACAGAAAGTGAAGAACATTCAGCATATTTTTTTTGATCTCGACCATACGCTATGGGATTATAACCGAAGTGCGAGGGAAACACTATCAGAGATTTTCGATCAAAATGGTTTCTCTTCCTCGGGAATTACAATCAAAAAGTTCGTAAAGACTTTCTTCGAGGTAAATGATAATCTTTGGCATCTCTATAACCATGGAAAGATCGACCGAAATCACATCCAGCAGCACAGGTTTTCAGAAGTTTTCCAAAAACTTGGAGTCAGTACAGAAAATGCACAAGATGCCTCTAATTACTACTTTCTAAACTGTTCTACTAAGCCCTACCTAATGCCAGACTCAATTACTGCGCTAAGGTATCTTGAAGAAAAAAAGTACTCACTTCACATTATTACCAATGGATTTCAAGATTCTCAGGAAAGAAAGCTGAGGAACTCTGGCATATCTGACTTTTTTGAAAAAATTATTACGTCTGAGTGCACTGGTCACAAAAAGCCATCAGAAGAAATCTTTCACTATTCGCTATCGGAAACTGGTGCCACACTATCAAATAGCATAATGATCGGAGACAATCCTAAAACAGACATCTCGGGCGCAAAGAATGTAGGAATGAAATCCGTGTTTTACGACCCTTCTGGCAGGAAAAAGTCACTCGCTGAATACACCGTTCAATCCCACCTAGAATTGATCAAACTATTCTAAAGAGATCCTTATTTTGCAGGACTTGATTGTCCTAATCTTGTAATTTTGCGACAACTTTTTATAAACAAAATAAACCATGCCCAAAGGAAATTTTTTCGTCCCAACTCCAGTGAATGAACCTGTGCTGAACTACGCCCCTGGTAGCTCAGAGCGTGAGGAATTATTGGCTACTTACAAGGAGATGTATGCTTCAAAAATCGAAGCTCCCATGTTTATCGGTAGTGAGGAAGTACATACCCAGACTAAAATTGAAATGACCTGCCCTCATGACAATAAGCACGTGTTGGGTCATTTTTCGGAGGGAGATGCTTCTCATGTCCAGGCAGCAATTGATGCTGCCTTAAGTGCCAAAGAAGACTGGGAAAATATGACTTGGGAAAATCGAGCGAGCATTTTCCTGAAAGCAGCCGATCTCATAGCAGGCCCTTATAGAGCAAAAATAAATGCGGCAACTATGCTAGGTCAAGGCAAAAATGCGCACCAGGCCGAAATCGATGCAGCTTGTGAATTCATTGACTTCCTCAGATTCAATGTTTCTTTCATGCAGGAGCTTTACATGCAGCAACCAGAATCTTCAGATGGAATCTGGAACAGGATGGAGTATCGACCTCTAGAAGGGTTCTTATTTGCCATCACTCCTTTCAATTTTACGGCGATCTCAGGAAATCTTCCAGCAGCACCTGCCATGCTAGGCAACACTGTCGTTTGGAAGCCGAGCTACACTCAAGTGTACTCTGCTCAGGTGATTATGGAAGTATTCAAGAAAGCTGGCCTTCCAGACGGGGTGATCAACCTAATATATGTAGATGGTCCAGTTGCTGGAGATATTGTTTTCAAGCATCCAGATTTTGCGGGCCTCCACTTTACTGGAAGCACCGGTGTATTTAAGGCGCTTTGGAAAACAATCGGGCAAAATCTTGATCACTATAAGACATATCCTCGCATAGTTGGAGAAACTGGAGGAAAAGACTTTGTAGTTGCACACAAATCTGCTGATGCAAAAGAACTGGCAACCGGACTAGTCCGTGGAGCATTCGAATTCCAAGGTCAAAAATGCAGTGCTGCATCACGAGCTTACATTCCTAGTAACCTTTGGGGGGATGTGAAAAAATATTTGATAGAGGACCTGAAGTCAATCAAAATGGGATCACCGGAAGATTTTGGCAATTTTGTAAATGCCGTAATTGATGAACGGGCATTCACAAAAATTACCGGGTACATTGACCAAGCAAAGCAAGATGATAAAGTAGAACTAGT
>CAYYNA010000222.1:0-5676 GCA_964472815.1 uncultured Roseivirgaceae bacterium
CTAAATCATTGTCCAGATCACCGTCTATGTCTACAAAATCTAACGATCCATCATGCACACCAATAAATGGGATATGCTCTTCTTTAGTAAACACTCCTCCTGTGTTTGAAAACAGATAGGTGACTGGAGCAATGATCAGGTCACCACCATCCCAATTACCGGTAGCAATAAAATCCAGGTCACCATCCAGGTCTACGTCATCAAATTGCGTTTCGGCATTCCACACATTATCCAAATCCTGATGCAAGGAAAAGGAGCCCGTGCCATCGTTTAGAAAGATCTTTTGCCTCCCGTTACCAGCCAGGTAAACATCCAGGTCATCGTCTTCATCAATATCTGCCAGCCTTGGCACCTCAGCAGCCACGAAAGAATGGATAAGGTCTTTACTATACGTTCCATCGCCATTGCCCAGGTAGGTCGCAGTGACAAGTGTTGCTGTTGCATCTTCTCCACACACGATCAAATCATCGATTTTGTCATCATTCAGATCGCCAATGGCCAACTGAGCATTCTTGAAGTCATCAAGGCCTGAAGGGGTCTCAGTGAACCTCCCTTCGTTATTAAGGTAAAGTGTAGTAGAAGCATTGCCCAGGTTATTTTCACCCACAATAAGCAAGTCCGGCTGGCCATCTTCATTGGCATCCAGAAATTCTACTGCACCACTACGTACACCTTTTAGGGTGTTTTCTACATCATGGCTAAACGCGCCACCGATATTTTTATACAGGTGGGTGACTGCATCACCAGCATTGGTTTCTCCTGCAATGACCATTTCGTTGGTCCCATCGCCATCAACATCAGCCAACGCTATGGATGACTTACCGAGACTATCTATTCCATGAGAAGATACAGGCGTAAATTGCCCCGTCCCATCGTTGTAGTGGAGATAACTTGCTACTTTAAATACAGAATCCATTTCATCATAGATACTGCCGGACGAGATCAGGTCTGGATAGCCGTCTGCATTCACATCCTCAAACCGACTTTCTCCATCAAAAACCGGTAGCTCAGGATTGACCAGGACTTCATCAAATCCACCCGCCTGATCATTGATCCAGCTTTGAAAAAAGCGTCTACGACCGCCGTAGAATTGTCCCAGATGAAATATATCGAGGTAGCCATCATCATTTATATCTCCAACCGAAACATCATGAAAAAACGATCGTCCTGCATTAGCTAATGAAATCGCTTCTGCATATTCCCCCGTCCCATCATTCCAAAGAATCTTCAGATCTCCTCCCTGTTCCTCTTCATTCGGTTTGTAATACACCAGTTCATCTGCACCATCATTGTTTAAATCCGCAATAGACATGTTGTAGGTATATGCCTCAATGATATCCTCGAAACTCTCAGGTGTGCTTTCGGTATAATTTCCCGTTCCGTCATTCAGATATAGTCTTGCGCCATTAGCAGAAAATGTGTTGATATAAAAGATATCAGGATATCCATCTGCATTCGCGTCCCCAAAATGGGTATGATCCTCGACCTCCACGCCAGGGATGATATGATCCCCAACCAACGTATAGTTCGTACCATCGTATCGGTATATGTAGTGAGCGGCCCCCGTAAAGGAGGCATTCAGCGCATCAATCACAATGTCTCTAACTCCATTGTAAGGTTCAGAAATGGTTACGTTCCAGGAGTATAGACTGGTCGGAAGATCGGTTATCAGGTTTTGGGTAAAATTCCCGGAACCATCGTTTTCAAATAGTAACACACCACCCTCCGAAGGTTGATTGACCAAAATATCTAGGACGTCATCTCCAGTTAAGTCTTCTAGTGCGAGAAAGCCAAAATAGGAAGAAGGCAAGTTGATTGATGCCTGATAATTTAAACTCCCATCGGTATCTCCAAAATAGACCCTGGTACCCAAATCTTTATTAGGAAAGTCATTAGTAAACCTTTCACCCGTTATAATAAGATCTTCAATTCCGTCATTGTTTAAATCGCCATGTAGCAAATCAGGATATATCTCTGCTGTACCAACATTGAACTCAATGTCATGCTGGATTTTTGTAAAGGCGCCATTGCCATCATTGAGAAATCCTATCGTCTTGTAATAGCCGAAATAAGAAATCAACAGATAATCATTGTCCCCATCCCCATCCATATCATAAATGGCACTAGAACCGGCCTCAGAAAACCCGAAATCTGTTTGTATCTGAGGCGTATCTTCTTTTAAGATGGGCTGAAAGCTAATTTTAGTAGCAGGTGTTTGAGCGGTCAAACCACCCAATGTTATCATTAATAATTGAATACATACAATTTTTCTCTTCATGGCTTTTGGTATTTCATGATTCAAAAATTTCACTCGATTTAGGGCAATCATGATTTGTCTTATTTGCATCCACCCAACACACTGTCGTTTAGGTAAGACTGAGCAAATAAGTGGGAATGCATGCCTGAAATGCTAAAATGAGGCGGGGACAAAGCGGGGACATCCATTGAAGACACGATGAATTGTGTCTAGTACAGGATAGAGGAAGGGATGAGAACGACTAAATTTCTAACTTGAAAGAATACTCTAAAAGTCGATTGCTATGCAAAAACTACTTTTTGGGTTACTGGTAGCACTTACATTATTTGGAAGGGCCCAAGTAACTGACAATCTTGACTCTCGCAAAAGTGTATCAAATCCATACTTTTCAGAAAACAAAAAAGACTCTCTTAAACCAGCAATTGCTAAAGTGTGGGACTTAGCAGATACGAACTTAAGTCATGCGTACAAAATGACTATTCAACAAAAAAAGCTTTGTGCTGAGGCGAATTACTCTTACGGCGAGGGTTATTTCGCTTTCATGCAATCATTGCTACTTGACCATCTTGGAGATTTCAATGAGGCATCTATCAAATACGAAGAGACGATCCAGTTCATTCAGGGCCATAAAGACCAATTAGAACCAAAAGAGTACGCATGGTTGATAGGTAATTCTTATAATTTCTATTCCATTACATGTTCAAATCTCGCAAACTACGATAAAGCATTTATACTTCTTGATAGTGCTTATGCAGCTTTTGCCAGCGTTGATTATCACACCCAGGTAAACACCATATTCTCTGCAAAAGCGAATCTTTTTTTTGATGTTGGTATGTATGACTCCTCTATTCATTATGCTGAAAAAAGCATTGCTATGCAGGAAGATTGGAAATCTGGATTGAATAGAGTACATAATTACTGTGTAACAAACAATCTGATAGCCTTATCCCTTGTGAAGAAAGGCAGTTATGTTCAAGCAATACAGAAATATTATCAATTAATTGCGATTGCAGATACGTCCGGGTTGGATGATCTTAGGCCTGTTTTCAATGCCAACATCGCTGACATCTACTTAAAGCTGGATGAGTATGAAAAGGCATTGTCGTACAATAGAACCGCAGAAAAATTAGCCTTTGAACTTGAGGATATTGATCTGCCTATCAGCATCTATCAATATCGTGGGGATATATATAAAAATATGTCTCAAACTGATTCTGCGATTTCTTACTACACCAAGGCTTTAGTCCTATCTGAAAAGCTAGACTTTCCCAGCGGAATGGTCGACGCATACCATTCCTTGAGTGAAATGGCCTATGATTCAATGAATTATAACCTATCGATATCATACGCCAATAAAGGATTAAAAGTGGTGGAGAATAGAAGTATGACTGAATCAATATTGCTGGTTGGCGACCTACTTAGAAGCAAAAGAAAGCTGTCTCAAAAAATTGATAACAAAGAAGTGCAAGACCTAATTTCTATCACAAATCAGTCAAAAGACGTAGAAGCCAAGATCAAGTCTTATGAACTGATTTACAAACTTCTTACTGACTTACAGAAATTTGAAGAAGCGCTTAGCTATGTAAAAAAACTTGATTCTCTCAATAAAAAGCTAAACGTTAATCAGCAAACAAAAGCAATTTCGAAAGTTATCTATAGAAATCAGCTCGAACTGGAAATGAAAAGAGCTGAACTTGAGAAAGAAAAACAAGCAGAGCTCTATGAGAAAGAACTAGAAAAAGAGCGATTGATTCAGCAGGCAGCCATTGGCGGAGGGACACTCTCTATCATCATACTGATTATTCTTTACCGCTCCTACCTGCTCAAAAAACAAAAGAACCAAGAGCTTTCAAAAAAGAATGAAGCCATCTCCCAGTTGCGGGATACCGAAAAGAAAATGGCAGAGGAAACCCTGGCCTTGAAAGAAAGGGAGCTAACTACCATCACGATGCTTTCGCACGAACGAAACTCGCTGCTACAACAGTTGGGTACGCAGATCGGCGGATTGACAGAAAAGGTGGACGATGAGGTGATCCCTGACCTGAAAGAGATCAAGCGAACGATTAACTCCAACCTCAGCGAAGAAAGCTGGTCAGCGTTCATGTACCAGTTTGAGAAAGTGCATCCTGAATTTTTCAACGTCCTGAAAGATAAATTCTCCAACCTGACACAACATGACCTAAGGATTTGTGCCTATCTACGTGTAGGTATGGAGCGAAAGGAAATCGCTTCCATCACCAACACGACTCCTGAGGCAGCTAAGAAGAGCCTCTATCGTCTCAAGAAGAAAATGGAGTTGGATGTGGAAACCAATCTAAGAGACTACTTAGCTCGTTTGTAGGCGGTCTACTTCTAATGAAGATTTGATGGGAGCTCTCGACGGACCCAAAAAAAACCCGACATTGCCGGGTTTTTTGTTACCCTCTTGATCTTTTCTACTACTTCCTCGTAAAAGTCATGTTTTCCACTCCTCCATTCTTCACTGAGAATGTCTGGATTTTTCCAGCATCATTTCTCTCGAATCTTATATCAGAGAAGTTGCGATTTTGTGACATAAAATACGAATCATTGATTGGAGCAATTTTGATGTCGTCCAGTTTTTGATGTGTCAGGTAGAGTTCATTTTCTCTTTCAATCAGGTCGTATTGCACATCTAGTTCCTTATTGTAATAGCTCCCAACATAATCAGCCTTATTTACGCTAATTTTCTTTTCATTCCATAGCCATGCATAGTCAGGAATCCTGAACTCCAGAATGGGCTCGTCATAGTCGTTTTCTTTGAAATTGATCGAGACATCAAAAGGACTACCTGGTACCTTGAAGTTTTTTGGACCTACAGGATTAAGCTTTACAGTATCTTCTAACAGTTTTCCATAGCAACGCAATGTGTCATTGACTAGGAATACTTTCCAGAAATCTTTACGCTCTTTATCGTAGTAGCTACCTTCAAAAGCTTTCAATTCATCATTGGAAAGGGTAATAAAATCTTCTTTGTACTTAAATGGTTCTTCCCAATCAATCTCATCCTCTTCTTTTGGAAACTCATCCTGCAGGTAGAAATCAATCAGTCTTAGGATTTCATCATAAGCACTGATGTAAGAAGCGTTGGCAAAGAGAGAGAATTCATAGCCTAGCTTGGGAAATCTTGCAAAGTAGAGACGATATCCCGCATCAGATCCAGAATGACAGATCATTTTAAATCCCTTGTAATTGGTCACAAATTGACCTCTTGCATACTCCGATCCGATATGTTGATCCATCGATTTAAAAATACGTTTATTGCCAATGGTCATTTCTGTGAAGTTGTATGCCCATTTATTCATGTCCTCGATGGTGCTAAACAAGCTGGTTGGCCCGACTGTGCCGAAGTTTAGGTTGCTCTTTTTGAGATTGCCATTGACCTTTTTGTACGAATACGC
>CAYYNA010000223.1:0-5636 GCA_964472815.1 uncultured Roseivirgaceae bacterium
CCCTTCAGAATTAATGACGTCAAGAGTCGATTTTCGATTTACATCAAAAAAACATAATTTCATTTACTATTAACCTAACAAATAAATTATGGCTCAAAGCAAATATGCAGGATTCTGGATGCGATTTATTGCGTACTTAATTGATGCAATTATCCTTAACATGGTCAACTGGTTTGTACTATTCCCAATTTTAGGTGCTATTGGTTTTGGAATTGGTGCGTCTAGTGGGATCGATTTTGATTCAATGACCGATGGCGATATTCTAGCTGTTGCCACTGCGATAGGCGGTTTAATTTTTGCCGGAGGTTTGATTGGTACAATTATCAATATTCTTTACTTCACGATAATGGAGGCGAGCAAGTATCAAGGAACAATTGGCAAAATGGCATTGGGTTTAAAGGTGACTGATCAAAAAGGTGGGAAGTTGGACATTGGAAAAGCGCTCATTCGACAGCTTGGAAAAATTGTATCAGGGATTATCCTATTCATCGGATACATCATGGCAGGATTCACCGAGAAAAAGCAAGCCTTGCACGATATGATTGCAGGCACATTGGTTGTAAAGAAGTAAAACTCAAAGCCCCGAAAGGGGCTTTTTTGTTTAGAATGTCTGATTCGCGAGGTACTCGTAATCTGCAATGATGGTATAAAGAAACTTCACATCGGGAAGATCTGAATCGACCTTCAGTTTCTCTTTTATTTTTTGAGCAAGTACTGTCACTCCTTCTTGATTGAAACCTTGCTTTCTCATCTTTAGTGCTTTCTTAATTAGCTCCACTTGATCGTCGCTTAGCGACTTCACAGCTGGGAAAGTGATTTGGTGATCATCCTTAGCTACACTCTTAAATGCTTGTGCCGCTCCCACATTTCTAATTTTGATGACGGTGGTTCCAGCTACCACATCTCCAATTCGTTGACCGTTTTTGGTCGCGATGATCGTAATGACGGCCGGTGCAAAGACCATTGGGTATAACCAAAGATCAATGATGCGAAAAAGCCACCGAAGCAGATACCCACCTACAGTAGGCGTGGATCCATCCAGCCGTACGACTTTTATGTTCATAGCTCTTTTGCCTAGCGTCTGACCATTTCCAAAATACTCAAAGGCAAACGAGTAAAACATTAATGGAATGTAGATGATGCCGATCATCCAGGGTTCCAACGAAAGGTTAGATATGAAAACAGAAGAAATAAAGACAATGGTAAAAAGGATGACTGCATCGATGAAAAATGCAATTACCCGATCCCCTAGGCTGCCAAGCTCTAGGTCTATTTCTATGTTTTGATTCGTTACAAATTTTGGCATTTCTAACCTTGATCTTCCTGTTCAAGAAATCAGTGCAATTATCAGAAAACTTTGTTTTCCATCCACAATATTCCGCATATTTGAAAGCAATTAATGAAGCAGGCAGTATTCGTCAAATTGAATCAGCAGAAATGGACTAGCTACGAGAAACAGCTGGGTACGGGAGAGCCTTCTGCAGATGATCTGACGAAGATGTATGTACACCTGACAGAGGATCTCGCGTTTGCAAAGGCCAAGTACCCAAAGACCTCACTCACAGTATATCTCAATAAGCTGAGTCTGAAGATCCATAACCTGATCTACAGAAACAGACCTGAAAGCAAAGGCAGGTTCGCTAGGTTTTGGAAGTTTGAAGTTCCCTACGAAATGTCAATGGCGGCAAAACCGATGCTGTACTCATTTCTAATAATGGCTGTGGGTGTGTTAGTTGGTGTGATCAGTACGGCCAATGACCAAACCTTCGCCAGGCTGATTTTAGGAGATGCTTATGTGGATATGACCCTGGAGAATATCAAGAAGGGGGACCCAATGGGAGTGTATGGAAGTATGGATCAGTGGTACATGTTCTTTGCAATCACATCCAATAATATCAGGGTTTCGTTCATAGCCTTCATTTTTGGATTCTTCACTTCTGCAGGTACGGGGATGATCCTTTTTCGAAATGGAGTTATGCTTGGCGTCTTTCATTATTTCTTTGTTCAACAAGGTTTTCTCGATGAGACTTTATTGTCGGTTTGGGTGCACGGAACCATTGAGATTTCAGCGATCGTCATAGCAGGAGGTGCTGGGATAAAAATGGGCAATGGTCTTCTTTTTCCTGGATCTTTTCCAAGAGGATACTCCTTCAAGAAAGCTGCAATGAGTGGGTTAAAGATCGTCATGGGGCTTTTTCCTTTTTTTGTTTTGGCTGGATTTATTGAATCTTTTTTGACCCGGTACACGCAATGGCCTCTAGCCGCTAAACTGCTGATAATTTTAAGTTCGCTTGCTTTAGTTGTGTGCTATTTTATTGTTTTACCCATCAAAACCTATCGAGATGTCAGAACCACGAATTGAGTTTTATAAGCTTCGGGATTTTGGAGCGAAGATGAATGCGACCATTGAGTTTCTCAGGGAGAACATCGGAAGGTTGTTTCTCAATCTACTATTCATTGGTGGACCTGTGGCATTGCTGATGAGTTTGCTGCTTAGGAATCTTTTCTCCTCTATGACGGATGCGTTTGATTTTGCAGACGAATTGCAAGCTTTTAACCTGTTTGCTGTTCTGGGAGGCAATTATTTCTTGTTGATTTTAATAAGTTGGTTGGCAGGCTCTATGATCATCGCTGTATCACTGACCTATCTCCGATTGTACAATGAAGGTGTTGCGAAAGAGACGGCCATCGGTGATGTTTTTAAGCTTTCCTTTAAGAAATATGGGGGTATTTTGATCTTAGGAGTCCTGATTGCAATCATGGTCTTCTTCGCGTTTTTCTTTTTCATCCTGCCTGGGGTATTCCTACTATTTGTTTTGCCACTAGCTTTCGTAACCTATGTTTTCGAAGATGTGTCAGCTCCTGGAGCACTAGGCAGAACGTTTACCTTATTGAGAGGAAAATGGTGGAGTACCTTCGGGGTTGGATTTGTTGGATACATACTGGCCTATGTTATTCAGCTTGTGTTTTCATTGCCATTCATGGTGGTTTACTTCGCGAACATTTTCACTTTGATTGAGGAATCAGCAAACAATCCCGGAGACCCAACTGCTATTTTCGCATTATTTACTAACGGTTATATGACTGCTGCTTTTGCTATCTCCATGGTAGGCGGATACCTGACTTACTGTATTCCACTGCTGGCTTGGGGATATCAGTATGCTAATCTGGTGGAAAGGTCTGAGGGTAGAGGTTTGATGAATGAAATCGAAGGTTTTGATAAGGAATAGCTACCGCCTTGTTGGTGTCTTCTTACTTGTCTGCACGCTTTCGCTGCTAAAAGGGCAATACAGCTCTTCTAGAGTTTATGATGAAGCTGCCATGCGCGAATATGCTCAACAGAGCACGTTTGACTACATGGATTACACTGTGAAGCCTCCATCTATCTGGGAACGTATTTCCTGGTGGCTTCAAAGCATGCTTCAAGAGATCTTTCTTAACCCTAATACCCCCTGGCTTACAAAAATTGCCTACTATCTCGTGTTGCTTGTTGTTGTGGGTGGAGCAGTCTTTTACATTCTGAAGTTAAGGTATGGTGGTGGTCTGACTGCAGATTATCAATCCTACCGTTCGGCGGGACCAGGAATTTCGGCGGCAAAAAATGAAGATTTTGACCCGCTTATTAGAGAGGCTTTAAACGAAGAGAACTTCAAACTTGCAATACGGTACCTCTACTTGAGAACATTGGTCTCACTTTCTAGAAATGAGAAAATCCAATTGAAGGAATGGAAGTCTCCCTACGACTATCAGAAAGAACTCAAGGGCGAATTCGCAGAGCTCTATCAGGAAATTGCTCAGTTGTTTGAATACATCTGGTACGGTGATTTTGATGCCAGCAAAGAAGAGTTTCAGAGAGGGGATGAATTGTCCAAAAAGCTAGAGAAGATAAAATGAGAAAGGGAGAGCGGAAGTTTTTATTTCTTTTCATTGCGCTCTTTGTAGCTTATGTGGCTACCAGCTTCCTAGCTCCAAAGCCTATCGACTGGACGGTAACCTTTAGCTCTCAAGATAAGAACCCTTTTGGTGCTTATATTTTATCCGAGCGATCTGACGATCTTTTTGACGGGGCATTTGAGGTTTCGAACAAAACCATCTCCGAGCTATCAAAGCTTGAAAACTTGTTGGTTCTTTCAGATGTGGCCGAAGTTGCTGGTGCTGATTATCGCAACCTTGTTTCGAAATTGGATAGTGGAGTTAATGTCTTAATTGGAGCAAACCAGTTTTCACCCGTGCTTAGAGATTCACTGGGTTTTGATGTAGACTTCAGCTTTCACGCCTTAAACCAAACACTTTTTGAAGCCGCGACAAGTACCATTCGACTTTCAGATTCAACTACTTACGAATATCCTTTTTCACTTGTCTCTAATTATTTCAAGCTCGAGGAAGACAGTGAGTGGGAGGTAAGAGCTTCCTTAGAGGACAAGCCCATCCTCATCTCCAAAGACCTAGGAGAAGGAAAATTGATTTTAAGCTCGACCCCCTACATTTTCACCAACTTTGGTCTGCTCTTCAATGAGAATTACACCGCTGCTGCTACAATGCTCTCATTGCTGCCCGAGAATAAAACACATTTCACCCAGTTTTATCAACTTGGAAAAGGGGAGGCAACAACTCCTTTTCGCTACTTTTTGAAACAGCCTCCGCTTAGGTGGTCGCTATATCTTGGTTTGGTAATTCTTTTGGTCTTCCTTGTTGTCAGTTCGCGAAGAACGCAACGACCAATTCCGGTAATAACTCCACCGGCAAATGCCACGGTAGATTACGTTAAAACACTAGGGGCGCTATTCTTCCGAGAGAGGAATCATAAAAGGGCAGCCCAGCGACTGGTTAACCATTTTCTACGAGATATTCGGGAAAGGTATTATCTGAACATCGACTATTCTGAGAGATTCTACAAGCACCTCAGTGCAAAGTCAGGCGTTGTGATAGATGAAGTGATTCAGACGTTTGAGTTAATAGTGAAAGTACGCGATCAGTCCCAGATTGAGGAAAAGACATTAATCGATTTATCAAAAAAAATTGAACAGTTTGTATGAGTGATTTTGAAAATAGAATTGACCTGAGCCAGCTGGCGGAGAAGATCAATAGGTTAAGAAAAGAAGCATCAAAAGCACTGATAGGACAGCAAGAACTTTTGGACCTATCATTGACTGCACTTTTTGCGGGTGGGCATATTCTGATCGAAGGAGTCCCCGGTATTGCTAAGACCTTGGCTGCTAAGCTTGTTGCCAAGTTGGTGGCGGCTGATTTTAAGAGAATTCAGTTTACTCCAGATTTGATGCCCTCCGACGTTTTAGGAACTTCGGTTTTCAACCCGAAGACTACTGCTTTTGAATATAAGAAGGGTCCTATTTTCTCTAACCTCATCTTAATTGATGAGATCAATCGAGCTCCCGCAAAGACACAAGCCTCCTTGTTTGAGGTCATGGAAGAGCGACAAGTCTCCAGCGATGGTGATACCTATGCACTGGAGGATCTTTTCATGGTGTTGGCAACTCAGAACCCTATCGAGCAGGAGGGGACGTATAGACTTCCAGAAGCTCAATTGGATAGGTTCATCTTTAAGATCGTAATTGACTACCCTGAAAATGGCGAGGAGAACGAAATCCTCAAGATGACTAACAAAAACCTCAATC
>CAYYNA010000224.1:0-5626 GCA_964472815.1 uncultured Roseivirgaceae bacterium
GTTCCAGCCACTTATGCCGATGGGATAATTACTATTTCTCCTTCAAATGATTTCTTTGGTCTGGTATCTATCAGTGTGGTAGTGACCGAAGTAGATACAGAGGAGGAGTATGTGGCCTTTAGGCGTTTTGATGTGGAAGTATTGGATGTGGATGATAGTCCTGTTGTAGCGGAAATTCCTAACGCAACCATAGAAGAAGACAATAGTCTGACCTTTATCGCTACGGCTACTGATGCTGATGCAACACTCGCAGTATTTAGTTACAGTGTGGAGGTGAGCGATCCTTCTTCATTGGAGGTATCCATTTCAGATGGAACCATCACAATTACTCCGCTATCGAACGTAAATGGAACTTTTGAGATAAGTGTATTTGCGAATGATGGACTTGGTAATCCAACTTCCGTCTCAGTAGCGGAGACATTCACATTGGAGGTTACTCCAGTCAATGATGCTCCGGAGATTATTCAGACGTTCGTCACGCAGCGAATCGTAGCTGGCTTTCCTGATTATACCATCGATCTCAGCGCATATTTCAATGACGTGGAGAGCGGATCTGATTTGACCTACTCCTTTAGCGGAAATACAGAAATCGCATTGAGTGAGGAGGAAGGGATCTTGACGGTAGCACCAAGTGATAATTTCAATGCAGTTGAGGATGTAACCATTACTGCCTCAGACGGGGAGTTTGAGGTAAGTCAGACGATTGCATTCGTATTTGTGCAAACAGCAGCAAATATTGTGGTAGAGGATATAGATAATGTACTGCTTAGCGAGGATTTCATCACATCTACTCTGGATATCTCGGATGTATTCCAAGATCTCAACGATCCGAATGCTGTATTCGAATACTCCTTAACTGGTGGAGGCTTTATCACTGCCACGGTAAGTGCTGAAGGTGTCATCACGTTTGAATCAGAGACCGATTTTTTCGGAACAGAGACGTTCTTCTTGTTTGGATCTGTGGCCTCACAAGCCAACTTTGTTTCTTTCGATGTGGAAGTATCTCCAGTTAACGATACACCCATTTTGGGAGAAATCGCTGATGCAGAGGTGAATGAGGATAGCGAGTTGTCAGGTGTCTTCCTTTCAGCATCTGACGTGGATAATACGTTAGATGAGTTGACGGTAAGTTTCACCTCATCCGACGAAACCGTAGTTGAAGCTTCAGCTATTTCTTCGTCGGTCTTAGGTGGAGGGTTCACGATAAACTTGAACCCGGTTGCCAATGCAAATGGATCATCAACCATTGTATCGACCGTGACGGACGGTACAGCAAGTCAAGAAGTGAGCTTTATCGTCACTGTACTTCCGGTAAATGACGTTCCGGTTGCGCAAGTGACAACCATTACATCGGCAACTGAAGATGTAGCTTACACCCTGGATATCGAAACACTTTTCAGCGACGTGGATGGAGATATCTTAGTTTATTCGGTAAGTGAAAAACCAGACTGGTTGACGCTAAGTAACTCCAATCTCTCAGGTACTCCGTTGAATGAGAATGTAGGAACCTCCAACATTAGCATCAGGGTAGATGATTCGAATGGAGGTATTATTTCTCAGTCCTACTCGCTAGAAGTGATCAATGTGAACGATGCGCCAAGCTTGATTCAGACGTTTGTTGATTTGCAGCTTCTGGAAGATTTTGGATCTACAACACTTGATTTATCCGAATTCTACCTTGATGATGACGGAGATGCACTGACATTTACTGCGGTATCATCAAATACGGAATCAGTCACTACATCTGTTGATGGGAATAGCCTTGTGCTTTCTGAAGTAGGGAATGGCACCTCGAATATTACCGTGGAAGCAAATGACGGAAATGGGGGAGTTCTTGCTGCTTCTTTTAGCGTGACTGTTACTAACGTGAACGATGCGCCTATCGTTGCTAGTGAGATTGATGATCAGGAGCTTGCTGGAGGGTTCAGCACTTCTTCTTTTGACTTGAGTGGATTATTTACAGATGAAGACGGAGACGCATTCACTTACGAAGTAAGCTCTAGTGATCAGTCTGTAGTGACGGTTGCTGTCAGCGGCTCTGAACTTACACTTACGGAAGTTGGGGTTGGTACCGCTGTAATTTCGGTCACTGCACTAGATGGAAATGGGGGACAGGCCTCATTTGAATTTAGCGTTACTGTGAACATACCTGCACTGGGAGTAGAGGATGAAATTGAACTTATAGTTTATCCAAACCCTGCGCGTGAGTTTATGTACATCCGTGGAGACTATCAGTCCATCAAATGGAAATTGATTGACGTTTCAGGAAAATCGATCTTATCTGCAGAGACTGCAAATGGAGAGAGAATAGACATTTCGTCCGTTCCTGTGGGTCTCTACTATCTGATTTCAGATGAGAATGATAAGCCATTAAAAATGCTAATTACGAAGTAAATAAGATAAGCAATTCTAAGGCAGGGTCGTATCAGAGATGGATTCTTTGGTGCGGCCCTTTTTTATATTTTTGCAACCTTAATTTGAACCTATGGATTTTAGCGATTTAGCAGCAGTTTCTGGCAAAGGGACCCTTTTCAGAATTATTAACCCAACGCGTACAGGTGTAATCTTAGAGTCACTGGATGAGCACAAGAAGAAGATGGTAGCCACCATGCATAACAAAGTAAGTGTGCTTTCTGAGATATCTATCTACACCACTGATTCCGAAGGAGCTACTCCATTGGAAGATGTGATGCGAAAAATTCATGCGGAATTTGATGGAGATACTGACTTAGATAAAAACAGTAGTTCAGAAGAGCTTAAGTCCTTTCTGAAATTTATCCTTCCTGATTATGACGAATCGAGAGTCTATGTCTCTGATATTAAAAAAGTCGTTAGTTGGTACGACCAAATAGTAAAGCAAGCTCCTGACCTTCTCAACCAAAAAGAGGAAACCTCTGAAGAAGCAGAAAAGCCACAAAAAAGTGAGTGAGGTAAAATACAGGTTTCGAGTGCGATGGGCTGATCTGGACCCGAACGGCCATATGCGGCATACAGCATACAATGATTATTGTGCCCAAGCTAGGCTGATGTACTTTGAAGATATCAGCATGCCCTTCGATCATCTCATAAAGATGGGGGTGGGCCCAATCCTATTCAGAGAGGATACGAGATTCTTCAAAGAGATTCGTATGAATGAAGAGTTTGAGGTTGGTTTTACCATTTCGAAGTTGAGAAAGGATGGCTCCAAATGGTCCTTCAGACACAATATTTACACCAAAGATGGAGAGCTTTCTGCTAAGATTGATGTGGATGGAGCATGGTTGGATTTAGCAAAGCGAAAGACTACCGTTCCTCCCACCGAATTGACAGATATCTTGATCGATGGAGTAATGTCAGAGGACTTTCAATGGATCCCCGATAAGGTGAAAAAATAGAAGAATTAGGGTAATACGCAGTTCTCTTTTCTTCTGGTATCCACTAGATGGAAAATCTTCCATTCACCCTCTTGCTGCACCAAGTGAAAGGCATCCACACCGCAGTGGGAGAATTCATCGTCTCTGTAAAAGGCATAGTCTACCCAAACGGAAGCAAGCCCTCCATCTATCTCCACCTTCTCATTCCAGATGGGCTCGTTCCAGACTTCATCTTTTGGTTTTCCTACCGCTTCGACAAAACGTCTGAAATCTCCAGAAGCCAGGTTTACTTTTCCTTCTTGATTTTCATAGACTGTAAATGTGTTTGGTGATGCCACAAAGCATGATTTTAGCAGGGTGCTGTCATTCGTTCTCATTGCTTCAAAAACATTGTTGATAACCTTCATGACTTCCTCTTTTTCTTTATTTTGAGAATAGGAAAGAAACGAGACAAGGAGGATAAAGGGAACTAGTATTTTTTTCATAGTAAGTAGTATTCATTCAATGTCAGATGAAGTTACCATAGTCCAGCAGAGTTATCAACTCATTTGTAAGGATTTAGGACTAGAGGAAAATTGGTCCTTCGAAGGACAAGAAAGGGGCTTTGATTGGTTACAAGAAGAACTCAAATTAGCTATAAGTCACCTTATGGATGCGGATTTCGCTAAACTTTTAAACTTCCTATACCGAATCGACATCTCAGAGACGAAGATTAAGCAAATACTATCCTGTGCAAACCCCGATCAAATAGCCCATCTATTAGCAAAGGCGGTTATTGATCGAACAAAGCAGAAAGTTATCACTCGACTAAAGTATAGCTCTTGATGAAGCTCGTGGCATACTCCACCATTTTCGATGACCCGAGATAAAGAGGTGATCTCTGATGGAATGATGTAGGTTGAATTTCCATAATTCGCTCACTTCCATTGGTAGCTACTCCTCCAGACTGTTCCGCGATGAAAGCCAATGCATTGCATTCATATAGTAGTCTGAGTTTACCGTTCGGATCCTTTTGCGTATTCGGATATAGGTAAATACCTCCTTTTAGCATGTTTCTGTGAAAATCTCCAACCAATGATCCAATGTATCTAGCCGAGAGACCCTTATGCTTGCAATCATCTATGTAGTCTCTTACCCAGGGGTCAAACTTGTAGAAGTTTCCCTCATTGATGGAGTAGATTTTGCCGTCATCAGGACATTGCATTTCATCATGCGAAAGAACAAACTCACCAAGACTTGGCTCCAGTGTAAAGCCATGTACACCTCTGCCGGTAGTGTACACCAGCATCGTGGAAGAACCATATAAGATGTATCCAGCAGCAACCTGCTCCGTACCTTTTTGCAGCACATCCTCTTCTTGAACAGGACCGCCTACAGGGGATATTCTTTTGTAAATAGAAAAAATGGTTCCGATAGAAACATTGACATCAATATTGGAGCTGCCATCCAAAGGGTCTATTGCCACCACATACCTACAATTAGGATTCAGATGGATTATTTCACTGTTTTCTTCTGAAACGATGGCACAGGTCATGCCCCCGTTTCTAAGTGCCCTTGTGAATCGAATATCTGCAATGACGTCCAACTTTTGTTGATCTTCTCCTTGCACATTTTTCTCACCATATTGACCTACAATATCTAAAAGGCCAGACTTATTTACCTCCCTATTAATGATTTTGCCTGCCAGCGCTATATCTCTCAAAAGTTGTGATAACTCCCCTGTTGCAAACGAGAATTCATCTTCCTTTTGTTTGATAAATCGATCTAATGTTGTTCCGATCGGAAGGCCAAGCTTACTTTTGCTCATTAATTTTTACGGTTTAGGTTATTAAGTTAATGAATCTGAATCGCGAAAGTAAGCTTTTTATTGATTTAAAACGATTGCGATGCAAGTTTTTAAGTTTGGTGGAGCGTCTGTAAAAGATGCTAATGGTGTGAAGAACTTATCTAAAATAGTGGAGTCTTTAGACGAGAAAGATCTCACCATTGTAGTATCTGCCATGGGTAAGACCACCAATAATCTTGAAGCATTGCTTTCTTTGGCTTACAAGAAGCAACCGTACGAGGATGATCTGAAGGGGTTGTTTGATTTTCATCGTGAAATAATCAGCGATTTGCTAACTGAAGTACCTCAGCAATACCTGATGTTCGAGGAGTCTTTAAAGCAAAAGTTGTTAGTGGTCTCGGAACTGGACGAGATGTTTGCATACGATACGGTTGTTCCGCATGGGGAATTGATGTCTACGACAATTATTGCTGCCTATCTAAACGAA
>CAYYNA010000225.1:0-2289 GCA_964472815.1 uncultured Roseivirgaceae bacterium
CTTAGCGCTGGGTGTTTACTTGAGAACCATCGGCAGTCAAAAAAAGTAGTATGCGGAAGTCGCTTTTGATTTGATCGACCTAAATCCTAAACCAGAAATATCAAGATTGAGGAAATCAAAGAAAATTTCGAGGCATCATTAAACGAAAAAATCCCAGCTCACAACGAACCGGGATTATAAAACACCAACCTAACCTAAACTTATTGCAAAAAACTAATTGCTAAATCTCTTACCTCCACTGGAACAAATGGAGTCATACCAGACAAATTGGAAAACGCTACCTCAAAACCTTCCGGTCGATTATCGGCACCTGTAGTCATAAATCCATTGCTATTAAAGTACGCAGGAGATTGCGCCTCTACCAATATCCCATCAATAATATCTTGATCATCAAAACCTACAGCCTTTATTTCATCATCCAACACATTAAACACGGAATAAACCCCACCTTCGACAAATGAATTGGTGGTAAGACTTGATGGAGGTAACCAAAGATTTACTACGCCAATATCTGCCGTTTCATCACCGCGTCCAACAAATGCATAGTTTCTTCCCCCTGTGAAGTTCTGATCAATAATGGTGATTTCTGGGTGATTGGAATTCCCTCTCACTTCCACGATATCTCCATTCTTACCTACAAACATTTGCAGGTTATCAATATTTCCTTTCTCATCATCCTCGATGGTTCCACTCGCATCTTCGTCTAGATCTATTCCTGATATCGTTACCAGCATTGTCGCCTCATAGTCTGGGTCATTTTCGCTGTATTCAATTTGATAGAATGCCTCAGGGTTATTCAAATTTTCTATTCTATTGATATTAAAAGGTTGCAATATTCCAATCCCTTCTACTCCATTCGAAGAGTTCCAGAGCAGTTGAAGTGCCAGTGCTCCATCCTCCACGTCAATCATGGTCATTTCGAATTCGTAGCTAACCCCTCCTCTGATGACATCTTCAGTAAGATCTATTCTCTTCATCCGATCGTCTGTCTCATCAGTAAACTCGTAAGATGTGATATTTAATTGCTCAAGGACAGCCCCAATTATCAGCGTTACCTCAACAATTTCTGCGGAAGCTTCACCTAACCTTATAAAATGCGGAAGCGCCGCGTAAATTTCATCACCCTCAATAATGCCATCCCCGTCTCCGGAAATTCTTGCGCTAAGACCACCATTCGTATTGCTTATTGCGTTGGGAATATCCACAGAGAACTTGTCCGGAATACTAATCGTGTCCCCAAGCACTTCTTCTTCTGAACATGAGGATAGCCCAATGATTAGAAAGAAGCCCAATGTGAGTAGTAAGGTTTTCGTTGCTTTCATAAATCTACTGCTGATTGATTTGTCTGTAAGGGTCGTTAATCCACTCTAACCCCTAACCTATTCGTCCACAGAAAAGTAGCTTTGATCTAAAGAAATCTTATGATTACTAATTTTAGGTGATGGCTCAAAAAAGACTTTCAAAAAAGCGAAAGCATACTACCGAGGAGACGGGGTTTGGTAGCAAGAGCTTCAGCGACCTTGACCGACTCATTCTTAATGATGGAACATTTAATGTTACCAAGAGAGGTGGTGGGCTCAAGCAATTAAGCATATACTACTGGTTGATACGAATGCATTGGGCCTGGCTTGTCACCTTTGTGTTTGCAGGTTTTTTCATTTTAAACCTTCTCTTTGCTTTGGGATACTATTTAGGGGGCCCTGCGCAATTGACTGGAGGAATAGGAATGAAATCCTCCTCAGAATACTTTCTTCACTGTTTTTACTTTTCTACTCAAACGCTGACTACAGTAGGCTTTGGCTTTACAAGCCCGCTAAAAGGCTATAGCAGTATACTAGCAGCACTAGAAGCCATGATTGGATTATTGTCGTTCGCTTTTGCGACAAGCGTAATCTACGGAAGGTTTTCAAAAGCCAAAGCGCGAATCTTGTTTAGCAACAAGATGGTGGTAAGTCCGTACCGCGGGATTTCAGGTTTAAAGTTTAGAATCGCTAATCCAAGAAGAAATGAACTCTTGGGATTAAAAGCACGGGTCATGTTTTCACACCTTCAGGAAGAAGAGGGAAAAAGTCGCAGACATTATTCTCCCTTAGATCTGGAAATCGACTATATTGACATGTTTCCTCTACCCTGGACTATTGTCCATCCGATAGACGATGAAAGCCCGATAAAAGGGCTGACCAAAGCAGATCTGGTAAAGAAGCAATCAGAGTTTATCATCATTTTGAAAGGATATGATCAGGCATTTAATCAAGATGTGCATCAGATTTACTCGTATCGAGCAAACGA
>CAYYNA010000225.1:2389-5619 GCA_964472815.1 uncultured Roseivirgaceae bacterium
CGCATTTTGACAATCCATTTCGAAAGCTGCATTCAAAAAGTCATTAGGTCGTCTCTTTATACACAAATTAAACACGCGACATTATGAAGAATCAATTGACCATTACACTTATTGCACTGTTCGTCGGATTTGCAAGCTTCGCACAGGACTTTGAAGCACCTAAAAAAGGAGCAAAGATTTACATTGAAAGTAACTCACTAGAAATTGATGAAAATGAAAAAGTTTCATTTGACATCTATCTAATCAAATCTAGGAGCGCTAGAAAGGCAACTTTTGAAAATCCAAAATTCTTGGGACCAAAGGGTATTGAGTTTGAAGTAACGCAGGACGCTTCTGATCCAACACACTACACTGTATCGGCAAAAGCAGATCAAATCGCCAGCGGTGATTACTCCGTGACTGTGACCGGGAAAAGAAGTGGAATTCACGCAGTGACCGGAACTATTTTGTCTTTGAAGGTAAATCCTGCAAATTCGGTTGCTTCCAGCGATGGTGAGTAACTTTAGACTATGAAGAAATACCGCTTCCGGCTTTTTATCAGTTTATTCATTTTTCTTTTCTTCCGATTAACTGGATCGGATTGCTTAGGGTGCTTTTTGGAATGGGACAGAGTTGCAACGGTATATTTATTCTACACCTCATTTGCAGTACTTGTTTGTTGGGAAGTAATTGCTAGAAGCATTTCCTATTTCAATCGTACAACAGGAATTTCTTCCAACTCAGATTTATTTAAAATGTCACTAAAGGCAGGAATGGTAGTCCTGCCTTTAGTGCTTTTGTTCACATACATCAGTCATGACATCATCAACCCTTTGCTACATGAAGGGAAAACTCCTAAGGATTTTTGGGTAATGACCGTTCAAGCGTTTGTCTTGTGTCAGGTCATCATTCTTTATGAAATTATTCGGCTTTACATCAAGCACGCTATCAATGAAGCCAGAGAAAAAGAGCAGATCAAAAAAGAGCTAATGACTGCTCAGTACGAAGGATTGAAGAGCCAGGTGAATCCTCATTTTCTCTTCAATAGCTTCAGTGTCCTCTCTTCACTGGTTGAGAAAAATAGTGAGGATGCAGTAGAGTTCATCGGAAAGCTCTCTGACCTCTACAGGTACATCTTAGAGAATGATGAGAAAAGTCTAGTATCCATCAAGAACGAACTTTCCTTTGTTGACGACTATGTCTATTTGCTTCAGATGCGTCACAGGTCTGCATTATCAGTGGTAAAAGATTTGGACCGACTGGATGAAGACCTTAAAGTACCGCCGCTATCACTACAAACCTTGATCGAAAATGCAGTAAAGCATAATTCATTTTCAAAAGACGAACCATTGGAAATCAAGATTTTTGTTTCAGGAGACAAGAGCATTCAGGTGGAGAATCGCAAAATAGAGAAAGCCGCTTTGGTTAAATCAACCGGGATCGGCCTCAAAAACCTATCCAAGCGCTTGAAACTTCTCACCGGTAAAGGGCTCACCATCACTGAAAATGAAGAATATTTCAAAGTAGGCTTTAATCTCATCTAATGAATGCAGTGATCATTGAAGATGAAGAGCTTACTGCGGAGCGACTGGAAAATCTGGTTAAAGCACATACGGACATCCAAATACTCACTCAGCTGCACTCTGTCAAGGCGGCTAAGAAATGGTTGTCTGAAAACCAGCTACCAGACCTGATCTTCTTGGATATTCAACTAGGCGATGGAAGCGGATTTGACGTACTGGATTCATTCGATACATTTCCACATATCATCTTTACCACAGCTTTTGATCAGTATGCGATCGACGCTTTTAAGTACAATAGCGTCGATTATCTTCTAAAGCCCATAAAACCGAAAGATCTAGAGAATGCTGTGGCAAAACTCAAAAAGATCAATCAATCGTCTGCTGATCTCAGCTCGCTAGTGGAGCAGATCAAAGGTCAAATCACTAAGACTTACAAAGAGAAGTTTCTGGTTAAGCTGGGATTAAAGTACCACACTTTTCATACTTCTGAAATTGCATATTTCTACAGTGAAGAGGGAGAAAGCTATTTGAAAACCAATGAAGGAAAAACATCCATCATCGATCATACCCTTGATAATCTTGAAAACCTCCTAGATCCCAATTCTTTCTTCCGGGTCAATAGGCATATGATCATCAAGACAAGTCAAATTGTTTCTATTGACTCTTATTTCAATAACCGATTGAGCTTAGAACTCAACCCGTCATTTCACGAAAAAATTATTGTCAGCAGGGACCGGGTAAAAAACTTTAAAAAATGGTTAGGAGAATAGTCAGAAGCTAGTTTTCTGTAGATCTCTCATAAGCAAATCCACCTCTTCCTCCATTTTGACCTCCTTGAGACCAGGAAGTGAATTTTATATCAATGTAGATATCATCAGTGATTAAATGAAGCACCAAGTCTTGGCCCACTACATTCTTTGGCGTTACTGCATCCCTAAATGGTAGAAATTGAAGGTTGGCAATGTTGGAAGAGGTTCCAACAGCCCACTCAGTATCTGAAGGGCTATCTGATTTCGTAGAGCTGTCTTCTACTTTGATATTGAAGATCTGGCCACCATTGGTTGCTCGAGTGATCCAAACATTGTCGGTAATTCTGTCTTGGTTTTCCTCCAAAGTGGGATCTGTCCCATCGTCCTTGGTAAAGGTGATTGTCGCGCCAGTCCAAATGTTGAAATCGGAAACTACCGGTTCATTGATGTTTATTGTCACGGAAATCTGCTGGTTCTCAACACCATTGGAGACATTCACCGCTACAACAATTTGAGGATTGGCAGCAAAAACAAAAAGTGAAGCGTCTGCAACTATCACCTCACCAGTGGTATTTCCAACTGAAACAGCACCTGCTGGAGTTTGATTGGCTATTTCGAATGTCAAGGACCCTCCATCCGTTGTTGCAACGATCGAACCTAGTACATCTCCGTTGCTAGCTCCCTCACTAACAGACACTGTCAGGTCATTAGCAACTAAATTAGATGGCTGGGGATCCTCATCAGAGGAACAACTTTCAAGAAATAGAACACTGGCTATGGTAAAGCCCAAGATTAGTAAACGCTTCATGTATTATTTTTTGTCATCAACACGCTAACGATCATTTGGTTTGATTATTCCTACATATAGGAATAGTGTGTAACCCAAGTGACAACTTCTTTCCTTTTGAGTCGTCTATCGATTACTTAACTTTCTTAAATGAAATACTCAACTTTCTTCGTTGTGTTGCTTTTTCTGTGG
>CAYYNA010000226.1:0-3030 GCA_964472815.1 uncultured Roseivirgaceae bacterium
CTACCTCAAAAGGACGTGGATAATATATTTTTCCAATCTACCCTGGATTGGTTGGCACTGAATGACCAAAAAGAGTACTCTATCTTAGATCAAATAGCGGCTACTGATTAGCTCTTCTTCATGTAGGAATTGAGAGAGTGGCTTGCCATTTTTCTGACTTTATTCTTGAGCATTGGTGACCAACCCAACAGTGCACCTGGCGTACCTAATGCCATTTTACTCCATCGCCAAAAATTGAACTCATCCGTATGTCGATAGATCAGACCGCCTTTAAACTCCATCGTGGCGTGGATGATGTTATGCACGTCTCTCTTTGTTTTTGAGAACTTATATCTGGCTTCCCAAGTACATTGGGCCATTTTTTCGTCACCCATCAGTGAATGGTACTCGATTGCTAGATCCCCATCTGCTCTTTCAATGAGCATTCGCCACATGCCCTGCACTTGCTCTTGGTTCAAGTTCTGGAATGCGGGATCGTTAAATACCGCCTCTGGGTGATACAAATCACTCATAGTGGACGCATCATGGTCTTTGAAAGCGTCGTAGAAGCGTTGCATAATCTCCTTGCTCATAAGTAGTCTTTGATGAGTATTTCTTTGATTTTAGGAAGCCCGGTACTTGCAGGTTCTTCGAAAAGGTACATATTTTTTGATTTGTTGATTGCCGGTATTTTGGGATCGACAATGAACTTGGGGATTTCCGCTGCTACAAAATCTAGCAAACTCGCTGCAGGATATACCACCAATGACGTGCCTGCCACAATGAAAACATCGGCCTGACTGGCTAACTCAATTGCAGGTTCTATCATCGGAACTGCTTCTCCAAACCAAACGATGTGTGGTCTAAGCTGTGATCCTTTCTCACACAGGTCGCCCTGCTTCAGTTCCCAACCCTCCAAATCATAGACTAAAGATGGGTCTGACGTACTTCTCACTTTAGAGATTTCACCGTGCAGATGAAGCACATCCGTACTTCCTGATTTTTCATGGAGGGCATCAATATTCTGGGTAATGACTGTTACCTCGAAATGACTTTCCAATTCAGCAAGCGCAAAATGACCTGGATTGGGTTCAGCGGAGATCGCTTGCTTTCTCCGTTGATTGTAAAACTCAAGGACCAACTCTTGATTTGCTGCCCATGCCTGGGGAGTAGCTACCTCCGTTACCTCGTAACCTTCCCATAACCCTCCGGAATCACGGAAAGTCTTCAATCCGCTTTCTGCGCTGATTCCAGCTCCGGTTAGGACAATTACCTTTTTCATTGAATTTTCTCCTGTTAGGGAAATTCAAGATAGATATTTAATCAGTTAATTGAAAAAGGAGGTAAGGGGTGATTATTTGGGTACGTAAATGATTTTCTTGGTCAGGAAAAATTCCTCTTCAAAGTATTCCGATAATTCTTGCTGCCGATACAACCTTCCAAATTCCTTGAGCTCCTCCGTCAGGTCCCCGCCTTTCAGTAAAATCAATCCATTGTCAAGATCATTTTGGTTGCTCTTTTTGACTTTCTGGTGTGTCCATTGATACAGCTGCCTAGTTCTGGCTACCGCTCTCGATACGATGAAATCAAACGTGTCATTCACTTTTTCCACCCGCTGATGCTCTGTGGTGACATTTTGAAGATTAAGAGCGTTCGCTACTTCTTGGATGACTTTGAGCTTTTTGTTGATGGAGTCTACGAGATGGAAGTGAACATTCGGAAAGAAGATGGCCAATGGAATCCCCGGGAATCCACCTCCTGTCCCTAAATCCATAACTTTTGACCCATCTGAAAATTGGGTAAACTTCGCGATAGCAAGGCTGTGAAGAACATGACGCTCGAAAAGTTCTTCAATGTCTTTTCTACTTATCACATTGATTTTGCTGTTCCAGTCTTTATAAAGCGCGTAGAGTTGGTTGTAGCAGTCTTTTTGATTTTCAGAAAGATTTGGGAAATATTTGAAGACGAGCGATGCGTCCAATTAGATGTGAGACTTTTTGTCCTTGACCAGCTCATACATGAGCTCTCGTGCCCTATGCAACTGAGCTTTGACGGTACCAAGTGGAGCTTCTAGTTCCTTAGCTATTTCCTCATAAGACAATTCATCAAAGTATCGGAGCTTGACAAGCCGTTGATACTTAGCTGGCAGTTTGTCAACGAACATACGCACCAACTCGATTTTTTGATCCTTAATTGCTTCCTGGTCAGGTGTCAGGTTTTTGTCTTGCACATCGATGTTGACAGAATCCCCGCTATCGTCCGTAAATGAGCTGTTGAGACTGAAGGTGTCCAGCTTCTTCTTCCGGATAAAATCGATGGCATTATTTGTGGCGATTCGGAAGAGCCAGGTACTAAATGTATAGTCTTTCTTAAACCTGGCTAAGTTTCTAAAGGCTTTTGCAAAGGCCTCAATGGTTAGGTCTTCTGCGTCATCCACGTTTCTCACCATCTTGAGAATCATATGGTACACAGGTTTCTTATAACGCTGCATTAACTCAGCGTATGCCCCCTGATCCTTACCTGCAACAGCTAAATCGATGAGTTTAAAATCGCGAAGTGCCTTATCCGAAAACTGTCGGTTTAGTTCTTCCATTTAATATCCTTTACGAGTTTTGACCATACGCCTAAGAATGGAATCATAAAAGCGTATAACATGTCAACGACAGGAAATAAAATATAGTTGAATCCTGTGCCAACTTTGCTTGCAACAAATCTATAAGCGGCTAATTTAATAAATAGGTAAAAAAGGATAGACACGAATAAAAAAACGCTTTTCTCCGCAAGCAGAGCGATCAAGTAGATACTCATGTGAGAAATGTGATAAAGTGACAAGAGGATAACGTCTGATTTTTGATAGTATTTGCTTACTGAGAAGTGTCTTAATTTTTGATTTTTGTAGGACCTCCAGCCACGGGAGGGGTAGGACGCTACCAGGGATTCATTACCCATTGCGACAGAGATGTTTGACGCTTTTGCCCTTTGAACAAATAAATCATCGTCCCCACCTACAATGCCTTTTATCGATTCATATCCATCAAGTGAGTGAAAAAG
>CAYYNA010000226.1:3130-5605 GCA_964472815.1 uncultured Roseivirgaceae bacterium
ATCATGATCTTTCAGAAGTTCAAGGCTTTGATCAGAACACCGATCTAACCCAATGATGATTTCAAACTTTGGGTATTCCTGATCCAGGAGTTTAGGAATCAGCCGTTTTAAGTTTTCTTCCTCATTCTTTGCGGCTATGATGATGGATAAAACCGGAGTATTTTTCGAGTGGCTAGATCTCCAGCTAAAGATGCGCACGCAGAACACGATTGTGAGCAGTAGATGAAATGACACAATGGAAATAATGATCGCTAGCATCTACGTGACGGAAAGTCTAATCTAAGATCAAGGTTAAACCTATTTTTGCGCTCCATGCAATTTCAATTACATCACAAGGATAGTAAATCCCATGCACGTGCAGGATTGCTGCAAACAGATCATGGTGAAATTCCTACTCCGATATTCATGCCTGTTGGTACAGCCGGGACGGTGAAGGCCGTTCACCAAAGGGAGCTGGAAGATGACATTAACGCACGGATTATTCTAGGAAATACCTACCATTTATATATGCGTCCAGGGCTTGCTATCATTGAGAAAGCTGGCGGGCTGCATGGGTTCAATGGCTGGGACAAACCGATCTTGACTGATAGTGGTGGATATCAAGTCTACTCCTTAGCTGACAATAGGAAAATTGTAGAGGAAGGCGTCCACTTTCAATCGCACAAAGACGGATCAAGACATTTCTTTACTCCAGAATCCATCATGGACATTCAGCGCACTATTGGTGCTGATATTATCATGGCGTTTGATGAATGTACTCCCTATCCTTGCGAATATGACTATGCTGAGCAGTCTATGCATCTGACGCATCGATGGCTGGATCGCTGCATTGGGCAGTTTGATAGTACAGAAGGCAAGTACGGCTATTCCCAAACCTTGTTTCCTATCGTACAAGGCAGTGTGTATAAGGACCTAAGAAGCATGTCTGCAGAATACATTGCCTCTAAGGACAGGGAAGGAAACGCTATTGGAGGGTTATCAGTAGGGGAGCCCGCGGAAGAGATGTATGAGATGACAGATCATGTCTGCCAGATCTTACCGGGCGATAAGCCCAGGTACTTAATGGGTGTGGGCACACCAGCCAATATTTTAGAATGTATTGCCCTGGGTGTAGATATGTTTGATTGTGTCATGCCGACCCGGAACGCACGGAATGGCATGCTTTTTACGACAGAAGGAATCGTGAATATTCGGAACGAAAAATGGAAAGAAGATTTTTCCAAGCTTGATCCTGGCCTTCCTGGCTATGTGAGCTCCTTCTACTCAAAAGCGTATTTGCGTCACTTAATTACCAGCAATGAGATTCTTGGCGCACAAATTGCCAGTATTCAAAACCTGAGTTTTTATTTATGGTTGGTCCGCGAAGCGCGGGAGCAAATCTTAAATGATAACTTCGCTAATTGGAAAGAGGTAATGGTTAAAAAGGTATCTCAACGTCTTTGATGAAGAAACTGGATTGGTACATTCTGAAGAAGCTACTCGTCACATTTGTATTTGTGGTGGGGATGCTGGAGTTGATTATCTGCGTAATTGACTTTACCGAAAAGAATGACGATTTCATTAAAAACGAAGTAAGTGCTGCTTTGATAAGGGACTATTATCTGAGCTTCATGCCCTATATCGCAAGCCTGCTTACCCCCATTACGGTTTTCATAACCACGGTTTTAGTTACCGCTCGATTGGCGGCCAAATGCGAGATCATAGCCATTCTAGCTGCTGGTATAAGTTTTCGTCGGTTGATGTTTCCCTATCTAATTGGAGCAATAATCATCGGAGCATCCAGCTTTTATTTGAATAGTTATGTCATTCCAAATGCCAACAAGTTCCGAATCGATTTTGAGCTTAAATACCTTGAAGATCCTTTTTACAACACGGATAAGCACATCCACTTTAAGATAGGAGAGGAGGGGTACGTTTACCTATATCGATACGACAACCGCAGGGATGTGGGAACGACCGTGACGCTTGAGAAGATACAAGGGACAGAGCTGGTAGATAAGATCACGGCCAGACAATTGCTTTGGGTCGATTCAACCAAGCGCTGGCAATTGAAGCGTTGGCAAAAGAGAAGTCTCTTGGATGATCGGGAGATCTTAGATGAAGGGCAGGAGTTAGATACGCTGCTGAACATGCGACCTGCAGATTTTGGAAACAAAGACAGACACTGGGAAACCATGACCCTGAGCGAGCTGCAGGATTACATAAAGCTTCAGCAGTCACGAGGAGCAGATGATGTGCCGCTTTACCAAATAGAAAAGTACGTTAGGTATATGCAGCCTTTTACTGTCTTGATTTTGATGGCGATCGGTCTAATTGTGTCCGCACGTAAGTCCAGAAGAGGAACCGGGTTTCAGATTGCCCTTGGTTTCCTCATCGCTTTTATGTTCATCATCGCCTTTATTTTGGCAAAATCCATTGCTGAGGCAGGTAGCATGAACACGATTCTGGCTATTTGGATACCTAATATGATTTTCA
>CAYYNA010000227.1:0-5603 GCA_964472815.1 uncultured Roseivirgaceae bacterium
TGTAACATTTAGGCAAAAGAAGGATGAATGTGCCTTCTTTTGCTGCATGAAAAAACTGAAGGCGCTTCTATTTGATTTTGATGGCACACTTGTAAACAGCGAGAAATTTCACTTTGATATGCTTAATGAGTTCCTTCAGCCCTATCAAGGTAGTGTTTCTTGGGAAACCTACTTAAACACCTTTATGGGGATCCCATTTTCCAAAAATGCGCCAACGCTAGTAGAACGCTTTGACTTGCCTATGTCACCAAGCGAGCTTGTAGAGCAGCACACAAAGCAAATTGAAGAAGCTTCAGAAGTTCATCCACTTATCCCAATGCCTGGTGTAGAAGATACCTTGTCTCAATTGGTGAAGGTACGCAAGGCAATTGTGACAGGTAGCGGCAGAGAAAGCGTGACGAAATCAGTGAACAAACTTGGGTGGTCAGACCAGTTTGAGTTCTGGGTCACTTATGATGATGTGAAAAAAAGTAAGCCCGATCCGGAGAGTTACTTGAGAGCCATTCAGAAGCTAGGAGTTAGCAAAGAAGATGTGGTGGTATTTGAAGATACCGAAAACGGGACTAAATCTGCGAAGGCGGCTGGCCTGACCTGCTTTGCAGTACAGCAGAATACTGGATATCATCACCGGCTAAGTGGTGCGGATCAAATCTTTCAATCTCTGAGAGAGAGTATCGACTACTTGTTCAGCAAATATATGATCTAAGGGTTTTCTCAAAGGGATTCAATTCTCAGTCCCTATGCACCAATGCCGCAACTTCATTCCTCTGTGGAAAGAGATTTTAACCTCAATTATTTCAACTGATCACGGTATTTCCAGCAGATAGTACCTTAAAAAATGAAAATTGATCTATGTATTTTTTAGCCTTTTTGGGAAGGCTAGGATGAAGAGTTTTTCAGCTATCTGGGAACACCCTCAAAGAACCTGGAGGATATTGAAGTTAAATCATTCTTAGATACGTTTAGCCCCTGAAAACCGCGATCACCAATTTGCATGGAAGTTGGAAGTATAAGTTCAATTGGCGTATTGCTTGAAATACTTGTTAGCTCCTTCTTGACTAAGTTATACGCAAAAAGATTGGAACCATTGCTTCTTATTTCGTCATTAAAATCGACTTCAGATTTCTCTACGAAATACGCCAACTGACCAATTTTGAACAAAAATTGCAAACCTGATGAAAATCCAAAAAAAGAATCAGTCTGAATTAGTTCTCTGCTTGAAGGGTTGAACTTCCAAAGCTCAACCTGCTGAGTTATTAAATTATTTATCCCAAAAAAACCATTTCCCAAATGACCAAATGCAAATGCAGGCTCGAAAAAAGTTTCATCTTCCACCGAGAGTAAACTATCATATTGGTCAAAATCGTTAAGCTGGCCAATAGTAAGATACGGTATAAGACTTTCATTCGCGTCGCAGCATCCAAAGTCATAAAATACGGAGTAGATAGAACTATCAAGCGTAATGATCTTGGAAGTATTACACTCATCAAGCCTTATTCCTTGTCGAATATCTTTTCTATTTATATCATAGACGTAATGACCAAATCCATCACTGCAGAACATTAATGTACTGTTATTTTTCACTGTGGGGTTTCCCACTTCTCGAAATTCATCGCGAATACTTTCCAATGTCCACTGATTGAGCTGGAGATCGTACTTGTATAGCGAAGGATCATAGGAGTTACTAGATGACCCATTCATGAGGAAAGCTTTGTTTTGAAAATTGAAGGTTTTATATCCAAAAAACTCGCTACTCGGGAACTCGGCAATTTCAACCCACTGAAGTGTTCCAGGATATACTTCAATCGAATCTCGCAAAAAAATTGTTCCATCGATACCTTCAACCACTAATTCAATATTTCCTTGTGGTAGTATAGGAACTTCAACGATAATATTTCTGCCATCTAATGCCTCTTGTGTAAAGTCCGCATTCTCATTGTTAAATCGAATCGATTCTATTGAATTTATGCAAGGCTGTGAGCTTTTAATTGTGATGGTGCTGCCAGTATAAATCCAGTTTTCGTTCAAAGAAAATTTCGTCATAGTGTCTCCAGAGCAATTCGCAGTGTCTACCTCTTCACCGCATGAAGTACTGAATGTGCTTACGATTAAAAGAATAAAATACTGAAATTCAATTTTCCTAGAATAGAATGCATTAATTAGGGCGTACATATCAACACAAGGCTAGACACTGAAATAGTAAATATGTTAAGCTGAATTCCAGAATAGCGGAAACAGACTAGTACTTAGAACCAAAGGACTAACACTTAGAAGATGACTGAGAGTAATCTTGGACACAAACTCAAAAACTCAACTTCTAAAATGACTAATTGTGCAAAGCTGGCGCTACTAGTAATAGTGCCAATTTTTTATGGGTGCTATAAAAAAACCAGTAATGAAAGTGATCAGGGGGAAAGCCCAATAACTTCTGGCAAAAGCATCATCGTAGATTCAAAACCCAATATTCACCTGTCTCATGTCATAGAATTATTCGTTTGGCAAGGACAGTACCCTACCCGGCCCATGGTTATGGCAGCTCAAGAATATTTTGAGAGGTATAAGGACCATCCCGCAATCACTTTTTCTGATAGTCTTCTGATCAATCAGATTTTCTACTTTGATGAATTGACTGAAATACTGCTGTATTTGGAAGATTTTCCCAGTCAGGATTTTAAATATTCACTTTCCAGCTCACCGTATCATGAGAAAAGTGAGGTGATAAAAAAGTGGATTGCTCTTCTCGCACAGTTTTATGAGGAGGCGAACGTAGAGCAGTTTCTTCTAGAGAATAAAGCTTATTACCAAGGAGCAATAAATGAAGTCAAGGCAAATCTTCCACCTGCGGATTTTATTGATCAGATGGAGTCTTACTATCGTGCCACCAGACTTAGTTATACGATTGTACCCGCACCTGAAATGCCGACCGGGGGAGCTTACGGACAGAGGGGCATAGGTCCATACGTTTACACTGAAGATGGGCTTCATATCTACCAGGTAATAAGTGCCTCCTTACCTGTGCAGCGGGTTGAAACTTCCGATGGGTACGATCATTTTGGCTTTGACAACAAGCAATTTGTTCTGAGAAATTCTTACCATGAATTTGGGCATGCCTTTGTAAATCCGATCCTTGAAAAAAAGGAAAATCAAAAGTTAATTAAGCGATATGAAGGTTCATTTACTCCAAGCTTGAAAGAAGCTATGCTGGAACAGAATTATAATAACTGGTCAGATTGTGTTGCTGAGCATCTTGTTAGACTAGGTGAGATTCGGCTCGCAGAACGAAGTGGTGACCCTGATTGGGCAGAAAGGCTAAGAGCATACCATACGGACAGCCTTGGTTTTGTATTTCTTCCAGCTCTTGAGAAGAAAATTCTGGAGTACGAAGAGGACGCAGACTATGCTTCTTTTGAGGCTTATTTGCCTATGCTACTTTCTACATTTGAAAAAGAGTAGCTGACTAGTCCCAATGCATAATTGTGTATTGTTTGCCACCATTGTTGTATAAACCTAGAATCCCTAGAGGTCCTCAAAGGGAGAATTAAGAAACCTGTCCTCAATTTTCAAGATGTGCTTAGGGCAATCCCTTTCTACCTTACGTAGATTTACGAATAGCCAATTCCAGCACATTGAGTTTTGAGAGGTAAAACCACTAAAATTCCGACGATAAGGAAGAACTGATCGAATGTCCGCACTTACTATAAAATACAAGGTAGCACACTCGAGTAAGATCTTGGAGCAAATTGCCCAGCAGGTACCAAGTGCTTATGAGCAGGGCTTACTCAGGGTTGAAAGCAATACTGTAGAGGGTAGTCTATCTAGTAATTCATTGAGTGAGGACTTGTCGATTTATGGTGTTTCCATTCGCATCAAGCAGAATATGACGGTGACTAGAGAAGGTCTTGGAGATGAAGATCTAATGATTTTGGATTTTCACATTGACTCTTTCGCAAAATTATTTTTTGACTCGGGAGACCAGTCTCAGTTAATCGCAGGATCTTACCTGTCATCTGCAGGTTATGCTTCATCAGCCGAGTATCCTCCTGGGACTGAAGCAAGATTTGTCTCTTTAATCCTCAGCAAGGCTTGGTTGCAGCAGAATATTTCCATAAAAGAGGATAGATTGAAGGATACTTTAAATGGCAAGGAGGATTTCTTCTTCTTCAGAGAAATAGGATATCAACTTGCCTCAGAGGTACATGACCTCTACCATTCCATCTACGAAACTCAGGAGACAAATGAAACTTATCTCTATGGATGTGCCTACAAAATATTAGGTATCTACTTTAGAGAATTTACTTTCGATGACGATGCTACATTACTCACCAATGCAGCCGACCTACGTGCCATCGAAGAAGTAAAGAGATATATTGACATGAACCCACAGAAGAAAATTAAACTGGAGCAACTTCTGGATATGGCTGCTATGAGTGAGTCGAAATTTCGTGGTTTATTTAAATCAATTGTTGGTATTGGCCCCTCAGAATACCACATCAAAAGTAAAGTTTGGTATGCCAAATCACTTATCGAAGCTGGAGATCCAATATCTAGTGTGGTTTTGAAGATAGGTTATAGTAACCATTCGTATTTCACAAGAACCTTTAAGTCCATGTTTGGGCTGACGCCCCAGAAGTATCAAGAAGAATCCACAAAACTCAGGAATTCAAGCCGTACTTCATCGGAAAATTGAACATGACTCAAGATGTATGCAGAAAGCTGAATAGAGCTAACGAATGGAGGTAAAGTGATAATCTCTATTTGGGCTTGCCAAGTTTGATTGATAATCCAAATTGTAGCCCTTGATTGACTAGGAAATAGTTTCCTGCTCAATGCTGCAGAAACATTCTATCAATCAAAAACCGAATAAAAATCATGTTCAGATTTATCCAAGCAATTCTGCTTTCCTTTTCATTTTGCGTGGCATCAAAAGCACACAATGGCACTACTTCCTATTCATATCCAACAAATACAGCTATTGAAGTGGATGGAGACTTGAGTGACTGGCCGGAGGCACTGGAGTACAAGGTGGGCAACAGTATTGAGAATGATTACGAAGCATATTTCAAAACCTGCTATGACCCAATAAATAGCTTCCTTTATGTCTCATTGAATGTGGTGGATGATTCTCATGTCGTTGATCCTCTTGATGTGCAAGGCTGGAATCGAAGAGAGGATCGGCACATACTATTCCTAGACTTTGATCACCGTAAGGATCGCGGCTCAGGAGTGATTGTGCTGTTTGGCAATCAAAATGTGAAAGATCTCGTGTACGCACCAAATGGTTGGGATCCATTTCATGAGTCCATTCAGAAAGAGCATTTTGAAGTGGCCGTCAAAAGGACGGGGAATCGGACCATTTACGAATGGCGCATCAAGGCTCCAGTGGATTTGAAAGCCTATTCCAGCTTCGGACTTGATCACTACGTCCATGATGCTGATGAAAAAGAAGAGGAGGTGGGTTACTACGAATGGGGTCCCGAGGGCTACAAAGACAGACTTCCTTTTAGATTAGGTGATATCATATTGCTTCCCAAGAAGGACTCTTTTGGGCTTGTGGAAGGATCGGTAGCCTGGGGAGATGAAGATAAATCGAGAAAATTACCTTC
>CAYYNA010000228.1:0-5548 GCA_964472815.1 uncultured Roseivirgaceae bacterium
ATTTGGGCGAGTTGCTGATTGTACGGGTCTATATGATCACCCATTCCCATCTTATCCACCACTGTCCTGGCTGGTCTCTGTCCCGCAGGTGTGGTGATCAAAGACGCGATTGCGTCGGCAACATTTTGTGGGTCTTGCGCTGGATTGCTGGCTAGTGCTCCTTCGAAACTTTCAAAGGCATGCTTCGGAGCATGTACCATATCTCCGTAGCTCTCATTCTGAGAGGTATCCGATGGCTGCATCAAGCTATTGAAAAAGCTGGTCGGAAACCCACCAGGCTCAACGAGACAAGAATCAACTCCAAAGCCAGAAAGCTCCACTCTGTAGTTTTCAGCAATGGCTTCCAATGCCCACTTAGAAGCATTGTATGGTCCATAGAAGGGAAAAGCAATTCTCCCTAACAAGCTAGAGATATGGATCAAAAGTCCGGATCCTTGCTTCCTTAAATGAGGAAGCACCGCTCGATTTACGCGCTGAACGCCAAAGACATTGACCTCAAAAAGTTTCTTGAAATCTTCAATATCGAATTGTTCCTGAATTCCTAATACGCCGATACCTGCATTGTTGACTACTACATCCAGGCCGTCCAGAAGAGTGATGGCTTCTCCAACGCCAGCTTTTACACTAGCATCATCGGTTACATCTAATTCCACCACATGAGCCCCAGCTGCTTTAATTTCTTCGGCTGCAGCTTTGTTCTTTGAGTCTGCATTTCGCATGGTTGCCACTACTTGGTGGCCTTCTTTTAACAGTGTATGTACGGTCAAGGCTCCAAAGCCTCCATTCGCACCTGTAATTAAGATTTTTGACATGATTGTTCGTTTTTGATTACAGGACAAAACTGGCCTTGCTATGAATGTAAAAAGTAGCCAAAACCTGAGAGGTTGTAGCCAAATCCGAAAATCGAGGAGAAAAATGGCTACTCAGTGGAAATCTTATCTCTGTTACTTTGGAGTACCTTCCTTAATCCCCGCATCTTCCATGAGAAAGAGTCCATAGTTTCTGATTGTATTGATGATGGGAATACAGGTTTTGCCTTTTTCAGTGATGGAATACTCCACCTTGGGAGGGACCACTGGGTAGACTTTCCGATGAATAAAACCCTCAGCTTCTAGTTCCCTGAGTTGAGTGGTTAGCATCTTGTCGGTGATATGCTTGATGTCCTTTTTCAATTCACTAAACCTCATGATTTGATCCTGCAGTCGCCATAAAATGGGCATTTTCCAGGTACCCCCAATTCGATCCATTGCGAACTCGACAGGGTTGTAGTAGACTTTTTTGTTGTAAATGAATTCAGGCATAATATATTGATTATCAATATACTTTCTAAAAAGTAAGTATATATTATTTGGGATAGTATAGCACCAAAAGTAGGTAAAGAGCGTAACATTGATCCTAAACAATCAAAAAAAGAAAATGAGTTTGAAGGAAACACAAGCATACGTTCATATACATGGGATGCCCCACAAGGGAAAAATACTCATGGTGCTGAGCAGCCCGGCAGTATCAGAACAGACAGGTTGGCCCATTGGGTTTTGGGCTGCTGAACTAACCCACCCACTTCATGTATTTCAAGAAGCAGGTTTTGAGGTAGAGTTTGCATCTACTGAGGGTGGAAAAGTGACCATGGATGGATATTCAGATCCTCAAGACGAAAGTGGATATTCAGCACATGATGTGGTCTCACTGGGATACCTCCAGCAAGATTGGTTTAAAAGCGCGTTAAATGAGACCGTTCCGATTTCAGAGATCAATCAGAACGATTATGATGCAATCTTTCTGGTGGGCGGTCAAGGTCCAATGTATACTTTCCGAGGCAATGATAGTTTGCAGAACCTATTTGCTTCCTTTTATGAGGCAGAGAAGCCAAGCGCCGCAGTTTGCCATTCCACATGTCTTTTGTTAGATGCCAAGCTGTCGAACGGAGAAACGCTTGTATCTGGGAAAACCTGGACCGGGTTTGCTAATGCAGAAGAAGACTATGCGGATCAAGCAGTAGGACAGAAGATCCAGCCTTTCCGTATTGAAGACGAAGCGCTAAAAATGGAAGGCACCACCTTCAAAGTGGCAGATCCATTTGCCTCTTACGCCATCATGGATGGCAATCTAATAACTGGACAGCAGCAAAATTCGGGTGCAGCAGCGGCACGGTTTGTCGTGGAGCAGTTGATCCAATCAAAATGAAGCAACTTCTATTCCCGATTGTGCTCGCACTGGCAGCCGGAGCATTTGTACCACTTCAAACTGGAGCCAATGCTTTTTTGAGTAAGGGTTTGGGCAATGGAATGCTTTCAACCTTGGTCGTTTTTGTTATCGCGGCTATTTGCTCATTGATCGTGGTGGCACTCCAGCGACCTGCAATTCCGGAAGCCGGGCAGCTAGCAGCCATCCCATGGTATGCATGGCTTATTGGAGGTGTGTTGGGTACCGCATACATCTTCATTCTGATCTATACAGCTCCCAAGCTCGGTATGGCTACCGTTGTGGGATTGGTGGTTCTGGGACAGATGCTTATGGCCATGCTTATGGATCACTATGGCTGGCTGGGGCTGAACATCCATGCATTTAATTGGAAAAGACTGGCTGGTGCAATGCTCATGATTGCCGGTCTATTAATCATGAGGAAATATTAAAACTTAGAAAAATGAAAACAGAAGAAATAGCAAATCAACTGGTGGCTTTGCTTAAGCAAGGAAACTTTGAGGGGGCACAAAGAGAGCTCTTTCATTCCGATGTAGTAAGCACTGAACCGCAGAAGGTCAACCTTCCCCAGACCAAGGGTTTGGATAAGATTCTGGAAAAGGGAGCGCAATTTAGAGAGAGTGTAGAAGCGTGGAACGGAATCTCTGTCAGCGAACCTAACATCTCCATGAATCATTTTTCCATCGCTTTGAAAGTGGATTTAACATTTAAAGGACAGGAACCCTCGTCCATGGATGAAATTATTGTTTACGAGGTAGTGGACGGTAAAATTGTGAATGAAGTATTCTACTACTAAGTCGATGGAAATAGCAATCATAGGGACGGGCAATGTAGGTGGAGCTTTAGCTACCAAATGGTCACAGGCAGGTCACACCATTTACTTGGGAGTAAACGATACTTCAAACTTTAAAGGAATGGAGCTCTTGAAGAATGAGAAGACTTCTGTTCACCAAATAGGAGAGGCGGTCAGGAAAGCAGAAGTGATCCTGATTGCTACTCCGGCCATGGCTGCAGTGGATGTGGCTAAAAGAATGGGAGACACGACGGATAAGGTGATCATTGACGCCATGAACATCGTCAGAGGGAATGGACCTGACGGCTATGCCAATACTGCTGAGGCTATGCTGGCTCATACGAATACACGTGATGTAGTCAAGTCATTCAATACTACCGGGTTTAATAATATGATTGATCCTCATTATCAAGACCAGGTCTTGGACATGTTTATGGCCGGAGATAGTATAAAGGGTAAAGCCCTAACTGAGCAGTTGGCGATCGATGCAGGATTTGCTGTCTGCTACGATGTTGGAGGGAATGACAAATTCAGTCTTATGGAACAGTTTGCCAGTTTCTGGATCAACCTTGCACTGTCTCAAGGTCAAGGCAGAGAAATAGGCTTCAAATTATTGAAACGGTAATAAAAAATGAGAGAGCTTGAGTATATCGAGCTCTTCTCTTTTGATGAGGATAGACTGATCACAACCCCAAGATCTTGTCAAAAACGAACGTGATTGAATTTGAGCATCCATGCAATAGGATACTCGCCCACAGTCCAAATTTCATCCTGGCGTAACCATATAAAAAACCAGATAGCAATTGAGGGACGATAAATGGAATTACTAAAATATAGTTTCCCGTCCAGTCAAAGTTTGCGATATGTACAGCAGCAAAAGCTAAAGTTGATCCGTAAAAGATCAAGGGAAAGTTTTTAGCAATCCGTTTTTCAACTACTTTTTTCTTTAATGATTTAACATAGAAGTATGTCAGAATTATGAGCGGTCCAAAAGCTGACGCAAGCAAGGCAATTCTTTTGATGAGAAGCGTTGGGAAATGAAATTCCTTTGTGAGCATGTAAGCCACGCCACCAATGGCTAGCCCAGATAGAACATAGATGATAATAGGCCTTCCCTTTAGAAAATATCTGAAAATTAACTCTTCCACAATAGGATACAAGATGGCTACAGAAATAAAGAACAGAAGTAATCCAGATCCAAGGAGCTGTTCTTCAGTCATTTCGCTGCGGTCTATGTTGTAGTTAGCCTTGATCCATCGGTTGACGGTCAATATCCAAACTATGGATAGTAGATACTCGGCACAAAGTAAAATACCAAGTTTACGCAAATTATTTTTATTTGGCAGTTGACTGTTTTTTATAAAGGACGGTGATCTGACGTATGAAAGAAGTTCCTTTAGTTCATTCATTTTTATTAAAGATTTGGTGGATTAGCTAATTATTCTCGAAGAAAAAGCTCGTTTACATCAATTTCTAAAGCATCAGCAATTCTGAAGGCTAAGGCAATAGATGGGTCAAACTTTCCCTTTTCAATTGCGTAGATGGTTTGTCTGGTTACCCCTACTTTATCCGCCAGATCACTCTGTGATATACTATGCCTTGCTCTTTCGACTTTAATGATATTTTTCATGGTCAAAGTCTTTTGCGAATCGCATGGATAATCAAAAAGCTGAATACCTGGAGCTCGAAAAAATAGGAGGCATTTACTACCCAGCTTCCCTTGAGTATTTGTAAAAAGTTAATTAGTAGCAGAGTGACTACCACGGTAATAAAAGCGCTCTCCATGCGAAGCTTGATCATGTACTCGTCAAAGATTCGATCCTTTGCTAGTATGTAAATCAAGAGACCAAGGTGACCAAGCGGAGATGCGATCTCCGAGGGAAGAAAAATTGGTCCTTCAGTCTGCATAGGCTGTCCCGTAAAACCTAAATAGAAGTCGTACAGAAAATATGGGATTGTGAATAGCGCAAAAAGCGCTAGACCAATGTACTTGAAGTAGTGAGGCAGAAACTGAAATTTCATAAAATGTAAATTATACTTTACAATTATAGTAAAATAATATCTAAAATGTAAAGTAGCTAATTTTCATTTTTCATACAGACTGTAGATTGGTCTCCTCAAGCCCCGACACTGTTCTTCTAATCTTCTTAAGATGAGGCTCAAAGTGGATATAGAAAGTAATCAAGGGGGTTCCAATCATTGCCACTACAATCGCTAGTATCCATTCCGTTTGGAACATGGAAGCTATTTCGGTGATTTGGGCAGTTAAGGCAAATCCAAGCACAAAGCTGACGAGCCCTAAGATCAGGTAGTGTATTCGAAACCACCTCAAGACATAGAGGGTGTGTTTAAGGTATTTCATGACTGAATCTTCCACATCTGTGGATTCAATACGCCTAAGGATATAATTGTAATACATGATCAACCCAAAGATGTACAGGGCAACAATGGCGCTTAAAAAGTAGACCTCCTGAACGAATGCAAAAATCAATAGCACCGGTCCTGCCAGATAAGTCGTTGACCTTTCAAGTCTTAACCTCTTGGTGATTTTAT
>CAYYNA010000229.1:0-5514 GCA_964472815.1 uncultured Roseivirgaceae bacterium
GTAAGCTCTTCAAACAAAAGGTCGTCCTGAGGAACATATCCAATCACTCCCTCCATGGAGGCCTGCTCTAGAGAAAATCCGTTGATGTGAAGCCGACCATTGTCCGTTGGGATCTTTCCGTTCAGAATGTTCATGAGGGTACTTTTCCCGGTACCGCTACCACCCATAATACCCACGAGCCTTCCAGAATCCTCTGAAAAGTTGAAAGGCTTTAATCCACTATTGCTATTCTTGAATTTGAACTCTACATCTTCACCAGCCAGTACAACCCTTGTCTTTGTTTTGTCCGTTATGAACTGCTTGGTAACTTCAGATTCATAGATCGATGAAATATTTGGTCCCTTAATAATTGATCCGGGTCTTAATATGTAGGACCTGGACGGAATAATCTTAATGCCTTCTAAGAATAAATTCAACGGACCATCGTATCTAAAGACGAAGGTTTCCACACTCTTTAGATATAAGATCAGAATTCTTCCAAATAGGTTCTGAACGAAGAGGTGACGAGGCTTATTCTCTGATTTTTTCTTCCGGATGATCCAGGCCATCTCCTCAGGCCATTCCGTCTGTTTGTTATCAATGACTAGAATCCTCTTCCTATCCAATTCCGTGGTGTCCGGCCGCAGGATAAAATCCTTTAGGTTGGTTACATCATTTTGGTCAAGATTAAAATTCAGGGCGACTAAGGCAGCAAACTCTTCTTCCTTAGAAGTAATTTTCTCATCAGCCCTGATTAACTCCATCAGCTGCATGAAAACAATGAGCCGTTCGGAGAGAAGCAGTTCTTTGTTTAGCTGATTACAGATTTTAGCAATCTGAAGAATACTGGTACTGTCAACCGTAATCCCACCCGCTTCATGAGTAGTTGGCTGGTTTTTGTAAAAATTGAGATAGTCGTAGAAGAGCTTGATGTACTCTTCTGTGAGCGTATTGTTATTAAGGTTTTTTTGTAAGTAGGGCCGAATAACTAGCTCACTAGAATCAACAGCCTCTGTATCTTCTTTGGCACTCTCGATGATTGCGAAGAGATGAACTAAGGCATTAATGATGGATTCTGTCATGGAAAAAATAAAAAGCCCCAACTTAATGTTGGGGCTCTAAAAATATAGCTTCGTATCTGATTATCCAACGATCAAATCTCTCATCTCTTTAACTCCGCTTGAGATATCTCCAAACTGACCTTCGGTCATCTCTGTTTCGGCTCCAAGCTGATCAAAAATTAACTGAATGTATCTAAGATTTGGAATCAGCTTCCCAACGTTTTCGTCTTCCTTATGATTTTCCATCAGCTCAACAAGTTTTGAAACTTGTGCTTTTTGTCCAGCAAGTACCGCCATCAACTCACCTTTGTTTTCACTTGATTTGATGAGCTCACAGGTGATGTGCAATCCTTCTATTACGCTTCCGCCGATAACGAGAATTGAAGTCTTCTCTTCTCCATTCTGATTCAAATAGTTATAAGTATCGTAAAATGATTCAGTAACGATAAAGATCAGGGAATCTAGATTATCCATGTTACTTTCAATTCTCCCAGCCATGGTAGCATTAAAAGCAGATGTAATATTTAACTCATCGATCAATTTCTTACAAACCTCTAAGAAATCAATTGTTTCTTGGGTCTTCTCGAAAGTAGCTGCATAATTAAAGTCAGCGCCGTAAACACCAAGGTTGGCAGCCTTCTGCCAAGTAGCAACGTACTCATCAGATTTCTCTGGACTGTTCACAATCTCACTGAGATAGGTAGTATTGGCATTTTGTAACATCTGAGAAACTTCGAAAGCCGAAGGAAGGGGGTAGGTAAACTCTTTCTCTACAAAAGTTTCAATTTCTTCCATTTTATCTTCCTTAGCTTGCTCAGCATTTTGAGATCCTCCTCCACATGCCGTAACGAACAGTGCAGCGACAGCAGTTAATAAGATAATAAGTGAGTTAAACTTCATGATTTCTTCTATTACGTTTTTGTTATTCAAGATTAATTGATTCCTACCTATTCATCAAGAATTTGTTGAAATCAATTGTTTAGTGTTATAAGCCAAATTTTGATCTATGCCATGCACGCTCGTGCAAATAATAAAACAACATCTTTAGAATGCTCTCCACTACTGCAACTCCTGTTGCTTTTTCAATTGCGCTTGGATCATTTCTGAAAAAGAGGATGGCCAACACGAAAGTTGTTACGGACGCGATAACTCTCCAGGTAATGGTTTTAAATAAATGCCTAACTGAACTCTTAATGCTAAGCTTTAAGGAGAACCATATTCTTTCATGGTAGTAGTAGAGAATCATTTTCAGAATTGCTTCCGATGCAGCCACCCATGAGGCTTTTTCCGTGGCATTGGGATCTTCACGGAAAAATAGTATTGTCAAAAGGAATGTAGTGCCTGTTGCAATAACCCTCCAGGTTAGCGTCTTAGCGATATGTCTTTTGCGGCTCTTCATGGCAAAGCGCGCAAAACTACTTAAGAAATAATTTTTATATACTTTATTGGTTCAGAATCAAGGGCAAGAACTACTTTTGGAGATCATCAAACCGTAAATTTCTCATATAAATTAAGATGGCACTTGGCGGAAATCTTCTCAAGAATGATCCAAAAAAAGAGGAAACAGCAGCAGCAAGCCAAGCTGTAGATGATACACTGGATCCTACCAACAATGAATCAATAGATCAATCGAAGCTCGTTCAGTATTGCGTTTTTAAGGCAGGAGACGAGGAGTATGCAATTCCTATTGATCTCATCAAGGAAGTGGTGAAATACAGCCAACCTGCACCTTTGCCTCAAGTTCCAAATTACATACTTGGTATGTCGAATATCCGAGGCAACATTTATGGTATCCTGGATATTGAGCTTTATTTCCATGTTAGAACTTCACCAGTAGAGCATAAATATCTTCTCGTTTTAGACCATGATACTTACAAAATGGCTATCGGGATTGAAGATGTGCCAGACTCACTAATCATTAATGAAGACATGCTGGAAGAGCTAAAAACATCAGCATTTAAGTCTACTATAAGCCAAAAATATTTGAAAGGAGTAATAAAGAAAGACAAGCGGATGATTATCGTTTTTGACATCATGGGAATCGTTTCGGCTGAGAGCTTTGCGATTACTTCTTAGATTATAATGTTTGAAGAATGCTAAGAGACCTGACCATAAGAAAGAAGATGATTCTGTACATCTTAGGTGTAAGTGTATTGATATACATGGTTACGCTAGGATACATTGGCTACAATCTAAGGTCAAGTGCCATCATAGAGGCCAAAAATTTGGCAAACTCTTATTCAAGGGAGAAAGCAGCAGAAATAAAGGCGATTGTAGATGAAGATCTTGCTGTAGCAAGAATCATGGCTCAGGCTATTGAAGAGATGACCTATCTACCTGAGGACGAAAGAAATCAGCGAAGAAAAAAGTTGCTCGATAAGGTTTTACTTCTATATCCGAAGTACGATGCTACTTGGATGAACTGGCAGTATGAATTTATCAACGAAGAGTGGGATTTTGATTACGGGCGAGAAAGATACAACTCCTACATAGCAGGAGGTGAAATCAAGTCATCCATTGAATTAGCAAATATGGATGGCAGTCCAGGGAGTAGTATCTATGAGATGTTCCGTGCTGATGAGACCGAGAAGGAATTACTAACAGAGCCCTATTGGTATCTGGATTACGATTATACAGATGATAACAGAGACTCGCTCTTAGGTATTTCTCCCGTCGTAAGAATGGAGGTAGATGGAAGGTTTGCAGGCTTAATTGGCGCGGACATGTCTGTAGGAGACTTTCAAGAGATATCAGAGGTGGAGTCGTATGAAAATGCCTACGCTTTATTGTTGACATATGAAGGCAAAATCATTGCCTCAAAAGATCCTTCGTACTTCAATTTGTCAATGGATACACTTTCTTTTATAAAAGACAGGTTTGAGGAAATCACTGGTAAGATTCAAAGTGGGGAAGAATACTCCTTCGAAGCGTATGACAGATCGCTGGAAGAGGAAGTCTATGTCTCTTTTTCGCCAATTGTGGTAGGACGATCTAAATATCCATGGGCTTCAGTTTTTGTGGTTCCTGTGACGGAGATCACTTCTTACTTCAATGAGACCTTGACCGAAACACTCCTTTTTGGTATTGTCGGACTTGTGCTTTTGAGCTTGGTAGTTTGGAACATTGCTCGCAAGATCACCAAATCACTTGAAGACTCCAGTCTGCTTCTAAAAGATCTGGCTCTGGGCGAGCTCAATATGGGTCAGCAAATCAATGTGCGTTCAAATGATGAAGTAGGAGAAATTGCTCTGTCTGTAAACAAGCTCATGTTTGAACTGAACAAAAAGGCAGAGTTTTCCAAGGAGATCGGTGAGGGGAATTTGGATGCTGATTTTGAATGCTCTAGCGACAATGATGTATTGGGTAATTCATTGCTCCAGATGCGTGACAATCTGAGAAATGTTATTGATGAAACCAATGAAGTGATTCAACACGCTGGAGAACAGGGAGATCTTACCTCGAGAATAAACACAGAAGAAAAGACTGGGGCATGGCAAGAGTTGAGCACTTCCATCAATAACCTTCTTGAAACCGTGGCTAACCCAATTGGAGAGGTCAATCGAATTGTAAACGCAATGGCAGAAGGCGACTTGTCCGAAAGGTATACCGGTGATGCCAAAGGAGAAATCCTCAACCTAGCTCAGAACTTAAATAAAGCATTAGATAGCTTGAATAATCTGCTGGGCGGCATAGTTGACAATGCGAATGTTATAAGTGAGTCTTCAAGTGAAATGCAGCAGGCCAGCGAAGAAATGAATACCAATACTGGGGAAATCGCTTCAGCAATTGCCCAGATGAGTAGTGGGGCACAGACACAAGTGAGCAAGGTTGACGAGTCTTCGACGCTGGTAGAAAACATCCTCAATTCTGCGAACAATATGGGCCAAAGAGCGGAGGAAATCAACGAGGCTGCTCACAAGGTATTCGAGAGTTCAGAAAATGGCTTGAAGATGATCAATAAGGTTGGCTTCAGTATGACTGATATCAAAGCCTTTGCTAACGATACTGACAAATCCATCAAAATACTAACAGAAAGGTCTAAGGAGATTACAAGGGTGCTTGGCATAATCACAGATATTGCTTCACAAACAAATCTCTTAGCATTGAATGCTGCTATTGAAGCTGCTCAAGCGGGTGATGCTGGAAGAGGATTTGCGGTGGTTGCGGAGGAAATCCGCAAACTAGCCGAGGACTCAAGAAAATCAGCTAGCGAGATAGAGAAGTTGGTCAAAGATGTGCAGCAGGATACTTCTCAAGCCGCGAAGGTCATTGAAATAATGAATGAAAGCATAGTGGGAGGAGAGCAGGCTTCTAACGACGCTTCTGAAGCATTCAAGGAAATTACCTCTAGAGGGAATCAAAACTTGGAGATATCTAAGGAGATCCTGGACTCTTCAAAAACCCAGATCGAGAGCATAAAAAATGTTGTGACTATTACAGAGGGGATTGTGGTGATCGCAGAGCAGACAGCTGC
>CAYYNA010000230.1:0-3523 GCA_964472815.1 uncultured Roseivirgaceae bacterium
CTACCTAGAGACTGGAACTAGAACTTATGAACATCAAGACACAGCCCGAGCGTCTATTGGATTTAGATGTGCTATGACCTACTTAGGTAGATCATCAGGCTATGAATTTTAATTAGAAACTAAAAGAATAAATTTACTAACCTAAATATTATTATAATGAGTAAAAAAGGCGGATTTTCTGAGTTGCTCTATTCAACCATAATGCCGAAAGTATATGGTATTGGTGCAGCTGTAGTTATTGTTGGTGCCATGTTTAAGATCCTTCACTTGGAAGGGGCAGGAATTATGCTTGGAGTTGGTCTTACTACAGAGGCAGTTATTTTCTTTTTGAGTGCTTTTGAGCCTAAGCACGCTGAGCCTGATTGGGCAAAAGTTTACCCCGAACTAGCAGACGATTATGACGGCCCTTCTGCTAAGCCGAGAGCAGCTGTTCCTGCGACAAACAAAGGTGCATCTGCCCAGATGGATAAACTGTTGGCTGATGCTAAGGTCGGCCCTGAGCTCATAAAAAGTTTAGGTGATGGAATGCGAAATATGGCGGATTCAGCGAAGAAAATGTCAAACCTCAGTGATGCTGCCGTAGCGACAAATGACTATGCGACCAATGTAAAGTCTGCATCTAAGTCTCTTTCTGAGATGAATAAGTCATACTCCGCTACAATGCAGGCAATGTCAGGAATGGCAGAAGCTACTAAGGACACCAAAGAATATCATTCACAAGTTCAAAATGTGACCAAGAGTCTTGGTGCGCTGAACGCTGTGTATGAGATGGAACTTAAAGATGCTCAAAGTCATACTAAAGCATTAAATAAGTTTTACTCCAACATAAGTGGTGCATTGGAAAGCATGGCTGAGGCAGGTAAGGAAACAACAGCTTTCCAAGCAGAGCTGAACAAGCTTACTTCGAACATTTCTGCGCTAAATAAGGTATACGGTAATATGCTTACCGCAATGAGAGGAAGCAACCAATAGTTTAACCAAAAAAAAAAATTATGGCTGGAGGAAAAGAAACACCACGGCAGAAAATGATCGGCATGATGTATTTGGTGCTTACAGCTTTGTTGGCACTGAACGTTAGCTCCACTGTACTAGATAAATTCGCCTTTATTAATCAAAGTTTGGAGCGAGCGAATGCTGAAACTTCTGGTAGGAATGCTAGAACCATTGAAGGAATGAAAGCTGCAGCTAAAGACAAAGGAAATCGTGCCGACGATTTGAAAGTTGTTGCTGACGCGGAAGCGCTTAGGGCAAAGACTGAGGAAGTGTATGCTAGAATGGAAGATTTCAAAGAAAAATTTATTGAGATCACCAATGGTTACGAGGACCCAGCCAACAAAAACAGAATGTTCATAAACGGGAAAACTGATTATGATCGTGTTGGTAATTATATGATGCCTGTGGAAGAAGGTGGCGATGGAAAAGGTGCAGAAATGAAGGAAATGTTAAATGGTTATGCTCAAGAACTTCGTGATATCCTAAAGAAGAATGATGCTAGTGAGGATCAACTTAGCAACTTCGATAAAATCGCAAAAGATGCCAATGAAGACGAATATTACAGCAAGGATCCTAACCAAAAAGGAAAGAAATGGTCACAATTAAATTTCCAGGACTCCCCTACTCATGCAGGTTTAGCTACGGTTAGTGAATTTCAGGCTAATATTCTTGCGTACGAGACGGCAGCATTGGATTTCTTGGTGAAGAGAGTCGGTCTTAAAGATTTTGTTTTCGAAGATATAAGACCAGTCATTATGCCTGAGTCTAAGTACGTCGCAGCTGGTACTAAGTACAAAGCAGATATGTTTATTGCAGCTTCACCATCTAAGAACTTAATGGACAAAGTAACCATGACGTACAATGGAGAAGAAGCTCCTGTTACAAATGGTACTGGAAAGGTTGAGTTTACTGCTACCCCTGGAGCATACGATAAGGAAGGTAATGCAAGGAAGTCCATTATTGCTACGATAACATTACCGCAAGGAGGTGGTAATGACACAACCTTTAGAGATACTATCGAGTATTTTGTGGTTAAGCCTGTCATCCAAATTCAGTCACAATCAGTAAATGCACTTTACTACAATTGCGGAAATGCATTGGATGTCCAAGTTCCTGCATTAGGAAATCAGTACAATCCTTCGTTCACTGCAAAAGGTGGTGATGCCATTAAAGGTTCTGCAAGAGGTCAAGTGACATTAGTTCCAAAATCACGAAAGCTCACCATGACGGTATCGAGTGGTGGTAATGTGGTAGGATCAAGAGAGTTTGGTGTAAGAGCTATTCCAGCACCGACTATCAAAGTATTCACCTCGCAAGGGGAAATCAATTACAAAGAAGGTATTGATGTTAATACTCCTGAAATCTACCTAAGAGCTTTTGCAGATGAAAGTTTTGCGGAGTTTTTGCCTAACGATGCTAAATTCAGAATCGCGGAAGCTGAGGTTACTTTGGTTAGTGGAGGACTAGGAAGAGGTTCTAAGAGAACAGGCGAGACTATTAGTCTCCGAGGTATGAATGCAAGAAAGGGGAGTACGCTAGCAATTGAAATCAAGAGTGTTCAAAGGCAGAACTTCCGTAAGCAGGTTGAGGATTTCAAAAAGTTTCAACGTTTTATAAACGTCACTTTGAAATAAAATTCAGTTAGAAAAAGGTGTTATGAGAAAATTAGGTTATGTATTGATTTTTTGTTTCATATCTAATCTTGGGTTTGCTCAGGAGGAGCTTGCTCCATTAGTAAAACCAGAGGTAGATGAAACGCAAATAATGTTTGAAAAATCTGTCTGGCGAAGGATGGATATGGAAGAAAAGCAGAATAGACCATTCTTCTCCAAGAATGGAGAAATATCTAAGTTGCTTATTCAGGCTGTCGATGAGGGCTTGTTAACTCCATATCGGTCAGATTCTTGCATAAACTTTATGCCAGATATTATATTTCTCTCAAATATTTCAGTAGAGAGAGAAGATAATCCTTTTGTAGGTGGAGGTTTCAATTCAGGAGGCTTTGATTCATTCGATGATGAGGGGGATGATCAGGTAGAGGAGAATACCTCAGATGAACCAAAACTTGAGGCAATACCCGAAAATCTGTTTTCAGTTTTGTATTTGAGAGAAGACTTGATTTTCGATAGGAACCGATCTAGAATGTACAACTACATCCGATCAATAACTATTGCTTTACCCAAAGATGCTGGAAGTCTCTATAACCCGCAGGGTTTTGAAAAGCCTGTTGCTCACTTCAAATATGATGATGTTGTAGAACTATTTAGGGGTCCGTATGCAGATAGAGCCATCTATTACAATATGCAAAATCCTGGTCAGCACATGAATATGAGTGACGCTTTTGAATTGAGATTGTTCAGAGCTCCAATCATCAAGCTTTCTAATCCTGATGATCTGGATATTCGAGAAATTTATCAGGAAGAACTTGCTAGTAACCCTTTAAAACCAATTGTAATACAACAACAATATGAATATGACTTAATGGAGTATGAGTCAGAGTTGTGGGAGTATTAAGTACTAAAATCAATAG
>CAYYNA010000230.1:3623-5479 GCA_964472815.1 uncultured Roseivirgaceae bacterium
GACTTAATGGAGTATGAGTCAGAGTTGTGGGAGTATTAAGTACTAAAATCAATAGTGTTACCTAATCGCTTATAAAATGAAGGTTAAGAGTATATTTTCTTTTGTTCTATTATTATCTGTTTTGAATCTCTTTTCCCAGGAAATGGGAGAAATGGTTGATCCAAGAGATGGTCAGAAATACGATATCGTTACAATTGATATTGAACTAGAGGGTGGCGTATTTATTAAGAGAACATGGATGGCCGAGAATCTTAATTATGAGGTTCCTGATTCGTTCTGTTACAAAGATGAACCGGCTTACTGTGAAGCTTACGGAAGACTTTATACATTCAAAGCAGCAGTTGAGGCTTGTCCTGAAGGTTGGCATGTCCCCACTATCGGAGAGTGGACACTTCTCTTTCAGACATTCGGAGGAATAAGAGGTGCTGGTGAGGCTCTTCAAAAAGGTGGTGAAAGTAATCTTAACTTGATTCTGGGTGGTTTTGGTGACCCTGGTAGTGTGTTTAAAAATATCGGAATAAGTGGCAATTATTGGGATGCTGAGAAGAAGTCGGAGAATACTTCAGGTATTGTTTCTGTCCAAAAAGGGTCGACCGAAATATACCATAGTGTGATTGGTGATTGGCATAGAAATAGCTGTCGATGCGTGAAGGATAATTGATCCGGTAGCTAATCGGAGAAAAGATATTAGGGAATCCTTACAGGTTCCCTTTTTTTATTTCATCGAGAATAGATTGTGCCTTTGCATTACCTATTAGATTGCGCAGATCTTTTTCGCTTGACTCTTTCAATCTCGAAATGCTACCAAATTCATTTAATAATTTAGTTCGTGTTGCTTGGCCAATCCCACTTATTTGATCTAAAGAAGACTGTATTGATGTTTTGCTTCGCTTACTTCGGTGAAATGTAATCGCGAAGCGGTGAGCCTCATCTCGAATTTGCTGTAGTAGCTTTAGTGAAGTTGATTTCTTGCTTAAATACAAAGGGAGCTGGTCGTCTGGGAAATATATTTCTTCGAGCCTTTTCGCAATTCCTACAACGGGAATATCTCCATAAAGATTTAGCTCTCGCAATGCATCGCATGCAGCATGCAATTGACCCTTTCCACCATCGATGACGATTAGATTAGGAAGAGGAAGTTCTTCATTCTTCAAATAGCTATATCGTCTTCCAACAACCTCTTTCATAGATGCGAAATCATCTGGACCAACTACCGTCTTTATATTGAATTTTCGATAATTTGATTTGGAGGGTTTTCCATTTTTGAAGCAGACCATCGATGCAACTGGGCTAGAGCCCTGGATATTTGAATTATCAAAACATTCTATATGGACTGGCAGATCTTGAAGACGGAGATCTTTTCTTAGATTATCTAAAATCGTTTCATTTGGTTGAGTACTGCGTTGCGAAAGTCTTTCCTTTTTGAAAAAGAGAGCATTCTTTTTAGATAAGTCTAGCAACTTCTTTTTGTCCCCAATTTTGGGAACATTGATGTCAATTCCTTCCCATGGTTCTATTTCTAAGTTGGTAAGTATTGTTGGGTTGTTGCTTTTGTATTTCTTTCTTAAATCGAAAATGGAGAACCGGAAGACTTCTGCGTCATCCTCTTCTATTTTCTTTCTAATCTCTATTGTTTCCGAATTGACTATAGCGCCATTTTCCACCTTCATATAGTTGATAAATGCCTTCTTGTTATCGTCGCTGACAATCGTAAAGACATCAGTTTCGGTGATCTTCTGATTTACAATCAGGGATCTGGTTTGGAATTTTTCCAGTAGATCCAGCTTTTCTTTATACTCTTGCGCTAGTTCAAACTTTAGGCCTTCCGAAGCGCTAGTCATCTTTTCCTTGTAAGA
>CAYYNA010000231.1:0-5460 GCA_964472815.1 uncultured Roseivirgaceae bacterium
ACTTTATTCAAGAATTAAGCTGCCATAGCGTAGTTAGACTCGCCAATTATAATTGTGAATGAATTGATCACGCGTGCTCATTCAACACCCGACATGCTAGTGTATGCTTTGCACTTCCTGTCGATTCCAGTCGACCCCATGTGTTTGTGGTTCGAACTTTTTCGAACCTCCGCAAAGCTAAATAATAGGACAACAGTGACCTGCAAACAGTTCAATCCTTTTTTCATCGATCTGAATTCTTCCCGTAGGCCTGCAGGCTAGTTTTGGTTTTTACGTTCGGTGACAACCGTGTTTTTCTGAATAAATCTCCGTCTGGATTCCAGATAATTTTTCAGAAGAATTCACTCCTCATTATCTTGCCAACTCATGGAGAATTTTGTGGTATCGGCGCGGAAGTACAGACCCCTCGGTTTTGAGGAGGTAGTAGGGCAGGAGCACATCACCACTACCCTTGAAAATGCGATCAATTCAAACCACCTGGGCCAGGCGTTATTGTTTTGTGGTCCCAGGGGAGTGGGTAAGACCACTTGTGCCAGAATTCTTGCAAAAACCATCAATGGTTTTGAAAATCAGGATGCTGAAGGATCCTCCAATTTCAACGTATTCGAGTTGGATGCAGCCTCGAATAACTCCGTGGAAGACATTCGAAACCTGATTGAGCAGGTCCGCTATCCTCCGCAGGTTGGCAAATACAAAGTGTACATCATTGATGAGGTGCACATGCTTTCCACGCAAGCCTTCAATGCTTTTTTGAAGACCTTGGAAGAACCACCTGATTACGCCATTTTCATTTTGGCCACTACGGAAAAACACAAGGTGATTCCTACCATACTTTCCAGATGCCAAATCTATGATTTCAATAGAATTGAGGTCAGAGATATTGTGAAGCAGTTAGAGAAAATTGCGGGAAATGAAAATGTGGAGGCTGAGTCTGAAGCCCTGCATCTGATTGCCCAGAAAGCAGATGGTGCATTAAGAGATGCACTCTCAATTTTTGACCTGATCACGACCTTCTCGTCTGATGGAAAGATTACCTATCAGGATACGATAAAAAACCTTCATATTCTGGATCATGATTATTATTTCAAGTTAGTGGAAGACCTACTTGGGAAGAATATGTCCGGAGCGTTGGTGCTTTTTGATGAAATCTTGAGAAATGGTTTTGACGGTAATAACTTCCTCAATGGATTCCAGCAGCACTTAAGAAATCTATTGATTGCTAAAGATGAAAAGACGATCCAGCTTTTGGAAGCAGTAGATGCATTGAAAGAAAGGTACCTCTCTCAAGCGGCGCAATGCAGCCCATCGTTCCTGCTCTCTGCATTGAACATCTCCAATCAGTTTGAACTGAATTACAAGCAAAGCAAAAACCAGCGTCTACATGTAGAGCTCTGCTTGATGAAGCTAGCCCATCTATCTGACGCATTATCTCTCAGCTCCTTGGAAAATGGAGCAAAAAAAAAAGAGTAGCCACTGAAGCAACGCCTCAAGAAAACAAAGAACCCGCACAAGAGGCACCTAAACTTGAAGTTAGCAGCGAACCATCAGAAACTCCAGTTGTAGCGGAACCTCCTCCAGAGAAAACTTCAGCAGTAAAAAATCCTTCCGAGGAGATAAAAAAACCACGCGAGACACCTAGCATTTTTGGTAGGAAAAAGGAAAAGTCGGAAGGAGAGCAAGAAAAGCAGACCATACTGGAAAAGGCTGAGGAGCCATTTACAGAAGAGGAACTACAGACTGCCTGGAAGCGATTTGGAAATGAGAAAAAGGAGGTGGCAGATACCGACCGGTTGATATTGAACCGCGAAGTGAAGAAAGGAGAGGGGCACGGCGTAATTATTCATCTAGCAAGCCAACTCGAAGTGAGCTTCCTGGAGAAGCTTGAAGTCGAATTGATTCAGTTCTTGAGGTCTGAATTAAAAAATGACCACATTACTTTGACCAGAGAAATTACGCAGGAAGAGGAATCAAAAAAGCTCTACACCAGTAAGGACATATTTGAGCATATGGTGAAGGAAAATCCTCACCTGCAGGATTTAAAAGATCGCTTGGGACTAGATTTTGACTATTAAGAGATGAAATATCAACTACGCAACTTCGAAAATAATTTTCAGATGGTCAGTTCGCTAGGATGGATCTTCATTTTGGTCTCGATAATTTTTATCGTCACAAAAGGGATGATTGGTTTCCTCCTATTCACTGCAGTCGGTGTGCTGCTAGTTTGGTGGCAGCAGAGAGGAGGAAGGATTAGTGTGGATACTGCTGCGAAGACGATTAAGAATGGAAGTTCGGCACATAGCATTAAACAACCTACCAAAGTCTTCATGAATAAGCAACGGTACTCGCAGAACGTTAATTCACGAGTAAGCTCTACCAATGTAAAATCCTATTTCTACAAAGCCTATCTGGAAGATGGTGAAGAAAAAGTCTTACTTTCCTCCAACAAGTCGGAAGAGCGCGACCTGCAAAAGCTGCAAGCCATAGCGATGGATTTGAACATCCCGTTTGAACGCAACTATTAATCAATGAGAGTTGAAGGAAAAGTTATTCCTGGCTATGGAGTAGCCTCGAGCCAAGGAAAGGATGCGAGGTATCCGCTAGGTACCATCAGAGAGCAAGTCAAGCATTTCCAACAAAGAGGCCTGGATCTTAGCCCCTTCTTCATGGGTACCATCAATGTAGACATTGCACCTCATTCTTTCTCTCTCGGAAAACCAAAACACTTTTTTGATGGTGTGAATTGGTCCTCCCATATACCATCAGAGAACTTCTATTTTTTCGATGTGAAGCTGCACTATCGGAACAGATCCTATCAAGGATTTATCTACATGCCTGATCCGACCACCAAGCCTGAGCATCTGCAGAAGGAGACCGTCTTGGAATTGATATTGCCTAAGATCGAAGATTTGGCGTATGATCAGCTAGTAGAATTGGAAGTAGATCGATCGCAGCTTTTGATTGATTAGCGCTTTTTAGGTTGACTCGAACTTACTTCTATTCGGAGCTTTCAAATACCTTCAATTCCTGTCCTGAATCCAGGTTGAAGTTCTTCATGCCATTTAAATCCATCACCTCATCCACGGTCATGTTGTACTTGCGGGAGATTGCGTACAGTGTTTCTCCGGCCTGAACAGTGTGGGTAATGACGTTCTTTTCTTCCGAAATTTCTTCGATGGGAGCTTTCACTTGGATGTTTTGACCAATGCTGATTGCATCAGGGTTCGGCAATTCATTCCACCGCAGCAGGTCGTCGATCTTTACTTCGTAAAGTCGTGAGATCGCAAACAGGGTTTCTCCTTTAGCTACCGTATGGATCTTAACCTTTCTTCTCTCTTCGGAGCTGTCAACTACCGGAACCACAATGGGCTCCACTTCTTCATCATCTTCTGTGTCCTTGATGATTTCTTTCGGTTGCATAGCAGCTTCCTTCTCTGAAGCAGGAGGTGGCTGACTTGTCCGATCCTTTGCTTTCGCAACGAGAGGCTCTGGCGCTTTTTCGTAAGCAATTGGCTCGCTTTTCGGCCTTTTCTTTTTCAGCCAAAGCACCCTACCGGGCTTTACTTCTGTCTCACCACTGATCCGATTTTTCTTCATAAGGCTAGATAAGCGAATACCGTACTGCTGCGCTACTGACCAAAGCGATTCGCCTTCTTTTACGGTATGGAACTCGACCTTGGACCAACCCCTCTTTTTTCTAATAAAATAGAACTTGCTAGGGATGATCTCCTGGTCAGAAGAAATGTCATTGTACTTGGCGAACGCCTTCACGCTTAGTCCTGCCTTAGCAGAAATAGAATGAATATCGTCCGACGGGTTTGCTAGCATAGCCGGAATTTCATTGATAGGAATCACGGTGGAGCCATCAGCGAGTTTAGTTCCTGGAGTTAGTTCAGAGGTGTATTTCTTTTCCTTTGGTTTTTCAATTTTCTTTGGTCTATCCTTTTGATTAGAGGCAACCATGTGCTTAGGTTTTGGCCCTGTCCTAGGAATCAAGACGTGATAGGTTCTGTCCTCCGGTACTCTCCCTCTTTTCAACCATTTGTTGTACTTCTTTAGTTCTTCCAGGTCCACTTTTTGATCCTTGGCTATTTGCTCAAGGGATTTTCCTCCGGCGTTCGTAATCGCATCTAGCCAAATACCTTCCGAATGCGGCCTGCCGACAGCTGGTGTAAATGCTACCACGTGTGCAATGAATTTTTTGAGGTACCAATAGGTCTTGGTGGTCACGTTCAGCTTTTTGCTCCCGTAGTTTCTAGTATCCGTGTGTGCCTTCGCGCCAGCGGCTCCAGCCTGGTAGGCAATCACGGCATAGGCCCAATTGTCGAAAAAGAAATTGTTGGTCTTAAAGTATTTGGCAGAGCCACGAGAGGAAGAAACAATATTCAATCGTTCATCTACTTGTCGGTCGACTCGGAGGCCTACTTCTCGTCCGGTAAAATCTTTGAATTGCCAGAAACCGACGGCATTTGCTGAAGAAACTGCGTCTGAAATCAAGGCGCTTTCCTGAATAGCCAGGAACTTAATTTCGTCTGGTATTCCTCCTTTGCGGTGTTGTTTTTCAATCAGGGGGAAGTACAAGTTCATCCGGTCCACCAGAATGTTGTAATAGGTTTCGCTTCTTGTCAGCCGATCAACATCTTGTTGAATTTGCTTTCTAGCGCTTTCGTTAATGTGTAGTTTCACATCACCAATCGTCAGCTGACTTGGGACAGTTTGAGCACCGCAGATTAGACTGGTAAGCAGGCACAAGGCAACCGTCAAAACGTTGACACCAAAAACCCCTGAATTCTCAACGCTGTGTCTGGACTTTCGCCTTCTCATAGTTTCCTTAACATCATTAAACCATCACGTATTGGGAATAGAACGGTCTGAACCCTTGAATCTTTATGCACTTTGCTATTAAATGCGCGAATGGATGCTGTCGCGCCATCTTGCTTGGTTTTGTCTGAAACTTTTCCGCTCCAAAGTACATTGTCCGCAATGATGATACCTCCTTCTCTAACTTGATCAATGACCAAATCAAAGTACTCCTCATAGTTTTCCTTATCGGCATCAATAAACACCAGGTCCCACTTAAGATCGAGCGTTGGAATGATCTCCAGGGCATTACCCACCATCATTTCGATTTGGTCTTTGAAATCTGATGCCTCAAAATACGATTGTGTGCGAACAGCTAACTCGGCATTTACATCTATGGTGATAAGTCTTCCTTCTGGTTTGAGCCCTTCTGCCAGGCACAGCGCGGCATAGCCGGTATAGGTGCCAATTTCCAGGATATTGGTCGGTTGCACCATATGAGATAACATCGACAAGACTCTTCCCTGCAAATGACCAGAAAGCATTCTGGGTTTCAGGACGTGGAGGTGGGTTTCCCTATTGATTTTTTGAAGTAAATCAGATTCAGCTTCGGAGTGATCTTCAATGTATTGCTGAAGATCTTCAGGGAGAAATTCCATGACG
>CAYYNA010000232.1:0-5435 GCA_964472815.1 uncultured Roseivirgaceae bacterium
ACGTGGTATGGACTGCACTGATATTGACTTTTCTATCGGTCTGATCCAATATCTCATCCATCACCTTCACCCCATAGGCTTCCTCATTCAGTATGGCTACTATAATGAGCACCAGCTCTTCCAGTTCACCGAGTTGATAGACTTCCTTCTTCATATATCATTCATGATTGTAAATGAAATACGAAGATAGGGGATTTAGGTTTCTTTCATAATTGTCAATGTTATTCAGGTGACAGTTAGAAAGTAGCTCTTCAAAAGTCAATGATAGAAAATTAGAAGTAGTAATTCACCGTGAAGAACCGGTCAAAGTTGAAGCTATTGACAAAGGACAAGTTGAGCCCAGTTCCAGTGTTTGTAAATTCGGTTGTTTCATCGAACCTGGCAATGAGGTTTGAATCAACGATGATTGAATCAATGCTGGAATGAGAGTAGCTAAGATTTGCTATGTTGGTTTCGAGGGTGAAGTTTTTGAATACGAAATAGTAAAGATTGAGCCCAACCCCGCCAAATACAGTCCAGCTATCATCGTTGATATTTTGCCGAAATTCTGTTGTTGACATGGAGCCGCGATCGTTGGTATTTTCGCTCGATCTGTAGGAGTAGCCAGCTGACCCGGAAATAAAAAAACCAATTTTTGGTCTGACCTTAAAATACTTCCTCACAAAAGCATTGGCGCCAAGGGTGTATGAGCTAAAATCAGTTCTGTTGAATTGAGTATCAAATAATGACTCTGTATTCCTGCTGTCTGTACCTACGGTAATTCCTCCACCTACTGCGAGGCTATCTTTTAGAAAGATGCCATAATAGGGGTTAAAAGACCATGAGAAACTATTTGATTCATTGATGGAGGTGCTGCCATCTGGCCTGGTTTGATCCGACTGATTGTCTGAGGTGTTGATTCTGAGTCCTCCCCCGATAAATTTGTTGCCCTTCGAAAGCTGACTAAAAGATATGGTCGTTGTGAGAATGAGTACGAAGTATAAGTAGCGCATAAAGTGTTTTTTGTTAAAGTTGTGAAAAGAGTATTTAATGAAACGTTTTGCTTGACAATAATCTTAAAGAAAGCCGCGATCCAAAATCATGCCTACCACTGAGGGATGTCATGTCTTTGGGTTGATTCCAGCACCAGCTTTGCTTTCAGATAACAACCTTTTCAAGGTTAAGCATGGTCAAGATTTTTCGAATTCTAGTTTTCTTTTCTTTTGTTTTTGTCGGTTCATCAGCGGTATCTCAGAAGAAGCCACATTCACACGAATCCATGATTTGGATCGAAGCGATTGAAAAAGTACAAATCAATGATCGGTTTTCTTCCACGCTACTCTGGCATCATCGCATTTTCATCGATCGGGAGCAGACCTTTCAGGATATCTACTGGCTTGATCTGAACGGAAGGATCTCGCAGAACTTTTCACTTACTGGAGGAGTGATGTACTTCACTTATCGGAAGGATGTGCAAGGCTTCAATCTGTCTGTTCCTGAGTGGCGACCATTTCAAGCGATTACTTACACCAGCAGGATTGGAAAGTCGAAGGTCAATCTGCGTTTGATGGTGGAGGAGCGCTACACCAAGAAGGTCAACGAAGGTCACTTCATGGATGAATATCATTTCAATGTAAGGCTAAGAAACAGAGCTCAGGTCTTCTTGCCGGTGACTCACCAAATGCAACTAGAGATCTCCGAAGAGATACTATTGAGAAACATCAACCTCGGGAGGGGAGTGTTTGATCAGAGTAGAGGCAGAGTGCGACTTCATTACTATCCAGGTAATGGAAAATTTGGGTTCAACGCGGGATACCTTCACTGGCTGCTGAATACCTCAGATGATTTGGAGCACAGGCATTCCATCATGGTAGGAGTGAAGCATCGACTAGTTTTTTAGCTATTTGCTTTTTGCCCTGGGTCCTAGTTCCACAACTTCTAGATTCTTGATCTCCCCATCTTCCAAATCGAATCGTAGCAGGGTTTTGATTTTATGAAAGCCGTGTTTCCCAGCTGCACCGGGATTCATGAAAAGCAGGTTATTGACTTTATCCGGCATCACTTTCAAAATATGTGAATGCCCGCATACCAGCAGTTTAGGTTGATATTCCTTTACATACTCGAGGACCTTTTTATTGTATTTAGGAGGCTTTGCTGCAATGTGTGTCAGCAGTATTCTGACGCCCTCTCGTTCAAAGATTTCGCCTTCTTTACATTCCACGCGAAGTTTTCCCCCGTCTATATTACCCCAAACTGCGACGGTGGGCTTGAATGCTCTCAAAGCATCAAGTACCTCCATGGTTCCAATATCTCCTGCGTGCCAGACCTCATCTACTTTTTTGAAATAGGTAAAGACCTTAGGGTCTAAGTAACCGTGCGTGTCAGAAATCAGTCCGATTTTCATGAGTTCAAAATTGTGTCAATTGGAGTCAACTGACAATCGTTGATTTTGAAATGGGTTAACATAATTTAACAAGCGGCCAAACTTGAACTTTTATCGTTTGATTTTTAACATTGCGGCGTTTTTGAACAAACACAATTATGGCAATTGTAGTAGAAAATCTAACGAAGAAGTACGGCGTTCAAAAAGCAGTCAACGACATTTCATTTGAAATCAATACTGGTGAGGTTGTAGGTTTCCTGGGTCCCAACGGGGCAGGAAAAAGTACGACCATGAAGATGATCACATGTTTCATGGCACCTACAACCGGCGATGTGACTGTAGAAGGAGCCTCCATTTTATCCCAAGCGGAATCAGTAAAAAAGAAAATCGGTTATCTGCCGGAGAACAACCCATTGTATCTGGACATGCCCATCGTAGACTATCTGCGATTTAGTGCAGAAGTGCAGGGTGTAAGCAAAGCAGATATTCCTTCCAGAATAGGAGACATGATTGATCGCTGCGGGTTGGATGCGGAAAAGCATAAGAATATCGGTGAGCTTTCCAAAGGATACCGACAAAGAGTGGGGCTTGCTCAAGCCATGATCCACGATCCGGAAGTATTGATCCTTGATGAGCCGACTACTGGTCTGGACCCCAACCAAATTGTGGAGATCAGGAAACTGATCAAGGACTTAGGAAAAGAGAAAACCGTCATTTTGAGCTCGCATATTCTATCTGAGGTAGAAGCTACTTGTGATCGCATCTTGATTATCAACAAGGGACGAATTGTAGCAGACGGATCTTCGGAAACGCTTCGTCAGCAGGCGCAAGGGCAAGAAGTACTGACTGTGCAGATTGAAGCTGGAAAAGGAAATGTAGAGAAAGAATTGCTCGGACTGAAGTCTGTAGAAAAAGTGGCTGCCATTGACGGAAAGGAAAACGGATTTACTATTCAAAGCAAACCGGATGCGAGTTCACGTAAAGAAGTCTTCGATTTGTGCGTGGCTAAAAAATGGTACTTGCTGGAGATGACCGGCATTGAAACCAGATTGGAAGACGTATTCAGAAACTTAACGAAATAAGGAGATGGGCAAAGTTTGGATAATCACAAAGCGAGAGCTCTCGGGATTTTTTGATTCCCTGATTGCATACGTAATGATCATTCTCTTTCTGGGATTGAGTGGATCATTTACTTGGCTGTTTGGAACCAATGTCTTTATGTTGGGTCAAGCGAATCTGGATGTATTCTACGGTGTGGCCTTTTGGTCGCTATTTTTCTTTATTCCTGCCATTACCATGCGAATGATTGCGGAGGAGAATAAAGCTGGAACCATTGAATTGTTGATCACAAAAGCCGTTTCCGACGGACAGATCGTTGCTGGGAAATTTCTCGCCTGCCTCATTTTGGTCCTTGTGGCGCTCTTGTGTACCCTACCTTATTACGTCACAGTAAGCCAGCTGGGAAATGTAGATGATGGTGCCGTCCTGGGAGGTTACTTGGGTATGATTTTACTTGCCTCCAGCTATATCAGTATTGGATTATTTGCAAGCAGTCTTACGCAAAATCAAATTGTCGCTTTTTTATTGGCATTGACCATCGGGATTTTCTTCCATATGCTATTTGATGTGATCGGATCAGGACTGACTGGGGCAATGGGTCAGTTATTTAGCTTTTTGAGTTTGAGAACGCACGTGGATTCATTAAGCCGAGGTGTAATCGACAGTAGAGATATCATCTATTTCCTTTCCATCATCATCATCGGATTATTGGGAACCCAAATCATGTTGTCTAAAAGAAACTGGAAGTAAGCATGAAGAAGCAGACTATTATAACACAACTTTTGATCATCGTAGCAATCGTGGTGGTTGCCAACTTGCTGTCGAATCAATTGTATTTCAGGCTTGATTTCACAGAGGATCAGCGATACACGTTGAGTGATGCATCCAAGGACATCTTGGAAGAATTAGATGATGTCATTACCGTATCTGCCTATTTCTCCGAAGATCTGCCACCGCAGCTTTTGAGCAATCGCAAGGACTTTGAAGACATGTTGATTGAATATGAGCAGCGATCTGGCGGGAATGTAGTGTATGAATTCATCAACCCGAACGTAGATCAGGCCAAGGAACAAGAAGTACAGCAGAGTGGAATTGGCCCGATCATGATCAATGTGCGTGAAAATGATCGAGTTGAGCAAATGCGTGCGTACATGGGGGCAACACTACAAATGGGAGATCGAAAAGAGATCATTCCTTTGATCCAGCCGGGTGCGGCGATGGAGTATGAGCTTACGACCTCCATTAAAAAATTATCTGTACAAGACAAACCGAAGGTGGCACTCCTGTCGGGACATGGCGAAGCAACACTGGCGTCTGTTCCGCAGCTAAGGCAGCAATTGAGTGTGCTTTATGAAGTAGAGGAGTACTCCATTAAAGATGCGGAGAGCATTCCTACATTTTATCGGGCGGTAGCGATTGTCGCTCCCTCTGATACCATTCCACAACTTCATTTTTCCAAATTGGATGAATACTTGCGTACTGGAGGAAAAGTGTTTGTGGCCTATTCAAATGTCCAGGGTGATTTGCAACAAGGAAGGCTATCGACCTCACCAAATATTGGGCTGGTAGATTGGCTTAGAGCGAAAGGAGTGGCAATGAGCAATGATTTTATCATCGATGCGCAGTGTGCTTCTATTACTGTTCAGCAGCGAAATGGCATCTTCACGATCAATAGCCAGAAAGAATTTCCCTACTTCCCGCAAATCTCCAATTTTGAAGACCACCCTATTACCCGAGGCTTGGATCAGATCACGTTCACCTTCTCCTCAAGTGTAGTTCCGATCAGTCAGGACACCACGATTTCTGCAACACCCATCGCCTACACTTCTGAGAATTCTGGGGTCGTGAGGTCACCAGCGTTTGTGGATATTCAGAAGCGATGGACGCAAAACGATTTCGGTATGGGGGTACAGTCCCTTGGTGTGGCTCTGCAAGGTCTCGAAGGAGGCTTAGGGAAAATGGTGGTTTTCGGAAATGGTGACTTTTTTATCAACGGAGAAGGACAGCAGCAGAG
>CAYYNA010000233.1:0-5435 GCA_964472815.1 uncultured Roseivirgaceae bacterium
TATCTCAGGTGAAACACAAGCCTTCACCCCTCCCACTACGCTTTATTTCACAATCAATCTTCTGTTCTTCTTATTACTACCGATTGTGAATAGTGGAGGTGTCAAACTCTTTTCTTTTTCCTACGAAAATTTCATTAATAACAATGAAGGACCCATTGCGGAGATGATTATTGCTGATATGAATAGCACTGGCTTACCAGAGGCCGTTTACATCGCTCAATTCGATTCCTTCATAAGGTACAACCAACCTGCGCTCATTTTCATCATTATTCCATTCTTGATCGGCATACTCAGTTTGCTAAACATTCGCCAGCGATCCCAGATGTTGTCTCATACCGTCTATGCATTTCATTTTATGTCGTTCTACTTAGTCACCTTCTTGCTATTCGGCGCATTGGCAAACGGTATCCTACCATTGATTAGGTTTATGCCAAAGGAGGATTTCCTTTTAGTAATCCTTCCCAGCATACCCCTACTGCTATATGCACTTTGGACCTACTATTACCTATTCAAATCAATCAGCGTAGTGTATGCAGGGCCTATCTGGATATCTTTGGTTAAAGCGATTTTTCTCTTGGTATCATTGGTTGGCTTGCTATTCCTATACACCCGCCTGCTGCTCACACTTAGTATCATGAGTGTGAACTAGGACTCTATAGTGTGCATTATTTTTCGTATAGACCGTTTTCTGGCAGATAGGAAAACAGCAAATTGTAACCTTTTCAAATAAGATCAGTAATTTGAACATGCAACCTTCCAATTTGGAGGTTGTCATTAAAACTCAAACTACTCTGCTATGCGCTACTACCTAAAGGTCACTTTTAGAAATTTTCTAAGACACAGATTTTCCTCACTAATCAATTTAATCGGACTAACCACAGGGTTGACCTGTGCCTTTTTCATTTACCTCTGGGTGCAAGACGAGTTTATAATCAACAAATTTCACGAGAAGGACGATCGGCTATTTCGGGTGATGGAATTTCAAACGTACTCCAATGAAACCTTTGCCACCAATTCAACTCCTGGAATCCTGGGAAAAAACCTGAAGGTAGACTTCCCAGATATTAAGTATTCTGCGACAACTACCTGGATCAATCCGGCGCTACTATCTTACAAGAATACTCACTTCAAAGAAGCGGGCTATCATGTAGGCGAGGACTTCTTTAACATTTTCAGCTATCCCCTACTAGCTGGCGACCCTGATAATGTTTTGACGAATAAGACCTCTATTTGTATTTCAAGGGATGTTGCCAATAAGTTTTTCGGGAGTGTAGAGGCGGCTGTTGGTAAAACCATCCGATACGAGGATGATCGCAACTTTATCGTTAGTGGCGTCTTTGAAAACATCACCAAAAAATCTACTTACGTATTTGATTGGGTCCTTCCGTTAGAAGACTGGTTTGATCAAAATGAATGGGGCACGGAGTGGGGCAATAACGGCCCGCACACTTTCGTGATTTTACAAGACGGGGTTGATCCAGCTAATGTCACAGAGAATATCGCAGGGTACATTAAGACGAAGGAAGACGATAGCAATGTCGAGCTCTTTCTTAAGAAATACTCGGAGCAATACCTGTACGGCAGATACACCAATGGCAAGCCAGATGGCGGGAGAATTGACTATGTCAGATTATTTTCCATCATTGCCATATTCATCTTGGTCATCGCCTGCATCAATTTCATGAACCTCTCTACAGCACGAGCTTCCAAACGAGCGCACGAAGTGGGTGTTCGAAAAGCAATAGGTGCAGATAGGGGCCTACTCATCAGGCAGTATATAGGTGAGGCCATGCTGATCTCACTCTTCGCGCTACTCTTGTCTTTTATAATCGTTATAATCCTCCTTCCTCAATTCAATGAGATTACCGATAAGACGATTGCCATACAACTTACCCCGCAGTTGCTCGTCACCTCACTCTTTACAGTAGTAATTACAGGAGCCTTAGCAGGAAGTTATCCCGCCCTGTACCTCACGCATTTCAACCCGGTGCAGGTTTTGAAAGGTGAGATCAAGAGCTCGGTGGGTGAAATTTGGGCTAGGAAAGGACTAGTTGTATTTCAATTCACTATTACGATCATACTCATCGTAGGGGTCATCGTCATACAAAAGCAGACGCAATACGCCTTTCACAAGAACCTGGGTTATGACCAGGATAACGTAGTGTTCTTTGGCCAGGATGGTGGCATTCCTGATCAAAGAGAAACCTTTTTCACGGAGCTAAGACGTATTCCTGGAGTAGTCCATGCTGGCGGAACCAGTCATAGTATGGTATATCAGCAGAGCAATACCAGCGGTTTGGAGTGGACAGGTAAGTCACCCGAAGAGCGCATTCTCTTTGAAAATATTCGAGTAGATCACGAGTTCTACGAAACGATGGGTTTTGAGCTCGCAAATGGCCGATGGTTCAGTCGTGAATTTGGGACAGACACTTCGAAGATGGTCATCAATGAGGCAGCAGCAAAGGTGATGGGATTTACACCTGAGGAAGCAGTTGGGCAAAAGATCCGCTTATGGGAGGAGTACGACTTGGAGATAGTAGGAGTCTTGAAGGACTTCCATTACATGTCCATTCATAGAGAAGTAGATCCTGCGTTCTTTTGGCTAAGAAGTACGTGGAATGTTGCGGTAAGATTGGAGGCGGGAAAAGAAGTAGCAACAATTAATGCCATCGAAGACCTATATCACAAATTCAGCCCAGGGTTCATCTTTGAATATGAATTCCTGGATAAAAGATACCAGCGGCTGTACGAGTCTGAGCAGCGAGTTGGTACGCTCTCCTCCTACTTTGCGGGTTTTGCTATTCTGATTTCATGCCTTGGACTATTTGGTTTAGCAGCCTTTACCGCGGAGCGCAGAATCAAAGAAATCGGGATTAGAAAAGTATTGGGTGCTACCACCTCTAATATTGTGATGATGCTCTCCAAAGACTTCACTAGATTGGTTGCGCTCTCAATTATCATAGCCCTCCCCATTTCATACTATTTCATGAATGAGTGGCTTCAGAGCTTTGCCTACAAGATCAACTTGAGCTACTGGATTTTCATTGGTGCTGCGGTCACTTCGCTGGTCATTGCCTGGCTTACTGTAAGCTCTCAAGCGTTAAGAGCTGCCAGTATCAATCCTGCTAAGTGCCTGAAGGACGAGTAAGTTTTAGAGCACCAAAGCGGTTGGCTACCAAGCTCTTTGGTGCTCTATGTTAAAACTTCGCTATATCATCTAGGGAGAGTACTTCTACCTGACCATATTCTTTTAGTTTATCCAAATCAACTTTATTCTTAGGCCCATAGATCATGACCTGAACAGGTTTTCCTTTAATATTTCGTTCCCAAAAATCAACCAGGTCCTCCATAGATAAATCGTCATACTCATCGTACGCCTGTATGTTAGGATCAGTAGAAAGGCCTCTCCCTTGCATCGCTAAGATATTGGCAGGAAGTGCCCTGAATTCAGGAAAATCCGTCGTGATCTTCAATTTCATCGACTTCTGTAGACTTTCGATACGTTCTGGCTTCTCGGGTAAATTGGATATTAGATCCATCATTACCGGCACAGCATCATTTGTCTTATCAGCCTGGCATCCGATGAATCCCCAGAGTCTCCCCCTTTTGTCAGGTAGGGTTGGATACGTGTAGCCCCCGCCGGCAGAATAGGCTAGAGAGCGATACTCACGAATTTCCTGAAGTACCAGACCTGAGAACCCTCCACCAAAGTACTGGTTAAAGGCCTGAAGCTTCGCATAGTCTTCTGGTGAGTAAGCCTCCCCTGCTACGTGAAACCATACCTGACTTTGCCGCGCTTTCTTATCGTGAATAAACGTGATCTTATTGCTTTGATACTGAAGCCCCTCCAGGTATTGCGCACCAACCTCCTCTGGGTAATAAGACAACTCGATAGTCGAGCCTAGATGAGCCGCAACATTTTCGGCAGATCTATTTCCCACGTACAGAATATCCGCTTTGTACGACTCTGGAATATCCTGAATCATTTTCACCAGTGACTTAGCAACTGTTTCGCCATCAACCAGATCCTTTAAATCACTTTTACTCAGTCGGTTTTTGTGATACGATTGATCTCCAAAGACCACATGGTTGTACAAGATGCGACTCATCTGGTTAGGACTAGTCTTACTTACTTTTCGATCTGTCATTTCAATATTGAAATAGATCTCCTTCGCTTTCTCAACGTCGTTTGGTTCCTTCAGAAGCAGTCCCAAAAGTTTTAAGCCTTCTTCAAATCCTGATTCCCTTCCTCTCAGCGTGATGTTTGTGGAATTTATGTCTGCATAAATATTATACGTTAGTCCCAGAGCTGCTAGCTTCTCTTTGAATTCGGTCAAGCTGTAAGTACCGGCCCCACACTGCATGATCAGGCCAGTTGCCTCGATGAGCCTTGGGGTAGACAGTCTACCCACTTTAAATTTCATCGTCAACTCAAACAAGTCATGAACCGGATTCTCTGCTACGATGAGTTGATGAGCTCCGTTTATCTCCTTAATCTCAACATCCTCAGCCATATCAATGTACTTTGGCTCAAATGGCAAGACGGGTAGGTCTTGAAAGGATTGATAATAGTCCGACTCGGCTTTTTGATCGGTCACGATCGGCTGGTACCCTGGTTTACTTAGCTTATCCTTCTTGGGGAAACCTGTTCTGGAAATCAGCTTCATCCGATTGTCGCCAAAGTATTTATTTGCTACTCTAATGACCTCTTCCCTGCTAACTGCCTCAATTTGAGAAGGATAATCTAAGAATTCCTCCCAGGACCTCCCCCAGTTAAACGCCTGACCGATCATGATGCCACGGTCTGTCACATTCTCTAATTGCCGACTGTATTCTTTGATTAAATCATTTTTTGAAGCCTGTAATAGGTCATCAGAAAACTCGCCGTTTCGTACCTTGTCCAACTTGGCTTGCACCAGCTTCTCTGCCTTACCTAGGGACTGAACAAAGAGCTTCGGGACAAAGAATACAGCTAGTCCACCCGCATCATTGTAGACAATTTGAAAAGCACCGGAATAAATCAACTCATTGTTCGACATCAGTTGATTGATATATCCAGTCTCAGAATTATTAGATAAAAGATATTCTGCCACATTCAAGGCGATGCGATCTTCATCCAAGTAGTCGGCCGTCTTAAAAACCAAAAAGCCAGCCTTCACTGGGGTCATTCGCTTCTTGGCTAAAACTTCACCTTGGAAAGGCTTCATCTCCGGCATATTAAGTGCTTTCGGCTTACCTGCAGGCAATCGCTCAAATTTTTCCTTTATGAGCGGTTTTGCATCTGCAGGATCAAAATTGCCTGTCAGGATTAATGCCATGTTACCTGCCACATAGTTTTCCTCAAAGAATTGATACATCTTGGTCAAAGAAGGATTTTTCAGATGCTCTGTTGTCCCGATCACATCCCACTGCCCGTAAGGAAATTCAGGAAATAG
>CAYYNA010000234.1:0-2501 GCA_964472815.1 uncultured Roseivirgaceae bacterium
TTATTTTGTATTAAGATACGACTTTATAATTATTCCAGCGTCTCAGTTTTGGGTACCTTTATCCTTCATAATATCATATCAAACAACATGAAGAGAGCCTTATTTAGCTTGCTGTTTCTTTTCACTATAGGAATGGCATTTAGTCAAGAAACAGCCAAACTATCCTTAGAACGAATTTTCACCAACAATGAATTTCGGAGTGAATCTCCCACACAACTTCGATGGTTCGATGGTGGAGATTCCTACACAACCTTAGAGCCATCTGGTGAGTACCCCGATCATTTTGATCTGGTAGCAAATGAGCCGGGAAAAGGCAGCACCGTACTAATTAACGCCGCGGATCTAGTTCCAGATGGAGCAGAAACACCTTTGCTCATTGAAAACTATCATTGGTCTGCAGATAAGTCTAAAGTATTGATCTACACAAACTCCGTGAAAGTATGGCGACTCAATACCAAAGGTGATTACTGGGTTTTTGATATGAAATCAAAAGCACTTAAAAAATTGGGTGGAAATGCAGAGCCATCCACTTTGATGTTTGCAAAGTTTTCTCCGGACGGAACAAAGGTAGGGTACGTGAGAAAACACAATATCTATGTGGAAAACCTTGCAGATCAAAAGATCACCACGATCACCACGGATGGAACAGATAAAATCATCAACGGAACCTTTGACTGGGTGTATGAAGAAGAGTTTGGATGTCGTGACGGATTTAGATGGAGTCCTGATGGAACGAAGATTGCCTACTGGCGGATAGACGCCACCTACATTAAGAATTTTCTGATGATGAATACCACTGATTCGGTTTATTCTTTTACAGTTCCTGTTCAGTACCCCAAGGCTGGAGAAAAGCCTTCAGAAGCAAAAATCGGTGTAGTGGATGCTACAGGAGGGCCTACCACTTGGATGAAATTCCCCGGGGATGCCTCAAATAGCTATCTGCCAAGAATGATATGGGCACCTGATTCTAAGTCTTTATTGGCTCAGCATCTAAACAGGCAACAAAATTTAAATCGTGTGACATCATGTGACGTCTCCTCTGGCGAAACCAAAATCATCTATGAAGACAAAGAGACCGCCTGGTTGGATGTGGTGAATGATTTTCAATTTTTGAATAATGGAAAGTCCTTCACATGGGTTACGCAAAAAAGTGGATGGAAATCAGCCAACATAATTACTGGTGACAAAGAAGTTCAAGTGAGCCCAAAAGGGTTGGACATGCTCAGTATTTCGCTGCTAAACGAGGATGCCGATGTTCTATATTACATCGCATCGCCGGATAATCCAACGCAACGATACCTCTATCAAGTGAGCTTGAATGGGAAAGGGAATGCTAAGAGAATAACTCCTGCAGACCAAAGCGGATGGCATAGCTATCAGGTGGCTCCCAATGGAAAGTACGCCTTGCATCGCTACTCCCAAGCAGGTAATCCTTTTGTTGAGGAACTGGTTTCTTTACCAGATCACAAAATCCTACAAACATTTGTAACCAATAATGAGCTGAGGGCCAAAGTGGAGGCATTGGATCGTACAGAGGTAGAGTTTTTTGAAGTAAAAGCATCTGACGGTGTTACGTTGGATTGCTTCATGATGAAACCAACCGATTTTGATCCGAATAAAAAATATCCGGTACTCTTCTATGTATATGGAGAGCCTGCCGGCCAAACCGTAGTGGATAGATGGACCGGTTCAAACTACTTGTGGCATACCATGCTGACTCAGCAAGGCTACATTGTAATGAGTATTGAGAATCGTGGGACACCAGGTCCAAAAGGCAGGGAATGGAGAAAAAGTGTGTACGGTCAAATTGGTGTTCAATCGTCAAAGGATCAATCCGAAGGAGCTCTAGCAATCATCGAAAAGTTTGATTTTGTAGATGAAGAGAGAATAGGAATATGGGGTTGGAGCGGAGGAGGAGCAATGACGCTCAACATGATGTTTCGATATCCCGAAATCTATAAGACAGGCATGTCGGTTGCTCCGGTCACGAATCAATTATTGTACGACAATATTTACCAGGAAAGATATTCAGGGGTACCTCAGTTGATGCCTGAAAGCTACGAGAAAGGTTCTGCCATAAACTATGCTCAGAACCTTAAAGGAAACCTTATGCTTGTTCACGGAACTGGAGATGATAATGTGCATTATCAGCACACGGAGCAATTGGTAAATAAGCTAATTGAGCACAATAAGATATTTTCCATGATGTCATATCCTAACAGAACTCATAGTATCAGGGAGGGAGTAAACACCTCACGACATTTAAGAGAAATATTAACACGATACCTTAATGACAACCTTCCTGCCGGTGGGAAGTCATGGAAAATAGGAGAGTAATGAAATAACCTTCGGCTACCCTCTTTCTCAAAGAGGGTAGCCGTTAAGCTTGCAGCGTATTTTCCGAGGGTGGAAGAACATCAATCATCCAGTTTTGCCTGAAGCGATTGCTTGAGTTCTTCATTTACCTTGATCATACCTTCCAGCTCGAAGATGGAAAAGCC
>CAYYNA010000234.1:2601-5426 GCA_964472815.1 uncultured Roseivirgaceae bacterium
ATGATATTTTGATAGTATTTGAGCTGCAATTGCTCCTCCGTTCGCTCGGTATTCCAGTTATTTATTCTAACGGCCAGCAAAATTCCAATGACTACCAGCACTATTTCACCTATGGCGTAAAGTAGATAAGTCGTGAATCTATTTTTCTGCACAAGCTTTCTTCTGATTTTTCGAAGTAGGAAAAGCATTACTCGATGTGTTCATTAATCAGCTGAATCAGTTCTTGCGCCTTTTCCTGCTGCTCCCTAGCTAGACTGACCTGATACTCCAGATTCTTTGCAATCGTAGTAATGGTAGAAATAATCACTGGGTTTTCGTAAAACTTCACCCCGGTCACTTTGGGCTTAACATTGGTTTCCTCATTGAAGAGAAACCTGATCATGCCATCATCCGCAATGAAAGGAAATAGTTGATCAGTGAGCGTTCTCGTAAGTTCTATTGTTCGTTCCTCACCCACAAAGCTTATACTGTAGTAGGCGCCCAGCTTAGCCCTCAGTTCTTTGTCGGATATGATGCCGATACTTTCGGCAGAGATCATGTTATCAAAGGCGACTCGAGATTGATCTAGCGAAGCAAGTTCGAACAAGTAGTTAAGATAAATAGGAAGTTGCGGCTTCATCTCCATCTCACTTTGCCCAGATCCGAAAAGTTTGAGCAACCCAATAGCAGCCTGGGTCTTGGCACTGTCGAATTTGATTATTTCAATTGTCAAGTCTATGTCCTCCTGCAGGCTGATTTTGATGTCAGCAAGGTATTCCTTCTCTTTTGCGAGTTGCTGATTTTTTTGATTCCAATTGTTAATGCTTACTGCGATCAAGATACCAATCACTACTAAGAAAATCTCTCCTAATGCGTAGAGTAAGTAGGTGGTGAACTTGTTCTTTTCCATGAGCTTTCTTCTAATTTTTCGAAGTAGGAAGAGCATAGCTGTTTAGGTGGTGCGTTGAGCTTTCCAACTAAATTTATTAAATAATATCCCAAATCAAATGCTTCTTAGCTTACAGCGCTTACCGCTACTGAGCTATTAAGCTTTTGAGTTCGCCCTGGATAGGCAGCTATTGCATAGAAATGTCAGTTGCTGGCCTAACGTAAGTCATTTCATTTTAGGCTGCTGAGACCAACTTTTGAAAGTTCAACCCCTAATGCTATGACTACAGGAAAAAAATTTCGTATCAAGGCCCGGAGCTTAAGGCATAAAATCAAAGATAATTTCGGGCGATTTGTCAATGAGAACCACATGATGAGTTTGGACCCTTTCGATCATGCCCTCTTTGCTGGTAAGTATGAGCCATCTACTCAGGGCAAAGAGAAATAAGTTTACTCATTGCAGACTAAAGAAAATCATTGCAGCACATAGCGAATGTCATTCGTTATGTGGTGTTTGAGTTATAGCTTTTGAAGTGAACAATAACTCGAATAAGTCATGTATATAGGTAAAAAATTTCGTATCCAGCCCCGCAGCTTTAGACACAGAATCAGAGAGAATTTCGGGCATTTTTTTGATGAGAATCACTTAATGGGATTAGACCCTTTCGATCACACACTGTTTCCAGGCAAGTATGAGCCGCCGGCCAACGTGAAGGAGAAAGATGAATCTTATACCATTGAATTAATGATTCCCGGTTTCACCAAGGAAGAGGTTGATATCTCGGTGGCGGGAGATTGTCTGGTAGTAGAGGGGAAGAAGGAAAAGGATGTGATGGAGGAAAGTCAGGCATACATTCATCATGAACATGTAGTGAATGGGTTCAAAAGAGAGTTCTTCTTAAACCCCATAACAGACCGAGACAACATTGAAGCAAATTTTGAACACGGCATGTTGAAAATCACACTGCATAAGTTGCCTGAGAAGCTTGGAAAAAAAGAGGTTGCTATTAGCTAGCTCTTTCTATTTCATTACAGAAAATACCTGTCTTCCGCTATCGGATCTTAGCAAGACAAAGTATCTACCATTTGGTATAGTAGAGGTGTCCCAGCGATAGCTGTTCATTCCTGGTGTACTCACGCCATTGAAGATATTTTGTACTACACGACCATTCAGGTCCAGCAACGCTAGCTGCACAGGTTTGCCATCGCCCTCGTAACGAATGGTAGATTGTCCATTCATTGGATTTGGAAAGACAGATAGGTCAAATTCAGAGCGTACACTTAAAGTAATAGCCGGGTCTCCAATGATTTCTACCGACTCATAGTCTCCAAAGAGTACCGCATTTCTGGACTCTGCTTCAATACCAAACCACTGATCCAGCACTGAATTGTAGAGTTGCCTGAACTCAAACTCGTGAGGAAGATTGTCTTCATAAGACATGAATCTGTCGATCACAGGATTCCTTCCCGTAACTCCACCTCTTACCGCATTTCCAAAGAAAAACATGGGTGCTGCTGTACCGTGATCTGTCCCGTTGCTTGCATTGGAAAGTATGGTACGCCCAAATTCGGAAAAAGTCATGCCTAAAACTTTGTCAGCTACTCCATGAAACTCCAAGTCTTTCATAAATGAAGCAATCGAATCGTTGAGGTCTTTCAATAAGATGGCGTGCTCACCTTCGGAGTGGTTATCGAGAACTTGTGCATCATGCGTGTCAAACCCTCCAATTCGTACCATGTATACGGGCGTTCTGCTGCCTCCAGCGATCAGCTTGGATACTACTTTTAGCTGTCCCCCTAGTTGAGAGTTTCGATTTTCGTGCCCAGGATCTCCCGGGTACAATTCATGAGCAGAAACTTTGGAGGCTACATCGACAATTCTTTGTCCGTATTGCTGTGATTGTTTGGCGATCAGCCGTATGAATTTAAGCTTATCACCCGCAGGTGTATCTGGCGCA
>CAYYNA010000235.1:0-5400 GCA_964472815.1 uncultured Roseivirgaceae bacterium
AAAGATCGTATTGATAGTCAAATCATTACCCATTACCCATCTTCCATAGAGATTGGTAAGAAGATCACTTTACAAGAGGCAGATATTTCAGAAGGCCAATCTGAGAATATTGAGGTTTTTGATCTAGCAAAGGATTTAATCGAGCAGGTAGCTATTGAAGCCAGAGACAGTGAATATGTGGACGCGAAAAGTGGTGTAAGTGCTCGGCTTACTATTTCGGCTTACGAAAACTTAGTAAGTGCTTGCGAAAGGCGACTTCTGACCACCAACGATGATAAAACCAATGTGAGGATATCAGATTTCATCGGTGTTATCCCGTCGATTACAGGAAAAGTGGAGTTGGTTTACGAAGGAGAGCAGGAAGGTCCCGGAATTGTTGCAAACAATTTGGTGGGCAAGGCGATCAGATCTCAGTTTGTGAATTACTTCCCAGATCCAGAGAAAGAACGTAAGAAGGAAAGCACCAACCCGTACGACCCGATCAAGGAGTGGTTTGAAAAAGGAAATATGGTGGACCTTCTTTATGATTCATCCGAAAAGGATTATCAAAAGGAATTGGAAAATATCCCTGGGTTAGGTGCTTTAGTTGATAAATTCCAAAAGACCCCACACAAAGGCTTCAGATACTTTTTGATGGAATTTGCGTTATTTGGTTTAGCGGAGTACAGCCTGCTAAGCAAGCATCAGTTGGAGCGAGGAATGCAGTTTAAGGATCTTTTTACTAGCATGTTCAACATGCCAGAGTTGGGGGACGATGAATGAGACAATCACAGAGGCAGTTAAGTTAATTAGGAGAGGAGAAGGACAGTTTGTAGAGTTCAAAAAGAAGGCAAACCACCCTGAGAAAATAATCCGAGAAGTAGTTGCATTTGCAAACAGCGATGGTGGCCACCTATTCATTGGAGTGGATGATAGCGGCAGTATTGACGGATTGAAACACCCTGAAGACGAGGAGTACATTCTCTCGAAGGCAATAAAAGAGCTATGCAGACCAGCTGTTGATTTTGAAGTGAGTTACTTGAAAATCAGAGAAGACGCAGAAATACTTCATTACAAGATAGAAGAAGGAAAAAGGAAACCCTATTTTGCTTTTCTTGATAAGAAGCACCGGACAGGAAAGTCGTTTATCAGAGTCGAAGATCAATCGATTCAAGCGAGCTATGAAGTACGGCAGATTCTTAAAAGAAGTAATAGAAACCATGCGCCAATCGTTTTTGAAGAGAAAACCTCTGAGCTCTTTAAGTACTTCCAATCAAACACCGAAATCACACTAAATCAGTACATGGAACTGAGCGGGCTTGATAAGAAACTTGCTTCCAATAAGTTAATCAATTTGGCTTTATCAGGAGCTTTAAAAATTGAACCAAGGAAAGGTGGAGATGTCTTTTTACCAGTAGAATAAATTAGCAGAATTTCCTTCCTATTAGCTTCTTTTTCTCCCTTGAAAGAGGCAATATTACAATTATCCTAATCAGGACTGTAAACCACTTTCAGAATGGCCAAAGCTTCCAAGAAGAAGATTTTTGTACTAGATACATCTGTAATCCTTTTTTCTCATGACTCCATTTTAAACTTCGCCGAGCACGACGTTGGTATCCCTATCACTGTTTTAGAGGAATTGGATCAGTTTAAGAAGGGAAATGACACCAAAAACTTCGAGGCACGAGAGTTCATACGTCTCCTCGATAAGCTTGCTAAGGATCAAAATCTTAATGAGTGGATCCCCTTGAATGGCAAAGCAAAAGGAAGCTTTAAGGTGATAATGGATTCAAAAAGCACATTGGATGCCACCAAAGTTTTTGCAGACAACAAGAACGATCACCGAATACTCAACGCTGCGCTAACCATCAAGGAACAAGAAGCTGGAAGAAATGTCATACTCGTCTCGAAGGACATCAACCTGCGCCTAAAAGCCAAGTCACTTCAGATGCCGGCTGAAGACTATGAGACAGGCAAAATTAAAAATGTAAACACGCTCACAACAGGGAAAACAGAACTTGAAGACATCAATTCCGAGCATATCGATGATCTTTTCAAAAACTACAAAGTAGACCGGAAGCAAATCCTCAAAAGAAAAAAATTCCCAGCCAATAACTATTTCATTCTCAAAAGTGAGAAGAATTCCGTACTTGGCTACTATAACCCTCAAGATGATACCGTTGAAAAAGTAGACAAAGAGACGGTGTATGGTATCAAGCCAAAAAATGCAGAGCAAACTTTCGCCATGCATGCGATGCTCAATCCGGAAATAAAACTCGTCAGTATCAACGGAGTTGCAGGAACAGGAAAGACGCTGCTCGCCCTTGCCTCCGCGCTGGAGCAGAGAAGAAATTTCAAGCAGATCTATTTGGCCAGACCCATTGTGCCGCTTAGCAACAAAGACATAGGATACTTACCTGGAGATATTAAGTCCAAGCTCAATCCCTACATGGAGCCGCTTTGGGATAATCTGAAGTTTATCCAACACCAGTTTAAAGAAAATGATAAGGAGTTCACCAGGATAACCGACATGGTCAATCAAGAAAAGTTGATGATCACACCTTTGGCGTATATCCGAGGCAGAAGTTTATCCAACATCTTTTTTATCGTGGATGAGGCCCAGAACCTCACCCCACATGAAGTAAAAACCATCATTACTAGAGCGGGAGAAAATACCAAAATCGTATTCACTGGTGATATCTACCAGATAGACACCCCATACCTTGACTCGCAATCCAATGGGCTGTCTTACTTAATTGATAGAATCAAGGATCATCCGATGTTTGCACATATTACTCTGGAGAAAGGTGAGCGATCTGAGCTGGCAAATCTTGCGAATGAGTTGTTATAGGTAGGGTTTTTGCTTGAAAGGTTGTACAGAAAGTATACAACCAAACTCATGAAAAAACTCATCGTAATTTATTCCTTCGTAGTGCTCTTTTCGGTAGCATGTAGTGACGAAACAGTTATTGCTTCTTGTGGACCAGACGTTATAGAAAGCGAAAACTTCTCCAATTTACAATCTGACCCTTTTTTTATTTCTTCAGCACAAATTGTTGACAATTGCATTGAAATCGAAATAAGTACTGGCGGATGTGACGGAACCACTTGGACTGCAGAACTATATAAATCACCATTGGAAAATCTTTCACTGCCCCCGCAATTTCTGATGAAACTGGTACTCAATGACGATGAAGCATGCGAGGCAGCCATCAGAAGATCCTTTAATTTCGATCTTTCGACTCTTGTTTCAGAAAACGAAGAATTTATCATCAGTCTTGAGGGCTGGGATACTCTTCTGCAATACCCAAGCGCTAGTGCTAATAAGGCTACTGGAAATTGAACAGCATAGACTGCAGCAATCCTACGTACTGTGTCAGGTTGCAAAAATCTTTACCAAGTAAAGAAGAACCGGTGTACTTCATTTAGTGTATCAACGTTATTTTTAAGTGTAGATAATCGGTTTTTATGAAATACCTCCTCGCTATTTCTATGTTTCTAGTCGCAACCGTGCTTAGTGCGACTCACATTAGAGGAGGGCATATTGAGTATAAGCAAATCACTGATCGGACATTTGAGTTTACATTCATTGGATATCGTGATACAGATGGCGTTCTGTTTGGAAACGGCCTGTTTGATTTTGGTGATGGGGTTGTTTTTGGCGGTGAAGACTCAGAAGATGTCATTTCTTGGACCATAGAAGAGAGAGTTGATAACATCGAGATCTGGAAATTTACGTTAGTTCATACCTATCGTTCACCGGGTGAATACAGTGTTAGCTACAAGGAAGGGTTTAGAAATTTCGATACCGCAAATATCTCTGAATCTACCAGTACATATTTTTATGTTCAGGCGTCTCTAGTCATTGACCCGCTACTTGGAACGAATAGTTCACCATCATTTTCAGCACCTCACTTCAAGGGTCTCGTAGGACAGCCTTACTTAAATGCATTTTACATGACAGACCCTGATGGAGATAGCTTGTCCTACAAGTTTGTGCAGCCCAAACAAGACGAAGATCAATCCGTCACTGATTATAAATTTCCAAATGATGCCTCATTATATGCAAGAAATCCCGGCATTTTCAAGATATCAGCATCGAGTGGGAACCTTATCTGGGAGACTGATAATTTAAACATCATACCTCCTTTGGAGGAACGAGAATTCAGTATGGCGGTCCAAGTGACGCAATGGAGAAATGGTTTTAAGATTGGATCGAACACGATAGATTACACGATCGCCATTTGGAACCTGGGCTCCCAAATTAAGGGAGGTAATTTGGTGTTTCCTGAATCAACTTGCTATTCCAGCAATGATATTGACTACTCAGACGCTATCTTTTTTGACAACCCGGATGGTATTGGGTTATCTATAACATTTAGTTCCAATAGCCCTGATTTTCTAATTAATGGGAACACGATCGATGATTGGAATCAGCAGATGGGAGGCTCTGCAATCACGGATCGCGATTTTGAGATTCAGATCACATTTGATTCGGAAGGAACCGAAGGAGACAGAGAATACAACTTCTTAAAAATGAATGTCATTTCTGATTACAGCGATCTAGCAGGGTTTATGGCAACATACTCACAAAGCCAGATGCTACTACTGGGGGCAAATTGCGACTTCAATGTTTTAAGCATTGAAGAATTTAGTGAGGATAATCTTGAGATATTTAGCCAAGGCGTACGCTTTTTGAATGGTACGGCATACGATAAAGCAGTAATCTCTGACCTAGCTGGAAGGATTTTTTTGGATGAAGAAGTCACTAATTCAGAAACGATCAGCTTCAACTTTGAGAGAAATACAATCTACTTGCTTACATTAGTACGTGATCAGGAAATCAAGACTAAGAAAATCTTGATCAAATAGTCAATTACTCAAAAACTCAATTTTTATGATCCAACTAAAAGACGTAAGTAAGTTCATAGAGTCCAAATACCAGCGCACCTTTATTCTGAAAGGAATTGATCTTGAAATCAATCAAGGTGAGTTTGTTAGCATAATGGGTCCATCAGGTTCAGGGAAATCCACGCTCCTTAACATCATTGGGATGCTGGATAAACCCTCTGAAGGCGAGTATTACTTTATGGACGAACCTGTGCACAAGCTAAGAGAAAAACGCATCTCTAAGATTCACAAAGAACACATCGGGTTTATTTTTCAAGCATACCATCTGATTGACGAACTCACGGTTTATGAAAACATTGAAACGCCTTTGATTTACCGTGGAATCAAAGGGAAGGAAAGAGCGAGCATGATTGCTGAAATGCTTGACCGGTTTTCCATAGTTGCCAAGAAGGATCTTTTCCCTGAGCAACTCTCTGGAGGCCAACAGCAATTGGTAGGCGTTGTACGGGCCATCATCGGGAAGCCTAAACTATTACTTGCCGATGAACCAACGGGTAACCTGCACTCGTC
>CAYYNA010000236.1:0-5361 GCA_964472815.1 uncultured Roseivirgaceae bacterium
TACCTCAATTGAATCAGCTGCGAACCCAGTGATCCCTGAAGGTGTAGCGTGTGTTGCCTCAACCAGTCCAAAGCTTCCTCTAGCTCCACATTTTGATAAAAGTTATCTCTGCAGAAGTGTATGAATTTCAATATTTTGAATGCATCAAACCAATGAAAGAATCGCTTTTCAAAGTTCTCCTGAGAGGCTACCTTTTCCTTTAGTTCAATGATTTGTTCTTTCCAGTCAACACCTAAAAACGCCTGTATCGTCTTAGGTACCATCCACTCACTCGACTCCTCAATCCAATCCAACCTGCTAAAGAATATTTTAAGGTCTTCGAAACAGTTTGGGTGATAGACGCTGTATGGATCCTGGTCCTTGATGATGTCCTCAACTGATTTTCCTGTACCGAAGGGCACGCGATCAGAGATGCGATCTGAAGGTCTTACCGTAGTGGTGTTGATTTCAACAAAGCCTCCGTCGGGGATTGTTTTGTTAAGGAAATAAAAGTCTTCACCAGCCTTCCTCGTATTCATACCACCCACTTTCTCGTATTGTGAGCACCTGACTGTGATACATGAACCCAGTGTTTGATAGGCGTACGGAAAGCCGGAAAATCTCAGCCCGTCAATGTAGTACCTCAAGTAAAGCTCATATTGCAGAATGGCTTCATGATTTTCCCTATTAAGCTGATGCTCGTAAAAAACCACACCTGCATTCACTTTGTGATCTTGATAAGTTTTTTCTATCTGTTTTAGGTAATTTTCGTCGCACCTGCTGTCTGCATCATAGCAAACAATCACTCCATCATGGTCAGCTTTTCTAAAGATCCTTACGGCCTCATCCATGCCAATTTTACGGGCTAATCCAACACCCGCTTTCTTCTCTGGCAGCTTGAGATAGGTTGTTAACGTCTGAAACTTGGAATCAAACGAACGTATTTGCTCCAGACAATGCTGATTGATTTTGGTGGTTTCACTGTCTGCACTTTTTGATTCATTGATAACAATGATGATAAGAACCTCTTTGTCAGGAACTTCACATAAGTTCAAGGACTCTAGCGCAATTTCAATATTCGGTTCTTTGAAGGCAGGTAAGACTACTATTATACCCAGGTCAGCAGGAGGAACATATTCAGGGAACAACTCCTCCTTCCATGCGTACCTGTCCAAATAGATTGATCCCATTAAGGGGCAAGTCTACTTATCTTCCAAGAATTATCATCTCTTTCATACATTATGCGATCGTGAAGTCTGCTGGATCTGCCTTGCCAGAACTCGATTGAAGATGGAACTACTCGATAGCCACCCCAGTGATCCGGTAGGGGTATTTTACCCTCCTTGAATTTTCTTTTCATCTCCTCAAGTTTCATTTCCAGTAGATTTCGTGAGGAAATTACTTCGCTCTGGTTGGACACCCATGCACCTAATTGACTACCTCTAGGTCTCGATAAGAAGTAGTTGAGTGACTCTTTTGTAGAGACTTTACTCACCTTGCCGGTGATCATAACTTGTCTTTCTAAAGAATACCAGGGGAATAGCAGCGAAACATTTGGGTTATTCTCTATTTGCTTGGCCTTTCGGCTGGTATAGTTGGTGTAGAACACAAATCCATCCATATTGAATGTTTTGAGTAGCACCGTGCGTTGAAATGGCTGACCCTCATTGCTCACAGTAGCTAGCGTCATTGCATTGGGTTCCAAAATGTTGCTCTCGATTGCATCATTGAACCACTTCTCAAACTGTGCGAATGGGTCTGACGAAACGGAATCTTCATTCAAAGCATCCTTGGTATATTCTTTCCGAATGGAAGCTATATCTTCCCTCATCTCTTTAGTTTTGGTATGTCGTTTTTAACAACTCAAAAGTAGATGAAGTTTAGAATTGATCTTAAAGTTTCTTCCAAGCAAGAGTGGGTAGATGCAGTGATGCAAGACTTTGATTCGTTCCTTCAAGATCATGCGGATTGCGAACGAAAGGCCTCTGGAATGGCACTGAGTTTAGTGGCTAAATACCCCAATAGGACTGAGATCATTCCTGAGTTGATCGACACCTCGGTAGAGGAATTGGAGCACTTTAGAGACGTGTATGAAATCATGCAAAAGAGAGGGCTTCAGCTAAACCATTCGATTCCTAAAGATGTGTACATCCAGCAGCTAATGGGGCTATGTAGAGATGGGAGGGAGGAGCGCTTTATAGATAGATTACTGCTGGCCTCCCTGGTGGAGACTAGGGGCGCAGAGCGATTCAAATTGGTGTATGAAGCATTAGCCGACGAAGAGCTAAAGCAATTCTACCACCGCCTATGGGCCTCTGAGGCAAGGCATGGTGAGGTCTTTGTTAGAATGGCATTGAATTATTTTAATGAGGAGCCAGTCTACAGCAGGTTAGAAGAGATGAAGGAGCAGGAAGCAGAAATCATAGACAAGCTGGAAATAAAAGCAGCTTTGCATTAGGATGGATTACTTTTCAACAGATAAGCTGATCGAGCCAGAGCGAGGAGATTTACTTATTTCTGAGCCTTACCTGCCAGATCCAAATTTTGAGCGAACAGTAATCTATGTATGTGAACATGATGATAATGGCACATTTGGATTTGTGCTCAATCGACTGGCGCATGTGAAGTTGTCTGATGTGGTCGATGAAGTAAGTTATACCTCCGATTTATTCGTAGGTGGTCCTGTGCAACAAGACACGCTCCATTACATCCACCGAAACCCAGATCTAGCTGACTCCTCAAAAATGGTAAATAATGACATTTACTGGGGTGGAGACTATGATCAACTGCTAGGGATGTTGAATACAAAGTCCATCTCTCAAGAGGAGATACGCTTTTTTATCGGCTATTCAGGATGGGCGCCTGATCAGTTAATGGACGAGATGAAAGCAAAATCTTGGATTGTTTTAAAGGGGGCTACCTCAGAAATGGTATTTGATTGGGACAACCAAGACCTATGGAAAGCGTGTCTAAAGACCATGGGAGGTAAATATCGTCTCATGTCCAACTATCCTAAAGATCCACGGATGAATTAGGGTATTTGGTTAGCTTTGTGTCTTACTATTTTAATTGATCCCTAGAAATGGATAATGCTGAAAAGTTGCAGGACGCTTCCAATGAAAAGGCCGAGGAAACCCCTGATGAAGTTCAGAGTAAATCTGAATTAAACGAAGAATCTAAAACAGAAGAAGCAGTTACAGAGGCGGTGGAAAGCCCAGTCGACACTGCTGCGGACAATCCTGCAGAAAAAGTCACTCCTGATTCAGATCAGACTGCTCCAGAAGAAGAATCAGCAGCTTCAAGCAGTGAGCAAGTGGAGGAAACAGCGCTAGATTCTGCAGCCCAAGAACCAGAACAAGATAGTAAGCCTGAAGAGGAGGCAGTAGCAGAAACCGCCATGGAGGGCGATAGCGCACAGCAGGGAGAGACTGAAACGGAAGACGAGGGAGAGGAAGGACAAGAAGATGAACACGAGGAAGAGATCGATTTTAGCCAAGCCGACAAGAAAGAGCTCCTATCCAAACTAAGAGAAATAAAAAACGAAGAAGACATGCGTCTTCTTGATCGTGTGCTGAAGGCCATTAAGCCGCGATTTGACGAGATATATGAACTTGAAAAGAATACCGCACTTTCCACCTTCGTATCAGAAGGAAATGAGGCGGATGCTTTTGAGTTTCATGGTGATGAGGGAGATAAGGAATTTATTGCCCTGTTTGGAGTGCTTAGGTCAAAAAGAAATAAGCACTATAAGGACCTTCAAAGCCAGAGAGATGATAATCTCAAAAAGAAGGAAACGTTGCTGGAGCAACTCCGCGAGATAGTTGACGGAGAAGAGTCCACACAAAGTATCAATGCAGTGCGTGATCTGCAAGCACAGTGGAAGAAGATAGGACCGGTACCTGGAGCTCAGAATAAGACATTGTGGGCAAATTATAATGCCCTTTTGGATCGGTACTACGATCATAGAAGTATCTATTTCGAACTCAAGGATTTAGATCGAAAGAAGAATATGGGACTAAAAGAGGAGCTTTGTGAGAAGGCAGAGTCTCTTTCCCAACTAGATGATCTAAAAGTTGCCATTGTCCAACTTAATGAACTACACGAGGAGTACAAGCATATTGGGCCTGTTCCCAAAGGAGATCAGGAGCCTTTGTGGCAAAGATTCAAAGCGGCCTCTGACGCGATTTATGCAAGACGTAAGGACTACTTTGAAGAGCTGAAGGTTGAGTTTGAAGCTAACCTAGTGAAAAAAGAGGCCTTGATCACAGAGGTGCAGAATTTTCTGGCATTTAATTCCGATCGAATCACTGAGTGGAATGCCAAGACAAAGGAGATCTTGGAGTTGCAGAAAAGGTGGGAAGCAATTGGAGGCGTCCCGAAAGAAAAAGCAAAGGAAATCAACAAAGGTTTCTGGAATTCTTTTAAGAAGTTCTTTTCGAATAAGAATCAGTTTTTCAAGTCACTAGAAGGACAGAGAGAAGAGAACCTACTCAAAAAGCAAGAACTCATCCAGAAAGCTGAAGAGCTACGCGAAAGCAATGAGTGGGATTCTGCGGCTCAGAAACTGAAAAATCTTCAAGCCGAATGGAAAGAGATAGGGCCTGTGCCGGAGAAAGTGAGAAAGGAAACCTATGCTAAATTCAAAGAGGCGTGTGACCACTTCTTCAATAGAAGAAGAGAGCAGAACAAGGAGAAGCTTAAAGCATACGATGAGAACTTGACGCTGAAGCTTCAGGTTTGTGATCAAATTGATGCGCTGACAAATCAAGATACCATCAATCTGGATGATGTGTATGACTTAGTGGACAATTACACTTCCATAGGCTTTGTGCCAAAAGGTGCCATAAAGAAGGTTAGTCGTAGGTTTGAGGAAGTGGTCGGTAATGTCCTTGCCCTTGAGGTACTTGATGAAGGAGACAAGACGGATTTAAGGAGACATGTGGAGTTTGGCAGGTTAAGGAATACACCAGGTGGTAATCAAAAGATACAACGTAAGGAGAATTCCATCAAACGAAAGATATCCTCATTGGAAAATGACATCTCTACGTGGAACACCAACATGGAATTCTTTGCCAACTCAGCCACAGCAGATAAGCTGAAGGCAGATATGCAAGACAAGATCAAAGCGGCCGAGAAGGAATTGCAGGAGCTAAGATCTCAATTGTCAACAATTTCTTGATAAATAAGATAAATGATTTGCAAAGTAGCAATGGCGAGCTATTTTTGCAGACCATTTTGAATGCCTCCATAGCTTAGCTGCGGTTCGACGATTCGACCAGTCCAACTAACTTGGAAGCTTCTCCTCAAACGAGAGGGGTTTTCTAAAAAATGCCTCCATAGCTCAGCTGGCCAGAGCAACTGACTTGTAATCAGTAGGTCGTT
>CAYYNA010000237.1:0-1133 GCA_964472815.1 uncultured Roseivirgaceae bacterium
GAGTTTCTGGCTTGCGCAATGGGTATCTGCTGGGTTTTGAATCCCACGTGGCTAATGGCTAGTGTATCATTCTTATAGTTTGGAGGTAGAAAGAACACAAACTCCCCATCGGGGTTGGAAACGGTTCCATAGGGGCTTCCTGAAATGCCTATGGTGGCAAATGGCAAAGGATGTCCGGAAGTCTCTTCGATGATTTTTCCTTTTATTTTCAGGGAGTTCTGGGAAAAGGCCTGTAAGGACAGGGCAAGAATACTGACGGAAAAAAATGTCTTTATCATGGTGCGTCTGAGTTTTCCAAAAATTGCTTTTGCAGAGGAGTTTCGCGTTCCAGATCAGCCTTTTGCTTGGTAGTAAGTGGCACCAGTCTCACTTGCTGAAAATCCTCCCAGAAGGATGCATCGTATTGACTTACTTGATCTTTGATGTTACTGTTTGGGTCCATGATTTTAGCTTTCGGCATCTTACCGTCGGTGATTATTTCAGAAACCACTAATAGGTTTTCATCAGAGACAATGCGCTCAACCGTTCCGCTCTTTTTGTCAATAATCGCTGCGGTATTACTGGAAAAACAGTTTTGTAGATAGACCTTTCCATCATAAGTTCTGAAGGTGTACTCTTGTGAAGATCTCGTCATCCCAACAAGCTTCGACCTGTCTGCGAGTAGTGGACTTACTCCAAGTACTTCTTCGCCTTTCGCCTTATTCTCGTTTTTGATTTTTACAAAAGCGTAAGTTTCGGCATCAATATGTAGGGTGAAACGATTTTCAAGTTTGGAGTCAGCGTACGAGCTACTGATTACGTAGACTAGCTGATCGTTGGAATAAATGACACTATCTAATTGGTAATCTTTACGTGCCATGGCGTAAGCATTCTCATACCTAGTATAGTTCCAATTCAGCAGTAGTTTAATTGGATTGGCGCCATCGAAAAAATTCAGATTTTCATACTGGAAGTAGTTATTACTTGAACGAACCTGTCTGACTACAATGTTCTCCTTCAGGTTGAATTTCTTTTGAAGCTTATATTTTTCGTCGTAGATATCAAGTGCAGCTTCAACCAACAGTACGTATTGATCACCCTCAAGACTTGCTTGTCGGAAAAATGCCTTCATTAGATAAGGTTCTTGCGAAAAA
>CAYYNA010000237.1:1233-4028 GCA_964472815.1 uncultured Roseivirgaceae bacterium
TTAGTATCTCCATCAATTACTTTTCCAGAAACCAAAATGGAAGTCTGAGCCAGACATGTTGATAGCATGCATGCAAGAATACAACTGGTGATTAGCTGTTTCATTTGCCCCTTGCCATTTCTTTGTACTGTTCTTCCAACTTCCCATTTTTCTCTAAATCATAGATAATCTGAGGTGTGATCGGGAAGTCTTTGGTGAGTGAATATTCCTCCCAGAATTTTGGATTGTATTTAGTTGACTGGGGTTCTTTTACAGATCGAAAGTTTAGCAGCCTATCTTTTGAAGGCTTTGCCACATTTTGGGTAATCACCTCATCAAACATGGTTTCAAAGCGAAAACCCCATTCGCAAAACTCTTCCTCTGTTTCCTTGTAGGTAAGATCTCCGGCAATCAGCCAGTCCATGTACTTTGCAAAATATCTCCCTTTTTTCTCTTCGAACTGGATGGTTTTGGATACTCGAGTGACCTTAAAATTCAATGAGTCACTAGACACACCTTTGTTTAGCAGAGGGTTCCAGTCGATACTGTCAGGTGTCCCCATTTCCATTTTTACTTTCAGTAGTGCATAGCTGTCTGCATGGATGTACATGGTATGCGTCACATGGGCTGAGTGATTAGTCTTTATGACATAGATCAAGTCTCCATCTTCTTCGATGATTTTGTCAATCACATACCTATTGAAGTTCAGCTTAAGGGAATTGGATCTGAACAGTACGTCATTTATATGACCCATGGCATTGAATGGATTACTGTTGGAGCGAATAACGCGGCTATGGTAGTACGGGACTTCTTGACTTTGTCTGGCTTCATTGATGTAAATTTTCTCGGGAGTCTTCTTGTGATATCCTCCCCCGTAAACTTCAAAGGCAGCTTCATATAGCTTCAAATATTGTCCACATTCATGTTTGTGAGAGCGAGTGAACCCTTTGAGTAGATAAGGTTCCGTAGGATAGTTTGATGGAATTTCCTCAATGACTTTCGTTACGATATCAAGCGCTGATAGCTTTTTCTCACTAACTGAAACTTCGTCCAATACCACGATACTTTCTTGAAGTTGTATGTCTAGCCCTTGCCCGTTCTTTAGTTGATTAATTGGAATTCTCTTTGGCTGATAGCCGAGCATGGAAAAGTACAGCGTGTCTTTTGTATGTTCTTCAGAAAAGGAGAATTCGAAGGATCCCAAGAAATTGGACACAGCACCCTTAGGCGTGCCCATGACACTTATGGTGGAGAAAGCGAGTGGTTCCTTAGTCTCTTGATCTACGATTTGGCCAGAAACTCTCATCGACTTTTGACAGGTAACCTCAAGGGCACAAAGGAGAACTAGGCTTTGAAAAACCAATCTTGTATTCATACTGAGACTATTCGTATTTAAGGGCGGTGATGGTATCTGCTTTATAAGCCCGTGAGGACTGTATATAGATCACAAAACATGCTACCAATAAAATCAAGATGGCAGTAGCGATGAAATAGAGGGGAGACAGTGAAATCCGCAAAGGATATTTCTCCAGCCAACTGTTAATGCCAAACCAAAAAAGTGGGACAGCACATCCAATCCCAATTAGTAGGACCTTGACGAAATCAAGAGAAAACAACTTAAATAAATCACGTTGGTCAGCGCCATTCACTTTCCTAATTCCAAGTTCTTTTTCTCGAGCCTTGACTAGCATAAGTAGAATGGCATACATTCCTAGGACTGACAATAGGATAACAAGTCCAGCAATGAATCCTAGAACCTTCAGCGTTGCATGTTCTTCTTCAAATTGCCTTTTGTAATCTGAATCCAAAAAGGTAAAGTTGAATGGCAAGTTCGGGACATGATCATTCCACAAGCTTTCCATTCGGTAGATCGATTGTTTTAAATCTGACTTGGGGTTAAGCTTGGCAATTGCTGATGTTCCCGCATGAAAGTAGCGCAAAATCATTGGCTGAATTAAATCATGAGGTGAGTTGAAATAGAAATTGCCAATGACACCAACTATTGGTCCGCTGAGATGATATACCTGCAGTTTCTTAGTTAGTGCCTCTGCCTTATTCCAGCCCAGATGATTTACAAATGCTTCATTAACCACGAAGGTCTGACCATGTGGATGCCTTCCTTTGATAAAGAAGTCGCCAGAAAGCAAGTCAAGTTCAAGAGTCTTCATGTAGTTCTCATCGACCCCTAACTCCTCAAACAGCTTGGTATGATCAGCATCATCCACATAGTAGTCCTCCACCCAGGGCGTCATGCCAGGAACAGAGTTTGGTTCCATGGTGGCAATGCTTGTAATAAAATCTAGCGCTTCCAGCTCGTTCTTGAGTGTTTTGATTTCCTGGATGGTCATACTTGTGGGAAACTGGAAGTTGATTGAGTTTTGACTATCGAATCCCAGCGGTTGATTTTGAATCAAAGAAGTTTGGCTGAAAATCACGATGGTGGAAAGAATGATCCCAAAAGACAGTGCGAATTGGAAACCTATCAGTGCTTTTCTGAAGGGTGCTTTTATTGTCTTGGTCTCAAATAATTGATTGTTTTTCCTTGAAGTAGTTAATACAAGGGCATGCAATGCAGTGATGAAGACCAATGCAAAAAATGATACCAGAAGAAGTACTATAGACGAGAAAGAAATATGGATACTGAAAAATTCAAACTTTGCATGATAGCTGATAAAGTCTTTCGTCAGGTATGTGAGCAAAATGGCACACAATAAGGAGAGACCAAAATAGATGACGGCCTCAGTTATGAACTCTAGTACCAACTGCTTTTTGGAGGCGCCCACAACCATTTGAACATTGACACTTCTTACGCGATT
>CAYYNA010000237.1:4128-5344 GCA_964472815.1 uncultured Roseivirgaceae bacterium
TTTGTGCAGCAGGACGTAGACAAACATCCAGTCTTCGAAGTTTTCGTAAGGAAACGGAAGCAGGAGATCAAAACTCAAGTCGCTGTTTGCAGGTAGGTTTTTCAAAACCCCATTTATCTGGAAGGTTTCTTCATTTATTTGCAACGCTTTTCCAACAAGGCCTTTTTTTGTGCCGAAGTATCGAATGGCAGTGGATTCAGTGATGATCACCGATCTGGGATCTTCCAAGGCGTCTAACGGATTTCCTTCAATCCATTCGTATCCAAAAATTTCTGAAAATTCGGGATCCGAATAGAATATTTCAGTTTCGGTGTAGAATTGATTCTCCGCTTCCACAACTAACCCTTGTTCCACCTTCAACAGCCGAACCATCTTCTCTACTTGTGGAAATTCATCCTCAATATCTTTCAGGTAGTAATGCGACCAGCCCGTAACATCTTGAAGGTCAGGTGAAGTGACAGTAGTAACGATCCTATAAATTCGGTCCTTATTTTCATGAAATCGGTCAAATGTGTTGTGGAATTTTGCATAGTCATTGATGAAAAAAAACGCACTTGCAGCCACACCAAGTCCTGCAATTTTTAACCCATTGACAAAAGGGTTTTTTCTCATATTTCGCGCCGACCTTCTGATTTGGTTTTTAAAGTTGAAATTATAGGACTCGCTCAGCCACGTTGATCTTTTTCTTTGCTTAGAAAAAGGATTGAACAGCTTCAGTGTATCGAGCGCAAAAAGCCACTTAGCTTTCGTCTCTGATTCTTCAGCTCGGTCATAATAGACTTCATATAGGTCTCCTTGAATATCTTCTAAATCTGTTTGCAGGCAATACCATTGAAGCAGTCGATCGAAAATTTTGGGTGGTCTATGTGACATGATCAATCTTCATTTGGAGTCCATCTGATTGCAAAAGCTTCTTGGGGAATGGCTTCCCAAAGCTGCTGTCGCTTAGCCATAAGATCCTTCACTTCTTGCTGACCAAAAATGGTCACTGAATAAAAGCGCTTTCTCTTACCTCCCCGGATTCTAGTTGCCTCACCCAATTTAGATTTAACAAAGTCTTTTTCTTCCAGGCGATTCAAGGCTGCATGCAAGGCTCCCATGCTGACTTTTCGTGCGGTCAGTTCTTCGATCTTATTTTTTACAGAAATACCGTAAGCTTCATTTCCTAGTACACCAACTGCGAGCAATACCATTTCTTCAAACTCGCCGAGATGTT
>CAYYNA010000238.1:0-5332 GCA_964472815.1 uncultured Roseivirgaceae bacterium
GGAGAACCAAACTCAAAAGGAGCGGCATTGGTATTCAACGGATTCTATTTGACTCGTATTTATCAGGGCTTTGGCAAGGCTATGGAATTCGTTTCCACTAAGTTGGCGTTTCTAGATAAAAAGCTAGTGGATCAGTTAATCCATTTGGCCTCCATTGGGACAGTCATCTTTTCAAAAGTTCTTGCCTTAGTCGATCGATTTATTGTGGATGGCCCAATAAACCTGATTGCCTATTTGTCAGCGTTCGTGGGGAAAAGGTTCGCTGGGATGAGCTCAAGGGACGGACAAACCCAATTGGGATGGCTCCTTTTGGTGGTAATTTTGATTTTAATCTTTATCCTCTTTTTTTAGCCAGCTGAATGCAAAGTCTCCTCTCCTACATATTTTTATTTCCGCTGGTGGTAGCTGTATTCATGTTGTTTCTTCCGTCGGATAGAGCACCCATATTTAGGAGTTTAGCGTTTTCAGCCATAGCAGTTCAACTACTGTTATCATCATTCTTGATAGTGGGTTTTGATCAATCATTAAGCCCTGGAAAATGGTCTGAAGCATTTCAGTTTGTAGAAAAGATGGATTGGATTAACCTTTCCATAGGATCTGTCGAAAATTTCAAAATTCAGTACTATCTAGGTGTAGATGGTATCAGTCTTCCGCTGGTAGTACTTTCATCATTTATTCTGCTCATTGGGGTGATCTCTTCGTGGAATATTAAAGAGAAAGTAAAGGGATACTTCATTCTTTATCTCATTCTAAGCAGCAGCATCATTGGATGCTTTATCGCACTAGATTTCTTTCTATTTTATCTGTGCTTTGAGTTCATGCTACTGCCAATGTTTTTTCTTATTGGCATTTGGGGAGGTGAACGAAGATCGTACGCTTCAATCAAGTTTTTCTTATATACCCTATTCGGCTCATTATTCATCCTAGTAGTCATGATCATGCTTTACATGGGCGTGGTAGAAGACGGGACAAATACCTTTAGCATCATAGCTATGATGGACGGCTCTTACGAAGTGGATTCTGTTCTGAGCTTCAATTCAAATGAGTTAATTCTGGGCGTTCCGGCGAGGTTCTTGGCCTTCCTTTTTCTATTGATTGGTTTTGGTATCAAACTCCCAAGTGTTCCCGTTCATACCTGGCTGCCAGATGCGCACGTGGAAGCACCCACTCCGATATCTGTGGTATTGGCTGGTCTTTTGCTGAAGGTCGGTGCGTATGGTTTATTCAGAATACTGTATGGAATTTTCCCTGATGTAGCTCTTGAAAATGCCTCATTCATAGCCTTTTTCGGTGTGTTATCGATATTGTACGGAGGACTTAACGCCCTGGCCCAAAGAGATTTGAAGCGGATGGTAGCTTATTCTTCCGTGTCTCATATGGGTTTTGTGCTAGTGGGTTTAGCTTCTGTAACGTCTGCCGGCTTTTCGGGTGCCTTGTTCCACATGGTCTCACACGGTTTGATTTCGCCTGCCTTGTTCCTAATCGTAGGGGTGATTTATGATCGAACCCATAACCGTACAATGGATTGCTTTAGTGGCTTGGCAAGTAAAATGCCTGTCTACACTTTTTTTGTCGCACTATTTTTCTTCGCAGGACTCGGGTTGCCTGGCATGTCAGGATTTGTTGGGGAACTAATGGTCTTAATGGGTGCATTCTCAAGTCAGGGTATAGGTTTGTGGGTTGGAACTTTGGCAATTCTGGGAATTATCATTTCTGCTGCCTATTTCCTTTGGACCATTCAGCGTATGTTCTTTGGAAGCTATTTTGTACGGGAGCGAGCATGGGAAAGTCAGATGTTTGATCTTACAGCGCGAGAGCGATTGATGCTAATACCACTTGCTGTCCTTGTTCTTGTGTTAGGAATCTTCCCACGATTGGTTCTCGACTATTCTAACGAGACGATAGAGTTCTTTATCCAACATATTCAGCGCACACTACCATGAAGCTGCAAGATCAACTTAATGAGATCTTGAATGACCTTTCATTAGTTGGATCAGAAACCGCACTTATTCTTGGGTCGATACTGTTGCTTATCGTTGGTTTGTTCAGCAGAAGCGAGTTACTCAACAAGTTTGTATTTGTAGCCACAATAGTGGTTGCTCTATATTTCAATATTCAAATTGAAAAAGGTGGGATCATCCTATCGCAAAGTCTTTTTCTGAGCAAGGAGATCATCAGCTTCGGTTCGCTTTTTCTAGTTTTCGCTTTAGCTGCTTTGGTCTTCCCTAGGAAAACGCATGTCACCGAGTTCTACTTCTTTACACTTGCGCTTACCCTTGGTTCCATCTTCATGATGAAGGCAAATAGCCTCTTGATCATTTATTTATCTATTGAGCTGGTTTCCTTTGTTTCGTACATTTTGACAAGTTTTTCTTTCAAGAAGAAAGGTCATGAGGCCGGTATTAAGTACCTGTTATTCGGAGCGATAAGTTCAGCCATCATGCTCATTGGTCTTGGCTTGGTATATGGTACCACTCAAACTTTCTACATATCCGAATGGACAACTGGTATGTTTTCCGACCTCCTTCCACAGATAGGAGTTCTCTTTTTGATTTTTGGAGTATTGTATAAATGTGCAATATTCCCTTTTCACATTTGGACACCCGCTGCGTATCAAGAGGCTCCCATTGATGCTGTGGCTCTTTTTTCCGTTATTCCGAAGCTAGGAGGGCTTATTCTCTTAAAAAGGATCTACTTCGACGCGGGCTTTGATTTCTCGCACTTGCTCACGCAGTTACTGCTTGTACTAGGCATGGCTACAATTTTGGTGGGGACATTTGGTGCGTTGAAGCAAGTAAATACAAGGAGAATGATCAGTTTTGGATCAGTGGCTCATTCGGGGTTTTTGATGGGTCTTGTTATTACTCCCATCGATAGTTTTCAAGAAGCATTCTGGTGGTATGCTGTCTCTTATGGTTTAATGAATTATGCAGTTTTCTATCTGATTAGCAGATATGAAGCGTTATCCATTTACTCAAATAAAGATTATCAGTCAAGTACAGAAGCACCGTGGATAGGAGGGATCTTCACCCTAATACTAGTTTCATTGGTTGGTATTCCTCCGCTAGCAGGTTTTACAGCAAAGCTATTCTTGTTTTCTGCCCTTTGGGAAATATTCAATGATACGGCGGTGACTGTTTCTATTGCCTACCTGCTAGTTTCCGTTTTTGCAACAGTGGCAAGTTTGTTCTTTTATCTAAGGATACCTTACAATGTATTCTTATCGACAAATGCTTCGAATAACACAGAATTATCTATTGTTTTTTCCTTAAGGTCGAAAATAATAGCAACTATTTTCGGTATTGCCCTGTTAATGTTGTTCTTTGCACCAAAGTTGGTTATGAGTTTTCAATCCCTGTTGAACAACGTCCATGAGTGATCCAATCAAACACGAATGTGGAATAGTCCACTTACGCCTTCGAAAACCTCTTCAATACTACATCGATAAATACGGAACGCCTGCATACGCAGCGAAGAAGATGTATTTGCTGATGAAGAAGCAGAGTAATCGGGGACAAGATGGCGTAGGGGTTGCAAATATCAAGATGGATCTGCCTCCTGGCTATAGATACATCAGTAGGTATAGAACCATAGATGGAAATCCTATCGAGTCAATTTTCAGCAAGATCAGCAGGAAGTATGACAAGGCCAAGAAGCTCTCCAAGGAGAATTTCACAAATGCTGCTTGGCTGAAAGAGAATTTTGCCTTTACTGGTGAAACCTGGCTGGGACACCTGCGGTATGGCACACATGGGAAGAATAGCATAGAAAATTGTCATCCATTTTTAAGACAGAATAATTGGAGAAGTAGAAATCTGGTGATGGCCGGTAATTTCAACATGACCAACGTGGATGAGCTTTTTGATAAGTTGGTTGAGTTGGGGCAGTTTCCTAAGGAAAAGGTGGATACGGTCACAGTGATGGAGAAAATTGGTCACTTTATAGATGAAGAAAACCAACGAATTTTCAATAAATACAAGGATGACTTCAGCAACGAAGAGATAACCTATAAGATAGAAGAAGAAATCGATCTTCAGAGGGTTTTGGAAAGATCTTGTAGAGATTTTGATGGTGGATATACAATGGCTGGAATTCTGGGCTATGGAGCTTCTTTTGTCGCGAGAGATCCTGCAGGAATTCGACCAGCATACTACTACTCAGATGATGAGATCATCGTAGTGGCCTCTGAAAAGCCCGCGATCAAAACGGCATTTGGATGCGAGTATTCCGATATTAAAGAAATCACTCCAGGGTTTGCCTTGATCATAGATAAGGACGGAGGTTATGAGGAGAAGCAGTTTATTCAGCAATTACCTCAAAAATCTTGCAGCTTTGAGCGGATCTATTTCTCGCGAGGCACTGATCCCGACATTTATTATGAGCGCAGGAAACTCGGGGAATTATTAGTTCCTCAAGTATTAAAGGCGATCAACTTCGACCTAAAAAACACGGTATTTTCTTATATCCCTAACACGGCAGAAACCTCTTTTTTAGGACTGATGCGGGGTATTGATAATTACCTCATAGATAAGAGAAAGGAAGTTATACTAGAAGGAAAACCGTCAGCTGACTCCATCGAGCAGATGCTTGATTTTCAGCCTCGCGTTGAGAAATTGGTTCTGAAAGATGCCAAATTGAGAACATTCATCACCGACGATGATAACAGGGACGAATTGGTTTCACACGTTTATGACACCACTTATGAAGTAATCAAAAAAGGTGCTGACACGTTGGTGATAATTGATGATAGCATTGTTAGAGGAACTACGCTTGAGAAAAGTATTTTGACGCTGCTTGATAGGTTGGAACCGAAGAAAATTGTCATTGTTTCCTCAGCGCCACAAATCAGATTTCCGGATTGCTACGGCATTGACATGAGCAAAATGAAAGAATTCCTTGCTTTCAGAGCGATGCTGGCATTGCTAAAAGATCATGACAAAGAATATCTGCTGGATGAGGTATTTGATAAGTGCTTAGCGAATGAGGAACCGTTAGTCAATCATGTTAATGAGTTATACAACCAATTCACGTTTGATGAAATCTCCCAAAAAATATCGGAGATTGTTGTTCCCAAAGACATGAAGGCGGAGGTAGAAGTAGTGTATCAAACCGTCGATAATCTGCACAAAGCTTGTCCTAACCACTTAGGTGATTGGTATTTTACCGGCGATTACCCAACTCCGGGCGGGAATAGAGTGGTAAACAGGGCATTTATTAATTTCATGAAAGGAGTAGAGGTAAGGGCCTATTAATTTTCCTCGTAGTAGTAATACTCCTTCAGATATTCACTGACATTCTTGATATCAATTTGATTCTCATCCATTTCTGAGAT
>CAYYNA010000239.1:0-5297 GCA_964472815.1 uncultured Roseivirgaceae bacterium
TCCTCCATCTGATGCTCTTCGGACGGAAACATTCCCTCCATTCCCATCAAGTAGCACAGTCAATGCGCCAGAACTATTGTAAAGCTCCAGGCCTCCAGCCCCAGAAGCATTCAGGTCAGATGTCATCAAAGCTCCTTGACCAATACTATTCCTAAGAGTAAAATCTGCTCGGTAATTTATTCCATCGTCCGTGTTTCCTCCTAGCTCAATCAATAGGTTATCTCCTTCGAATGGGCCCCTCATATCAAGCTTGCCAATATCTTTTCCAAAACCATCATCCGCAACGCGTAAGTCCACTCTTCGAATATCTTGCCCATTTAAAGTCGACCTTGAAGTAGTATCTCCCCATAGATAAATTGCACCCCGGTTTTGACCTTCAGTTCCCCCGTCAAAAAGATTCTGACCTATCCAGCTATTGATTTCTCCGTCTGGACCTCTAGCACTTTGTGCGGACCGGTCTACATTTCCTCCGAAGGACCCATCCTCGTTAAAGAAGACCAAACCGTTTTGGTTTAGTAATGCCCTCAATATGCCTCCCTCATCCAAAACTTCAAGACTCTGTGATCGAACGGTATCTGGTTCGATGTTTCCTCCTCCTGTTCCAATAGGAACGCCTCCAATAAGTATTGCCTCTGCATCGATTGTTCCACTAGTTCCATCAATGAAAATGGTGCCTGCTCCTGTCTCGTCATTTACTGTTATAGACCCACCCGAGTCAACACCATTCCCGCTTGATAAAAACAGATTAACGTTGTTGTTTGCTCCGGCTTGTGAGGACCAAAGTGCAATATTTCCAGAGGCATTATCATCAACCTGCTCAGAGAATAAAGTGTGAGTCAGCGCTCCGTGGTAGTTACTTAGATCTAAGCCTCCACGCCTATATCCGTCAGGGATAGGACCATTTAGATCAATATTGCTGCTGTAGGCTCTTACCATTAATTGTGTTCCGTCCCCGGCAGCATTACCTCCATACAAATCCAATAAGCTGTTTTGATCGCCCGATGTGTATAGAATAGCTGCGCTTCTAAATGAATCGTCCGTGAAATCTTGCTGGGCAAGTTGAAGATAGCCACCGCTAGTTCGGGTGCGCATAAAGTTCCCGCCTCTTCCTAAGGAATCACCAAGCAGCATTAATCCATCATAGCCATCATTGGTAGTGGTCAAACTTGCTCTGGTTTCATCATCTGCTCCGATCGCTTGAAAGGAAGACGATTTTACTGAATCGATAGGGTCATCCCCAGTGTGGGGAAATAATGTTGAATAAAGTGTTACTGGGCTAAGTGCTTCTCCATTTACTGTAATATTGAGTTCTACTTCTGCAGCCTGAATGAATAAGTTCCCTGGAAGTGGGGTTTCTTCCCCCAGAACAACAGAATAGTATCCGTCGATCACCGATACGTCTGCTTTAGATTCTGACCAGACTGGATCTGAAATGCTAAAGTCTAGCGTTGCGGTTCCATTAAAAGGTCGTCCATCATCAAGTAGCCTTCCTTGAAACGGAATCTTTTGTGCTGAAACAGCTGTGGTTATAATAATAAGTGAAACAAGTAATAGGTTTCTCATCTAACAAATTTTAGTTAATAGTCAAACCGAAAAATTAACCTAATGTCATAGATTCAACAATACCGATTTCGGGGTATTCGAGGTATTGCTTATTTTGGCGGATATGGAGAAAAGGATTATCGAAGATTACAGCGACATCTTTAAAACTTTCGCTGAGTTTAAAGGACAATCTTTAGAAAATCATGTGGTGAAGCTGAAAGAGCTTGACCTGTTGATTCCTCATAGTGCGACTTTTTTCTGTGTTACAAATACCAGTGATCAGTCATTTGAATACGTGAGCAAAAACTTTACTCCTGCTATCAATTTGGAAATTGAGCAGATGATCTCTGGAGGTATGCAATTTTGGTGGAGTAGGATGCATGAAGATGAGACAAGCATCTGGCTTAAGTCACTCCAAGACCTTATGGAATTCACGATGAGTAACATCGCGCTGGAGGATCGACGCAGGATGACCTACACTTGGAATTACCGTATAAAAAGTGGAGATGGCAATTTCAAAAACATCATACAGCATACGACTCCAATGTTTTTTGATGATCAGGGAAAACCCATCATTGGGCTTGCACATTATTCAGTTTTAGAGGCGCATGAAATTATTCCGATCCAAGCGTCAGCAAAAATTCTTAATATCAACGACGAGTACGAAACGCTTTTCTATCAAAACTACGGCGGTCAAAAGTTACTTTCAGATAATGTATCTCACCGTGAAAGAGATGTGCTAGGTCTCCTAATTAGAGGGTACTCCAATCCCGAAATAGCTCAAAGATTGAACATTAGTGAGCACACCGTAAAAACGCATCGCAAGAATGCCATGTCTAAGACCAATTCAAAGAATGTGGCTCAGTTGATAGCAACTTGCATCAGGCAAGGAATTCTATAGCCTATTTCTTGATGATCCTATAAACCAGGTGTTCTTTGCGGGAATCTCCCCTGAATCGAACAACGTACATTCCTGGTTTCAGCAGGGCAGTGTCGTACTGGAAGTTGTTGTCCGTTTTATCCAGCTCTTTACTGTAAAGAATCTGACCATCCAAAGCAATCACCTCCATGATGACTTGATCAACCTTGATTTCAGAGTATTCAATATTGAGAATATCTGCAGTTGGGTTGGGATAAATATTGAAGTCTGTAAAATAATCCCGGGTTAAGCCAAGCACGAACTCGATCTCAATTCCTTCCGGAGAAGCAAAGACTTGCAAGGTGAATGTATCATCGGATACACCTGCTTCACCTACAACGAATTCAACCTCTGCATCTGGATCTAGCGGAATACCTGGGTATTCTACGAAGAACCGATAGGTGCCTTGTGGCAAGAAACCAAATTCAAATTCACCCTGATCGTTTGTCTCACCGTAGGCAAATAGTTCGAAGTTGTCGTCTTGTCTTCCTCCGGTTCTCCTTCTTCTCAATCCGCACTTCCTTCGCTTAGCTCTTCTTCGAGTTGCTATCCTTGCTTCCTCATCTCCAAAGTCCTCTTCAATTGTCCCGCCAAGTGATCCTTCACCTGGTGCTACGTCCTCTGGGAACTCCACCATATTGATTAAGAGAGATGAATCCTTTTCTAATGCGAGAACATCAGCTTCTTCGGACAAGAAGACGTTTCCAAAGAAGGTTGGAACGTAGGTCGCATCAGGATTCTGATTATTATCTCCGTCCGTAATCGGAACCACAGATTCTATGGCTAAAAGGTAGTTGCCAAACAAGACCTCAGGAAAGGAGAAAGTACTGGAAATATCAAACAGTCCTTTCTCTCCATTGAACTCTACTGTATCTCCTACATTTTCATCAAGTGGGAATAGGTAGGCATTTACATTCTCTGCAATTGGAGAGTTGGTATCTTCATCCAAAGCATTTACGGAAATAACGGCACTACCCTGTACCTCGATGGTTGGTGCACCTAGCGTTAATCCAATCACAATGGAGTTACTTACGTTAACACCGTATGTTCCCACTTTGCCAGGGTCCATATCGGTGATAGCGTATGTTGATTCGGTAGCACCTTCAATATTTTCCCCATTGAAAGTCCATTGATATTGATTCAACGTTCCACTTACACTGGTAGTCAATGCTTGGCTGGTTGCAGCTCTAACAATTAGATCACCTTGGTCTATCGCCTGATCCAAATCTTGCTGGTTGGCGTAGATCAACCCAGGAACTCCAACCACAGGTTCTAAATCTCCAAAATCAAGCTTGTTGCCGGAAAGATCGATTTCGGTTGCACTAGTTAACCCAGTGAATTCCGTATCCAGATTATCGATGTTATTGGCCGCAAGGTCTAAGGTTTCTAGTGCGTCCAGATCATCTATTTCAGCAGGTATTGTTCCTGAAAGACCATTCGATGGTAGATCCACTGCGATGACTCTGTTTCCTTCTCCATTTAGCGTGACTCCAAACCAATCGATCACATTTCCGGTAGTCCAATTTGTATTATCGGTCCAGTTCGAGCCTCCAGTTGAATTGAAAAAGGCCACTAACGCTGCAGAATCCGCTTCTACAGTAAGCGGTATTAGCCCCCTTGCAGAAACATCAAAACTATATGGGCTTTCATCACCATCATTGCTAGTAATCTGAATGGTGCCAACATTTTCAACTTCATCTTCCGGGGTAAAATCCACATTGAATGTCAGAAAAGAACCGCCCGCTATGGTGGCAGGCAAGGCCGGAGTGCTAAGCGATAGTCCAGAAATACTTGCTCCTCCGAGTGCGATATTGTCAATGTCCAGATCCACTTCTCCCAGGTTCTGAATCGTAAAAGTGGCGCTTACGGAATTTCCAATTTCTACCGTGCCAAGATCTGTGCCATCGGTAATATCCGTAGTATTATCTCCATCTGCAATATCGATACCGTTTCCTTGTACATTGATCTCTTGCGGGGTTTGTCCTACTGCAACGAGGCTGAAGGTGTAAAGTCCCTCATCGGAATCGTCACTTACGATATCTACCGCTGCGTTACTTTCACCAGAATTGACAGGTGTAAAAGTCACGTCAAAAGTAATGTCCGACCCACCAGGTACGATGACTGGGGTTGTTACATTCCCAATGACAAATTCTGAGGCGTCTACACCTGAGGTCAAAATTGAGTTGATGTTAAGGTCTACATCCCCAGTATTTTGAATAGTAAAGGAAGAAATGGCATTTTCTCCGATCGTTACATTTCCCAAGTCCGTGCCGTCACCTACATCCGGTATGTCATCACCAGTAGCAATATCTACTCCATTACCCTGGATGTTGATTTCCTGTGCATTTTGGGCTGATCCTGTTATGCTAAACGAGTAAGCCCCTTCATCAGCATCATCGCTCGCTATGTCAATATTTGCATTGCTCACTCCAGCTGTGGTAGGAGTGTAGGTTACATCAAAAGTGATAGAAGAACTGCCTGCAACCACAGTTGGCAAGCTGATATTGTCTACAGTAAAATCAGAAGCATTTGCACCACTCAATGCTACTGTCGTCACGTTGAGATCTACATCACCAGTATTCTGGATCGTGAATGTTGAAGTGACCGATTGACTTATAGTCACATCACCAAAATCAGTGCCGTCACCTACATCTGGGGTGTCATCACCACTTGCAATGTCTAGACTATTTCCTTGCACATTGATTTCCTGTGGTAGCAATCCTTCGCCGGTCACACCGAAGGTATAAGATCCATCATCGGGATCATCACTTGCTATGTTTACGACTGCCTCTTTGATTCCACTCGTGGACGGGCTGAAGATCACATCGAAGACTTG
>CAYYNA010000240.1:0-5289 GCA_964472815.1 uncultured Roseivirgaceae bacterium
CACTTGGTGCAAGCTATAGGGAACGAAATAAAGTCTCAGGATAGCAGCAAGAAAATTATATATGTTGCTTCGGAGAAGTTCACTAACCAGTTTATAAATTCTCTCCGAAACAACAATGTCCAGAGTTTTATCTCATACTTCAGAGAAGTAGACATTCTCATCTTAGATGATGTGCAGTTCCTGAGAGACAAGGAAAAGACGCAAGAAATCTTCTTCCATATTTTTAATCACTTACATCAGGCAGGAAAGCAAATCATCATGACAAGTGATTGTGCACCAAGGGATTTGAAGGGTTTGCAAGAGCGTTTGGTTTCACGGTTTAAGTGGGGACTCACAGCTGATTTACAGCAGCCGGCTTTTGAAACCAGGATGGCAATCATCCAGAAAAAGATAGAAGAAGACGGAGTATATATTCCACCAGAGGTGCTAGAGTACATTGCCTACACAGTTGATACCAACGTTCGAGAACTCGAAGGAGTAGTGGTTTCCTTAATTGCTCATGCCTCCTTAATGCGTGTAGATATTGATTTGGAGCTGGCAAAGAAGGTGCTGAAGAATATCGTAAAGGAAATTGATTCAGAGGTCGGTATTGATTACATCCAAAAGACAGTTTCAGATTTTTTTCATGTTAGTCAGGATGAGCTAAAAGCAAAAACTCGAAAGAAGGAAATCGTCATTGCACGTCAAGTGGCGATGTATTTTTCTAAAGATTATACCAACCACTCTCTAAAATCAATTGGTTATCATTTCGGTGGTCGCGACCACAGTACGGTCATTCATGCGCTTCAGTCAGTCAATGATATGATTGATACCGATGCTAAATTTCGGTACTCGGTGGATGAATTGAAGAAAAAACTAAAGATGAGAACTGTTTAATTCATCTTCGAAACGGGTAATAGACTTTTCTACCTCTTTCATTAATTCCAATTAGATCAAACCTTCCTCTGATGTTCGTCAGAATTTTCTCAAGTTCTTCTGGACTATCAATTAGGCGATTGTTTATCTGAGTGATAATAAACCCTTCTGGTACGTCGAGTGCGGCGAAAAATCCATTTCTTTCAAAATTGATCACCTTTACTCCACTTTCGATATCTAAGAATTCTCTCTCCACTTTTGATACTGATTCAAAGTTGGCTTCCAACTCTTCAGAGTAGTAGATATTTCTTTTGATGATTGTCGTTGTTCCCTCACGATTCGTAAGCGTCAAATCGGAGGATTTTATATTCCCGTCACGCTCAAATTCTAGATTAAGATTATCTCCGGGATAGCTTTGAGCGATGATTTCTTCCATTTGGGATCTGCTGTCGATAGTAACACCATTTATTTTTCGGATCACATCTCTCTTTTCAATCCCAGCTTTGTCTGCCGCTCCACCTCTCTTGATTTCCGTAACCAAGACACCATTCAAATTTTCCAAATTAATATTGGCAGCCAGTTCGCTATCAATATCTATAATGTCTAAGCCAGTAAATGCTTTCTGCACTTCTCCATATTTGACCAAGTCATTAAAGACTTTTTTCACGATGTTAATCGGGATCGCAAAACCATAGCCGGCGTAGGATCCGGTTCTTGATAGGATAGCGGTATTTATGCCGATAAGTTGACCCTCGGAATTCACCAAAGCACCTCCACTGTTACCGGGGTTAATTGCCGCATCAGTTTGGATAAAACTCTCAATAGGAAACTTATCACGAAGGATGTTGATATTTCTTCCTTTTGCGCTGACAATTCCTGCAGTCACAGTAGAGGTCAAATTAAAAGGATTTCCAACTGCCAGAACCCATTCCCCAACTTCTACATCTTCTGAATCTCCTACTTCAATAGTGGGTAATGCGTTTGAGTTGATTTTTATCACTGCTAGATCGGAGCTTGGGTCTCTGCCGATCAGCTCCGCTTCAAAACTCCTTTTTCCAGCGATTACGGTGATTTCGTCAGCATCTTGAATCACATGATTGTTGGTGACGATAAAACCATCTTGGGCAAATACTACCCCTGATCCACTCCCAATTCTTTGTGAAGAACGAGGTTCAAAGAACCAGTCCATCCATCCACCGGTCCGGTATTCTACTTCGCTCAGTGTTTGAATAAAAACCACACTTGATGTGCTCTTATTCGAGGCATTGACAAAACTTTCCGTAGGTACAATGACTCTCTCTAGTACATTGCTTACACGCGTTGGTTCCGCGATCAAGTCAGAAATTCTACCATTAGATTCTTCAGAGCTAACCTGATCTATATCATTTCGCGATTCATTTTCGATAGAAATCATAAGAAATGCTCCAGCAAAGCCAGCCAAGAGACCAATGATAATTGTCTTGATATTTTTCATGGTAGTTCTGATTATGAATATTACTAGCAACCAAAGATTAGGAATTTCTATTCCTTGCCAATGTTAAAAAATGCAAACCCTTAATTTTGCCTTTCAATTTAGAAACCAATCTTTGTCAAAGGAGTTTCTTCTTTTGATTTACCTCATTACTTAAATGGAAAAAAGGCATGTTGCAATTCTCGGATCTACAGGATCCATTGGAACTCAAACGCTTGAAGTAATAAGCAGGCATCCGGAGAAATTTGAGGTGGAAGTTCTCACGGCTCAAAAGAATGCCGACCTACTTATTGCGCAGGCTAAGGAGTATTTGCCCAATTGTGTTGTTATCGTTGATGAAGCTCACTATGAGAAAGTATCCTCAGCTCTAGATCCATTGAATATAAAGGTGTATGCAGGTAAAAATGCACTATCGTCTGTCGTGGAGATGGAAACGATCGACATAGTGCTGACAGCATTGGTCGGATACTCGGGCCTTTTACCCACGATCAACGCCATCAAAGCTGGTAAGACGATTGCGCTTGCAAATAAGGAAACCTTGGTGGTAGCTGGTGAGATGATTACGCAGCTAGCCCAACAGAATGGTGTTAATATTCTTCCGGTGGATTCTGAACACTCAGCAATATTTCAGTGTCTGGTTGGGGAATTTCATAACCCCATCGAAAAATTAATTCTTACTGCTTCCGGCGGTCCGTTTCGTGGAAAAGATCGCGAATTTTGCAGCACCGTAAGAAAAGAACAGGCCCTCAAACATCCCAATTGGGATATGGGAGCCAAGATCACAATTGACTCTGCGACCATGATGAACAAGGGGCTTGAGGTCATTGAAGCGAAGTGGCTTTTTGCGGTCAATCTGGATCAGATAGAAGTGGTGGTGCATCCCCAATCAATTATTCATTCGTTGGTCCAATTCGAGGATGGGTCTATGAAAGCTCAAATGGGACTTCCTGATATGAGGGTTCCCATACAATTTGCGCTGGCATATCCGCAGCGATTGAAGGCAGATTTTCCACGCTTTGATTTTGCTAGCTACTCACAATTAACTTTTGAAACACCTGATACAACGACTTTCAGAAACCTTGCACTTGCTTTTGCAGTTGGCAGAGAAGGTGGAAATCAGCCATGTATTTTGAACGCAGCTAATGAAATTGCCGTTCAAGGATTTTTAGAGGACCGGGTTGGTTTCCTCGAAATTTCAGATGTGATTGAATCTTGCCTGCAAAAGGTAAGTTATATTCGCAATCCTGATCTAGAAGATTTTATTGAGACTGACAAAGAAACAAGGGCAAAAGCGCTCGAAATGATACACTAATGGAAACATTGATAATGGTAGGGCAACTCTTGCTGGGGTTGTCGATTTTAGTTGGAGTTCACGAGTGGGGCCACATGGCTGCTGCTAAAGCTTTTGGAATGAGAGTAGAAAAGTTTTCCATTGGCTTTCCTCCTAAAATCTGGGCTAAGCAATACGGAGAGACAGAGTATTCCATTGGAGCTATTCCCTTAGGTGGATTTGTGAAGATATCCGGAATGATCGATGAATCACTGGATACAAAGACATTAAGTGCAGAGCCAGAGCCTTATGAGTTCAGAGCTAAGCCGGCGTGGCAAAGACTTATCGTGATGATGGGTGGGATTATCGTGAATGTTGTGACTGGCATCATTATTTTCATCGCGCTTGCTTTTGTAAATGGAGAGCTACTTCTTCCAAAGGAAGAGCTCAACAAACATGGAATCGTGGCTTACGATCTAGGCCAGCAGTTAGGTTTTGAAACCGGTGATCGAGTTATTTCGATCAATGGACAAGACTTTGAGAAATTTGGGGATATAGTAAGTCCTGACCTCTTACTAGGATCTGACAACTATTACATTGTTGATAGAGATGGAAAAGAGGTGAGAATTGAAATGCCGAACGATTTTCTTGATAAAGTCGCTGACAAAAGAAATCGAGAATTCATCATAGGTCCAAGATGGCCTTTTTCTGTTGCCTCTGTGGCAAAAGGCAGTATGGCAGAAAAAGCTGGAATACAGGCAGGTGATAGGTTTCAGTCAATCAATGGGAAGGCAATTAACTTTTTTGATCAAATAGGTCCACTACTGGATTCACTAACTGGTGATTCTGTTACCATAAAGATGAATAGGAATGGTGAAATTATCACATTACTTGCGCTAGTCGATGACGATGGTACGTTAGGATTCTTTCCTGATCGTGAGTTGAATTTTGTGCAAAGGGAGTTTGGTTTTGTGGAAGCTGTTAATGAAGGAACATACAATGCTTTTGCTGTTGTTTGGTTGAATATCAAGGGCTTCAAAAAGATGATTGCTGGCGATGTGGACGTGAGAAAGTCGCTTTCCGGCCCAATCCGAATCGCTACTTTTTTTGGAGGAACTTGGGATTGGAACAACTTCTGGAGAATCGTTGGTCTCTTATCAATGGTTCTTGCATTTATGAATTTCTTACCTATTCCAGCTTTGGATGGAGGTCATGTGATGTTTTTGACTTGGGAAATAGTAACAGGAAGAAAACCTTCGGATAGATTTTTAGAAAATGCGCAGAAAGTCGGGATGGTCATTCTTCTAACCCTTATGGCATTTGTTATCGTCAATGATACAATTAGCCTCTTCTAGAAATCATTGAGCTGCTCCTCTTCTTCCGCAGGAGGAGCTTCCCTGTATATTTCGAATTCGACCCGTCTATTGAGTTTTCTATCTTCTTCAGATAGTTCATTGGGTACAATTGGTTGGGTATCCCCAAAGCCTTCAGCTTGGACTCTAGCCTCAAATATTCCTGCAAAAATCACGATGTAATCCCTGATGTTCTCGGCTCTCTCCTGAGAAAGCTGAAGATTTTTACTTGGATCTCCCATTGAATCAGTGTGACCAGATATTCGAAGTTTAAACTCATAATTGTCATAGAGGAAGTTCACTATCTTATTTAGATCAGCATACATTTCTGTCTTTAAGTC
>CAYYNA010000241.1:0-5281 GCA_964472815.1 uncultured Roseivirgaceae bacterium
ACCCAAGGCAGATATTCAGTCAATGGAAAAAGTACATTTAAAGAAGAGTTTGTCACAGCGGGAGGAGTAGATCTGGCAGAAATAGATCTGAAGACTTTTGAGTCGAAGCGCTTCCCTGGGTTGTACTTGGCTGGAGAAGTGCTAGATATTGATGCGCTGACGGGAGGCTTTAACTTTCAGGCTTGCTGGAGTGCTGGATGGATTATTTCTGAAAGTATTTAGTTCAGGAAATTCCTCGAACCGACCGTTAGTATCTCACCTTCTCCAAGATATTTCGACTGAATGCCACATCGCTTTTAAGGATCGCGAAAAAATCCAAAACATAAGATCTTGCCTTTTCATACTGCCTCTGGCTTTCAAAAGCCATTTCAATTGCATCCACTTTCTTCAGGAAGTCAGCTTCCTTTTCGAGAAACATCGCTCTGACCTCTTCCATAAGCACAGGATCTCTAGCATAGCCCTTATAAACCCTTTCTGTAACGGAAGCCACCTCTGCCGGAATATTATCAAGACCAGATACTGTGGCATAGCTTGCGTTAACCAGCCCGCACATATCAAAATCATACGGCACATAGGAATAGCACTCATCAACAAACAGCAGCTTATCATTATGTTGAGTCCGTGCTGAAAAATCCGTATTCCCAATCATGTATTGAAAGAATGCGTTCTTTATCGATCGTTCGGCATCTTGGTTGAGTGGGTGCATGTTCTTTTTGAGTTCAAAACCTCCTACTCTTTCAGCCAAAAGGTCTATATCCTCAATCAAAATACCCTTCAAGGAGTGGCTCTTTACCTTTTGTTTCTTTTCTTCCTGGAAGTCAAGTTCTACAAGTCGCGTCTTGAAGTGCACATCGGAAACAACTTCATAAAGTTTGTATGCAAGGAACTCTTTCACCACATAATCATTTGCATTTCGCTCCTCCTTGCATGGAAGGACAAGTTTCAATTTCTTGTTGCCTTCAAAGATGGTTCCCTCTGAATGGGACTTCTTAAACTTCAGTTTGATTGGAACATGATAGCAATTAATCCTTCTGAAATTCCCTCGAGCTCTAATTTTTACCTTCACAGAGTCCCACTCATCAGACTCCTTGTAGTGGATCACAGTCTTTAAGTAAGTACTATCATTGGTTTTATATCGAACTTCCTTAATCGAATAACTCAATTTCAAAGGAAGCGGCTCTTCAGAACTGAAAAGTGGAGTCACTCCGTTGTTCTCTACACGTTGGGCGAAGATGCTATTAGTGGTGATGAAGTGAAAAAGAACCACTTGCACTAAGAGACCGATCACCTTAGGTCTATCTAACATTACGAAAAAGATAACTAAGAATGTGTTATTATCAGAAAATCACTCATGCAATTCTTACGAGCAATGCTTACATTGAATTCCGAATTCATTAAGTGCTTGGAAACGCTCAAAGCGGGTTTCCAGACTTGATTACTTCCAGCCTCTTTTTTCCGACAGATATGAAAATCAAGAAAGATATCAAAGACCTCAAACCTGTAAATGTCTCAGAAGACCAGATTATCAGGCAAAAAGTAGGTCTTAGACCCTATCGAAAATCTGGATATCGATTGGAAAAGCAAGTAATAGCTGACAAGCAGATCATTCATAATTATGGACACGGCGGTGGAGGGATTTCTCTCTCATGGGGTACCGCTTCGATGGCAACTGATTTGGTTGACGCGCAGGACACTACCTCCATTGCTGTCTTAGGTTGCGGAATTATCGGTTTGTCCACTGCCATTATTTTGCAACAAAAAGGCTATGAAGTGACCATTTACACTAAGGAGCTACCAGCAGATACAACTTCAAATGCCGCTGGTGCTCTATGGGCTCCTTTCTCTGTTTATGATTCAGAGTCTGTTTCGGCAGGCTTTGAAGAGCAGTTTGATAAGGCTTCTGAAATTTCACTAAAAATGTTCTCGGAGCTTGTTGGAGAAAAATATGGAATATGGTGGGCTCCAACTTATTTTCTAGGAGGAGGGTTTGATTTTCCTGGCGGTGAAAAATTATATCCAGGATACAAGACCCATGGACCAGAAAATGGCGCTTTTGACTATTCTCTAGTACAGGAAGTAAGCGCACTTATGATCGAACCTCCCATCTACTTACATGCTCTGCTTGATGACTTCTACCGTGCTGGAGGAGAAATAGAAATCAAGAATTTTCAGGACCCCCAAGGGCTCCTAGCACTAAAAGAGAACGTGCTCATGAATTGCACCGGACTTGGATCAAAGCAGCTATTTAGTGATGATGAGCTTATGCCCATCAGAGGTCAGTTAGCCATGATTCCTGCCCAACCGGAGATAGACTACATGTACGTAGTGGAATCGCTAGACAATTTGCTATACATGTTTCCACGAAAAGATGGGATCATCTTGGGAGGCACCTACGAGAAAGGAAATGGCTCGCTCAAAATCAACGAAGATGAAAATGCAAGAATCATTGCAGGGCACAAAACCATTTCAGATTACTTGTCAAGAAAGAAATAAGCAGCAACGCCGGGCCAATAGCATCCTGAGCAATCTGACAATAGCTTAACAAGTTCGTATTAGCTGAAAGCAACGTCCTCTGAAGTTTGCGTGTCAATCAAGCAATGAAGAATTACTTCTTACTGTGCCTACTCCTTATTTGCGCGTGCTCTCAAAAACCAGAAGAAGTACTCTGTACAACGGAGTTCAAGCAAATCTATGTGGAGGTTTATAATTTGAATGGCCAATTGGTTGAATTGGACGATTATCAACTAATAAATATCAAAACGAATGAAAACCTTACTGATGAGATAGGAAGCTTAATAGAGCTACCTAATCCTGGGAGGTACCTCATCGCTGATGATGCGACCGATTTGAAAGGAGAAACACTCGAACTCCTTTTTCTTGGCGTCTTAAATAATGAAATAGTGGTAAGGGAAATATATCTTATCGGCAGAGATATCTGCCATGTTCAATTGATATCAGGAGAAGAGCAAATCATAATCAGCAACTAGCGGACCTCTACCGTATTTCCATCTATTTCAACCACATCTCCCTTCCGCAATTTCTTCCGCTTTTGCTTTTCGATCAGCCCATTCACTGAGACGTATCCTTCCGTTATTAATTGATTGGCTTCTCCCCCGCTGCTTGCCAGATTAGTAATCTTCAGCAGCTTGTTTAGCTCAATGAAGTCAAATTTTTCTAACTCAAAAATTTCCATTAATACAAACTTAATGGCAACCTTCTACTAGAATGTTATGTCTTTGGAGAGGTTAAGAAAATTTTTAACAATGTTCAAATTAAAATTCTCTTAGCAACGTTAAGAACCAAAATGATCAGGACACTCACCATCGCCCTACTGCTTGCCTATTCATACCTGGGTACATCACAAACAACTACCGTCAGCGGGAAAGTCACTGAGGTAGAAACTGGCGCACCCATTCCATTTGCTACAGTAGTATTTCAAGGCACCTCTGATGGTGCACTAACTGATTTCGAAGGGAACTTTACAGCTACTACATCACAGAATGTTGATTCCATTTTCGTGAGCTACGTCGGATACATTAAGCGTATCAAAGCATTGAAGAGCGGCTCCTCTCAAGTGATTAACTTCCAATTAGAAGAGGATATTACCAGACTGGCAGAGGTTGTCATCACTCCTGGAGAGAATCCAGCCTTCGCAATTCTCCGAAATGTGATGGAGCGAAAAAAAGAGCACGACAAAAGAGGCCTGATCGCCTATGACTATGAAAGCTACACACGCACAGAATTCAGCGTAGACAACATTTCTGAAGCGATGCGTGAACGGAAGTTTATGCAGAAGATTCTGCAAGTAATGGATAGTGTAGACCAGTTGGCAGGCGAAGATGGAAAACCCGTTTTACCCGTAATGACCTCAGAGGCAATCTCGAGGTTTTACTACCGTAAATCTCCCTTTTCGAAGCATGAGGACGTCATAAAAACCAAAGTAACTGGAGTGGGCATCACCGATGGAACCACCACCTCGCAGCTATTAGGAAGCTCTTATCAAGAATACAATTTCTATCAAAACTGGCTCAACATTGTAGGAAAGGAATTTGTGAGTCCCATCGCCAATAGCTGGAAAATATTTTATGAATACGATCTGGTAGACAGCTTGTACATCGGCGATCATTACTGCTATCAGTTGGAGTTTTTCCCCAAACAAGAACAAGATCTAGCCTTCAAGGGCACTATGTGGATCACCAAAGAAGAGTTTGCGTTGAAGCAAATTGATGCTTTTGTACCCAATGCATCAAATCTCAACTTTCTGGATAAGATCAGGGTTCAGCAGGAATTGGTACCAACAAGTGCTGGCCCATGGCTGCCGGAAAAGACTCGTGTAATCGTTGACTTCAAGCCACTTACTCCAAAGACTGCTGGCATCCTAGCAAAGTTCTACGTGTCCAACAAAGACTTTGAAATCAATCAACCGAAAGAAAATCGGTTTTACATGAATGCCGTTTCGCTCGACCCTGCGGTCAGAGTTTCCAATAAGGAGTATTGGGATAATGCAAGGCACGATTCCTTGACGACTACCGAGCTTAACATTTTTGCTATGATTGACACGCTGAAGCAAATACCTACCGTCAGAAACCTAACCACAGCAGTCAAAATCATCGGCTCGGGATACGTGAAAGCAGGTCCTATCGACGTAGGCCCCTACAGTACATTCTTTGGAAACAATGACATTGAAGGAATCCGATTAGGTATGGGCGCTCGTACCAATTTTAAGTTTAGTGACCAATGGACTTTAGGTGGATATGCTGGTTATGGTTTTGACGACAAGCGATGGAAGTACAACGGATACGTCTACTTTTTAGCGAATCGAAACCCATGGACAGAATTCAGATATCAGCAACAGAGAGAGATTGACCAAATCTGGTTGCTGAATGAAAATGTAGAACCTGGAAGCCTGTTTTACACCTTCAGTAGATTTGGTACGTTGACTCAACCTTTCCTTAAGCAGAAATACAGATTGAGTATGATCAGACAGATCAGCAAAGGCCTCAACACAGAAGTTTCCCTAAAGCATGAAGATCTTCAACCTTTATTTGACTTCAGTTATTTAACAGGAGAAAACCTTAACGTGGTTGGTACCAATTATTCCGTGAGCGAAGCAACCGTCTCAGCAAAGTATGGCAAGGATGAAGTGATGGTAATCGATGACAATCAGCGGGTCAGCCTAGGTCCCGTCAGGTTTCCCATTTACGATATTTCTTACACCTACGGGTCTGATCAAGTTGGCGGAGATTTCGAATATCATAAGTTAAGAATCGGGTTTCGAAAA
>CAYYNA010000242.1:0-1931 GCA_964472815.1 uncultured Roseivirgaceae bacterium
ACTTTCAAGGTCATCAAAATCAATTTAGAAAAAATCCCATTATTGGGGTAGGGTAAAATTCAAACTGCTCGTATTGTTAGTGATTTACGAATTGAACTAACTAGCTAAGCATATGAAATTTTATTTGTGGTACGATGAAATATCTAAGTCTTTCGTCGTTGGAAGGGCATCAGACTTTGCCTTTCCAAAATCTGATATTCTCTACGTTTTTGATAAGAAACATCTCAGTGCTGCTCGAAAGATCGCACAGAATTTAAATATGATCGCCTAGTCAAAGATTACTTGGTAGTGTTTAGAGAAAGGGTACGCTAATTTTGGCGGCCCTTTTTTTATTGCATAAAGTGATTTCGCAGCATTAGATTTGGGTGGATTTAGTATGAAGCATGAGTAAAGAATCTGGTAGCCTTTGCGAGGAACGAATTTTTGAGGAAGTGTACTCAGAAAACAATCAGCGACTTATCAATTATCTCTATTATTCATTTGGTGATTTAGAAAAATCGAGAAATTTCGCTCAAGATGCTTTCATAAAGCTCTGGAAGAATTGCTCCGAAATCATCTTTGAGAAGGCTAGGGGATTTCTATATACCACGGCCAAGCGACTGTTTCTGGATGAAATAGCTCATCAAAAAGTTCAGTTGAAGTTCCAGGATCGGACCAAAGCACAAAACCTAAAATCTGAGGAAGCGGATGAACTAGTCCGCAGCGAAGAATTCAAGGAGGCATTGGAGAAAGCGATTTCTGACCTGCCAGAAAAGCAACGTACCGTTTTCTTGATGAACCGAATTGATAAGATGAAATATGCAGAAATTTCAGAAGCGCTGGACATTAGTGTCAAAACCGTGGAGAAGCATATGAGCCAATCTCTGATAAAAGTGCGCGAAGCTTTAGTGGAATTTGGAACTTTTAAGTTTTGAGGTAGGGTAAATGAAGGTGAGCTCGTCCTAGTAGCAAGAAAGAAAGCAAATGAACCAACAAGAGAAAGAGGAACTTATACTGCAATGGCTTCAAGGCGATAAATCTGACCAAGAGCTATCAAATGCTATTTCCGATGAAGAACTGTCACAGTATAAATCAATTTTAAGTACGGTTGACAATTGGATTCCGGAAGGAACGGAAAAAGCTCCAAATACTTTACCCCAGATTTTCCAAACACCAAAGGAGGCTAAAGTCATCTCAATGGATAGGACACCATGGCTAGTGGGAATAGCAGCCAGCATAGCCCTTATCCTGGTAGTTTCCGTCCTTTTCTTTAGAAATCAGGAGACAGTTTACTATGCTGAAAACGAAAACCTGGAGGTGCTGTTGCCTGATGAAACCACCACTGCCATTCTTAGCCCGGGATCTAAGCTCATTTATGATGACTTCTCTGATGAGGATAGGGTAGTTTCTGTAGAGGGTAGGGTGTATTTTGATGTCACAAGAAAGGGAGCTTTTGAAGTGAATTACCAGGGAGGACAAATAGCAGTCCTTGGCACACAGTTCGAAGTGATCAACTTTGAAGACTATTTTGAGGCGAGCTGTTTTGAAGGCTCGGTGCAGGTCAGTTATAGCGGTCAAAGCGCTACCATGGTGATGAGTGAAAGAGTGACCTTTGAGAATGGTCGTTTGCCAAAAATGAAAATGCGGCAGACAACACCTGGCTGGACTTCTGGAGAAGAAAAATTTGACAATGATCTGCTGACAAAAGTGATCCGAGTTTTAGAAACAAGATATAAAGTGAAGGTAGAGTCGAATGACATTTCGCTCGATAGAAGATTTACCGGATCCATGCCATTGGACAATCTTGAAGCAGCTTGTAGAAACGTTTTTGCTCCGTTTGGAATCACCTATACAATCGAAGACAGGATAGTATCTTTATCTGAGTAATGCGTCGCATCCTCTTCCTAATTTGTCTGCTTGGGTTTTGCCATGCTGAAGCACAAACTGAGTCA
>CAYYNA010000242.1:2031-5260 GCA_964472815.1 uncultured Roseivirgaceae bacterium
TCTGGATGTACCCAATCAGACTACTTCGCTGAAGACCGATGATTTAGCGCTGATCCCTGGGGAGACGGATGGTGATGTGCTGGCCGCATTAGCTACGCTACCAGGAGTAAATACGCCAGACAGCAGACCGGGAAATCTATTTATTCGGGGAAGTTCGGCAGATCAAAACCTGATGCTTTACAATAACATTCCCATCTATCACAGAGGTCACTACTTCGGGACCATCTCCCCATATAATCCCGCAGCGGTATCTAATGTAACCATTTCAAAAAATGGCTATAACCCAAGCTTAGGCGGGCGCGTGGGCGGAGCGATAGAAATTCGATCTCAAGATGATTTGAGCGCTTTTGATACCTACGGTGTTGGATTAAATTCTCTATATGGCAGTGTTTTTGGCAAAGCCAACATAAAAAATGAGGTGGGTATCTCCGTTTCGGCGAGGCACTCTTTGCCTGGCGGCATTCTTTCTCCTAAGTTGAGACAGATCTCCGAAATGGTGTACTCGGCTACAGCACTGACTGACCCGCAATCAGGGCTGGACTATGATGAAATTGATGTGAAGTACGAGGACTATAATTTCAATGCACTTTGGAAGGCATCAGATAAGAACCTAATTAAACTGAGTGGGCTGTACTCTAATAACCTAACCAGCTATCGTCTAGGAACCGATTCCACAAGTGCGGAGGAAACCATTTCTTATCATAACGAGGGTCTAAGTTTGGAATGGAATCGCACCTTCAGCGAAGGGGTGAGAGGAAAGCTTATCACTTTCTTTAGCAACTATTTCGTGAGGTATGATAATGAGAACAAAGAAAGAATGAGTGGTCAAAAGACTCTGGATGAAGGCGCTGAAAATAGACTTCAAGATGCAGGTCTTTCTTACGAGCTTAATTTGGATGCTGGTTCAGCAAATAACGTGACACTTGGCCTTTCTTCGCAGTGGACCGATGTTGCAATAGACTACAGGGATGCAAAGGCAGAATCAAGACCTGTCATAGTCACTAACTCAGATAATACATTCATCCACTCACTATTTGGAAATTACAAGTATCTAGGAGCAGGTAAATTCTATTTTCAAGCCGGAGGCCGATTGGAGTACAATTCGTTGACAGGTAGACCGTACTTTTCTCCTCGTATGCTCTTGAATTATGATTTATCAAAGAGCCTGATTCTCAAGGGTTCGGTTGGAAGATATTATCAGTTCTTAAACCAGATAAAGTATCTACAGTACGGTAGTGCCGGATTTGATAATGAAATGTGGAGACTGGCAGATGATAAAGGGATACGTGTTTTGCATTCAGATCAGGCCATGATTGGAGGGATTTTTACGAAGGGTGCTTTTGTTTTGGATGTTGAGGCCTACAAAAAACAAGTGGAAGATGTCAATTACAGCAGCACGTTTAGACTTGGTTCGGAAACGCAATTCAGTACTGCTGACTGGGATATTCAAGGTATCGACATTTTTTCTAAGGTACAGGTAGCGGATGGCTTTTCAGTGTGGGGAAGCTATGAATACTCCGAGCACTCACTAACTTTTGATTCGCTGACATCTGTTTCGTATGATTATAAGAATAACAGACCGCACCGTTTTAAGATGGGTGGGCTGTATCAGAAAGGACCGTGGAAATTCTCCTACTCATGGAAAATACTTTCTGGTCTTTATGGGAGGTCTGTAGATATTCTAGCTGAGTTGGATCAAATTTTTGTAAGAGTAGAGCGGCAGAGACCACCGCCACCACCGCCCGGAGGAGGCCCGCCGCCAGGCGATCCTCCTATGATGGGTCCTCAGCAACGACCGGCTACTATTGATGATCTTCCTGTACGCTACCCCACGTTTAATTCCTTTGACTTATTTGTCACCTATCAGCTTCCTAAGCGTAACGCTAGAAGTTGGGATGCAGTTTTTGGTCTTTCGCTAATTAATCTGCTCAACAATGAAAATCAGATTGATCAAGTGGTAAGAGGACCCGAGCAGCGAAATCTGGTTGAACGATATGCTTTGGGCTTTACCCCAAACTTGAATATCACAATCACTTGGTAACGAAAGTGCACTAGTTGCCTGTAATAGGAAGGCTAACTATAAACGTCGATCCTGTATTTATCCCCTCGGACATAGCTGTAATCTTTCCATCATGGGATTCTACGATTTTCTGGATCATGTACAACCCTAAGCCAGTTCCTTCCACGTTCTCATTAAAGCGTTCGAAAGGAACAAACAAGCCATCTAGCGCTGATTGATTCATCCCTGAGCCATTGTCGATCACCCTAAATTCATTCATTTTAGAATGTGCTTGGTGCTCAATGGAAACTACCGGATTTTTTTGATCCCCCATATACTTGACTGCATTGTCAATCAGATTCTCGAAGACTTGAATCATCCTATTTCGGTCTCCAAAAATGTCAGGCAGGTCTGATTGTATTTTAAGATTTACATTCTTCGCTCTGAGCTTCCCAATGACAAGTTCTTGTGCAGATTGGATCACTTCATTCGTTTTGAGTAGCTCTTTGTTATTCTCAATTTTCCCCAATCGGGCTATTGTAGTGATGTCTGAGATTAGGTTATCCATAGTTTTACTGGATTTATCAATCACAGTAAGGTATCCTTTCAGGTTTTCGTCCTTCTTGATTTTTCGATCTTCCGAGATCATTTCTGCAAACCCTTTGATGGTTGCCAATGGACTTTTCAAATCATGTGATACTCCAAAAGCGAATTGCTGAATTTCTTCATTTTTTCTGGCTAACTCATCGGCAGTTAAGGCGATTTTTTCTTTTTGCTCTTCCAGTTCTTTGGTTCTTTCCTTTATCTGTTTCTCCAATTCGATCTGATATTTTCTGATGCGTCTTGTTCGTACCATAAAGAACAGGTAGACAAATATTCCCAGGAGCCCCACAAGCGAGAACCTAAACCACCAGGTATTCCAGAAAGGTGGTGTAACAGTTATCGCCAGCTGCGTTTCGCGATCGTTCCAGACACCATCGGAGTTGGTGGACTTTATCCTAAGTGTATAGTTTCCTGGGTCTAGGCTGGTATATGTAGCGATCGAGCTGTTTCCGACATAGTTCCAAGTATTTTCAAATCCTTCCAAAAAGTAGGCATACTGAACTTTGTAGGGATGTCTGAAAGTCAAAGCATTAAAATCAAAATCAACGACTGATTCTTTGTGAGAGAGAGTAAGTGATTTAGTTTGGCTAATGTCATATTCTAAGATTCCTGTGCTGTCAGTGGCCA
>CAYYNA010000243.1:0-5260 GCA_964472815.1 uncultured Roseivirgaceae bacterium
ATCGTTTTATTAAGCTCCTTCTATGGTGCGATTCAGCTCACGCTTCATATTTTGAATCTGCTTATGTATGGCTTGATTAATCTGGATAAGTCTTAATACTTTCAGTTGAGACCATTTCAATTGCTGTCTGACTTCTGTATTTGATAGGAACTCAGAGATATCTCTTTTCGGTGTTTCCGTAGTTTTTTCATCTAGATCAACAAATTCCCTCTGTTGATTCAAGATATCATCTACTAGTTGATAGCGATACAAAAGTGGCCACAGCTCGGAAGCGGTGGATTCGGTTAGCGTGTTTGTGGTAAGCTCATGTTCTGTTAACAGACTCTCTAGATAGGTTAAATATCTCAGTACTTCACTGTTCATGCTGATGATGTTAATGTGATCATTGGAAGAGAAACCATGAATGAATGAGGAAATTTCTTTTAGTCGGATGTAAGATAACCCTTCAAGCAACTCGTAAGCAGCACCCACTACTTCGGGTTGGGTAATGCTTTCATTATCAAGAATTTTTTGAATCGATGTACTCACCTCCAAGTAAGTGGTATCAATCTCCCTGATAAAAGAATCGTTACGTTCAAGCTCGACAAGTAGCGCTTGCATGATCTCTGATCCTCTTTGATCTTTTTCTCGATTTTGCCTCCACTCCTCAAAAAGGAAGGACGATGTTATTCCGATGAAAATGACAATGACCTCAAAAAGATATTTTCCAACTGCTTTTTTCGTTTGGAGCTTTGCACCTAGGTAGCACGTGTGCGATGACTAGTATTTAATTGCACCAAGATAACGGAGCTAGCCAACCTCCACAAAGGTGGGTACAAAGAACTGTGCTAAGAAGTAGAAAGTAAGTAGTATGAATGGAATAAAGGAGATACTGTTTGACAATAGATAGCGGAGCGATGAACTTCAGGTCTACCTGGAAGACAAGTGCTTACGCGTATTTGTGCTACGACATATTGTGCTCAGTTTTCCATCAGGTCTGGAGTCGATTTCGATTTTTCCTTTAGTTGTTTGGCTGAAAGTTTGATTTCTTCTCCGGAGTATCGAAAGTACATCTTAGGGTAGTCGAACTGAGAGTCAACATTCATGAAAGAGCATCCCTTAATATTAAAGGCATTGTATGTGATAGTTCGATCCTCGTTCAAGTAGTCTGGACTTCTGGAAATGACTTCCGTTAGACCGTCAGAGTTTAAATCCTTAAAAGATAAGTCTCCATCCGTTAGGCAGCCTAAATAACAGAACTGATGTTCAGATATCTGGAGTAGCAAAATATAGAATTGGAGAGATGCGGCAATTCCTGAACCATTGTTAGCAACAACAATCTTCAAATCGATTAGTCCGTTTCCATCAACATCACTCAGTGTGATCTGTTTGGGCACTACTAACTCGGTGAAATACCATGGCACATAAAACTGGGTTTGTGTCGATCCATTTGTAAGTTTAATGCTAGAGGAATCTTCTCCGTGGGTAAGTTGGAGTTCATAGGTTTTCTCTTGAATAGCAAATTCGGTTGACCAAATGGCACTGTTTGAAAGATGTTGCAGTTCCAACTTGACAACTTCCTGAGCCTGTATTTTTCCAGTTACAAGAGTTAGAAAAAGCAGAATTTGACTGAAGTTCTTCATACGTTTAGAAGGCAATTGAGCACAACACTCAGACTGGGCGCTGTGGTCTCCCAACTTTTTTAATACGAATAAAAGTAGCTTATCTGTTCGCCCATTCAAAGCATCAAACTGGCACTGTACAATGTAGTCGAAAAACTACCTTGTGCTGCAGAAGGTATTAAGCACATCAGTTTCTTGGCGGTTAATGAGCGGGATGTTTTTGCAGGATCTGAGCAGGATGCTAAGCAAAACGTGCCACAATATCGTTTGTCACTTATAGTCTTTCTTCAGTTATGATAGCCCAAATCACAATAGCGGTAAATGCTATAGCCAGTGCAAATGGAAATAGCGTTGACTTTTTTCTATACTTGATGTTTTTTCCCAGTTTTCTGTTCCAGAAGTACTCTCCAAGAAAACCTGCACCTATTAAGTTTAGGAAGTTAGTCAAACTAGATGGGGTGTTAAGTTTTGTCGAGGCAATATCCACGAAAAAACCAACAAGAACAGTGAATAATAGAGTAAATCCAATCACTATTGGGATTTGTTTCCTGTTACCAATGATCCTGAAATTCATGGCCATCATAATTCCGGCAAAGAACGGTGTAAACAGTCCAGCCATCACATAAATTGACCACTTTGGATATAATTTAGGAGCACTTGGGTCTTCAGTGTAGTTTGACTCTTTCCTTTTTCTTTCTTCCTTTTCAGTTCTCTGTTCCTCAATTTGTTGAGTTACAAGACTGTAATTCTCTCTCCCTCTTTTTTCCAGCTCCCAAATGACAGCTTCAATTGCTTCTGCTTGGTAGTCTTCTTTTTTCTCTAAAATTTGTTCCAGTTCAGCACTTGTACGTTCTGCCATTTTGCGAGCAAACTTATTTTCTTTCATTCTAGGTTCTTGAGGATAGGTTATAGGCAACTTTAGCGACTGTTGTTACCAACCTCCCAAATAACGTAAAGAGTGCGTTGATCTCCAAATGTAGGTGCATCACGCACTCAGGATAAGGCATCAAGATTGACCCTCCATAAATCCGTTGACTATTCCATAAGCATCTATTGAGTTTGGGATTCTTTGATCAGCTCCTTCACACGTTGTAGTTGCACGTCATTCCGGGTCAGCACGTCTTGTAAATTAAAGCTTACCTGATGGTCAGGTAGTACGCCTCGGTCCAATGGCTGAACCTTCTTATCAACCGCCAGGTGATTTCTAACCAAAGGCGTATTCACTACAATGCCGGAATTAGGTAAGGTCAGCTTGATGAAAGAGGTGCTGTTGAAGCCCCCGTAGGTGCCGTTGGTTTCTTCTCCTACCAAAGTGGCTAGCTGGTTGCTTTTCAGTATGGCGCAGAACTCCACGGCTGCCGAGCTGGTGTATTCGTCCATGAGCACATAGACGTTTCCAGTGAAGGCATTCGGCCGCTTCTGAATATCTGCGAAGGTGGGATTCACTTCTTCTCGTAGTTTGAACGTGCCATCGGGAAGAGGTTCTAGTTCTCTATCTATATCTGCCTCATCGTAACCTCCCAGGTCAGAGTATTGTAGAAACTCGGAATCATTGGTGATCGCGTAGGAAGGACCGTAGTAGGGAAGGGATTGATCATCTTTCAGTAGGTAGGACATTAACGTGGTACCCATGATGTCCCATCCACCACGGTTGTAACGCAGCTCTATCACCAGGTTCTTGATCTGCTCCTTTTCCAGCTTTTTCATGCTCTTTTCCATGAAGTCTTCCATGAAAGCCGCGGCATCTTCTTCGGTATGGATTTTCTTTCCACCAAAGCCAGGTATGGTCAGCACCGCGGTACTGGGTACGTCTTCCAGAATCTTTAAACCGTACTTGGAAGGCTTAGACTTGTATAAGCTGTAGATCTCTTCGTTCACCGGATTCTTCTTGTAGTTATACATGGCGGATAGGGTAGATACTCCAGTAAATTGCTTTTCCACCTTATTTCCTTCCAGATCTTGAAAGGTAAAATCGAGTATTTGCGCTGAATCAATCAAGGAATAGTAGAAGGACCGGAACAAGCTTCCTTGCCACACCGTACTTCTCGCCGTGACGATTTTCCCATCCGTCCAGAAGTGTTCCCCGATTTCGTCTGCAATCTCGCGCATGGGTTTGCCATTGATGGCGAGGATCTCAAAACCAGGCAGGATAGAAGTATCTGTTGTGCCATTAAAGAGCACGTAAAATTTCCCTTGGATCGGCATCACGTAGAAAGGGATGGATTTGACCTGCTTCATCAAGTACGCATCAAAGTCAGCGGACGGGACCACATAGCTGTGCGAGCAGTGGATGGAAGCGTTGAGCCAAGCTATTTTCTTGAAGAAGGCGTAGAAAGGTGTGGAGTCCTGAAGGGTTTGACGGAGGCTGTCTATGCGGTTCGTCATCACTGCCTCCGGCGTGTAGCGATAAAGGCCCGGATGTGTCTCTGTCAGAAGTTGAACGTACTGATCGAAATCGGCTTTTGCTTCCGCCTCACTCAGCATTCGCTGTTGTAAGATCTCTTGCCCCGCAAGCGATGAAGTCAGTTGCATTAGTGTAAAGAAGATAAGTCCTTTCATTTGGAGTTTTTTTAGCAAAAGGGGGGAAGAACCAACTGAATAGTTATTCAAATCTAGATTTGAGTAGTCTTTTCCTGCAATTTCCGCTTACGGAAGGCGCTCGGAGACTCTCCGGTAAGCTCTTTGAAGGTGCGCTGGAAGGTGGCTTGCGAATTGAAGCCGCATTCAAAAGCAATCCCCGTGATCGTAAGGTGACTCTTGGCCGGATCGAGCAGCCCAGCTTTTACCTCATTTACTCGGTATTCGTTCACGAATTCATTGAAGGTTTTATGCAGTGTTTGATTAAGGACAGAAGAAATGGTCTTTTGCGGAAGGTTGGTGAGCTCCACTACTTTTTCCAGTCGAAGCTGCGGATCCAGGAAGAGTTGTTCTTGTTCCATGATCAAGGTGAGCTTCTCCAGAATTTGGTCCGTAGTACCTTCGCCTTCAGGTAATGGAGCGATAGCTTTTTTGTAGTCGATCAACCCGTTTATCCCCAACCAATAGATAAGAAAGACCATCGGTAAATAGAGTGGGTACCAATTGAAGATGGCGAGCAGCGAATTAGATAGTGATGGTAGCAAGTAGGGAATCAAATAGACAAGCCACCAAAGCTGAAACACCAGAAAACCAATCACTGGTTTCTTAGCATGACGTACGTGCCTGCTTTTGCTGGCTCTGATTAGGCGGTAAGAAAGGATCGAATAAGTGGTTACCGAAATCCACCTGGGAATATCCGCATACTTTTCGTATCGCATGACGAAGCGATCGAACGAAGCAAAGTGATCGCCATCAAACAAGCCCACCCAGAGCCCTAGGAAATACCCAACGGCTAGCCCACTTGGAAACAGATCGATCCAAATGGCTTGAAAATGAATGCGTGGGAGCTTGCTTGGGTGGTTGATGGAAATCAGTGTTTTCTGGTATAAGAGTGGACCGACGGGCATGATGATCACCAAAGGGACGACATAGGCTAATACGACCATGACTTGAGAAAAATCCTCCAGCGTGTTGAGCAGGTAGAGGTTGAGGCAAGCCAAGGAGAGGAGCAGCATGATCCAGCCCAGGGATCTCTCTGCTCCGTACTTTTTGCTGAAGAGTAAAATGAAGGCGGTGATGAA
>CAYYNA010000244.1:0-5220 GCA_964472815.1 uncultured Roseivirgaceae bacterium
ATCAGGATGTAGGAGCATGGGATATGAGTAATGTCACCAACATTTTTAGCATTTTTAACAACGCCTCGGCATTCAATAATGGAGGACAGCCTTTAACCTGGACTGCAGGAACTGGTATCTCTGGAGTGATCAGCTTAAATGGGGTGCTTAATGGTGCCTCCTCCTTTAATCAAGACGTAAGTACATGGGACGTGAGCAATGTGACCACCATGTCCCAAACGTTCAGTGGAGCAAGTAGTTTTGATCAAGACCTAAGTGCTTGGCAAATTGGAATGGTCACTACCATGCCTAATATGTTAAATAACTCCGGTCTATCGGTGGCCAACTACGACGCTACCTTGACTGGTTGGGCTGGTCAAACGGTACAGCAATCAGTCGATTTGGGTGCGACAGGATTGATCTATTCTTCTGCCGGTATTGCTGGCAGAAATACGTTGACAACTTCTCCAAATGATTGGGTAATTACAGGAGATGCTATCAACCAACAGCCGTTTGTAACTACTTGGGAAGCTACGGGAGGAACGATTACCATTCCAGTAAGAACACCAACCTTTACTTACAACTACAACGTCACTTACACGAACGTCACCAATCCTGGAGTCCAGGAAGGCACGTTAGTCGGCCAAACAGGTAACGCAATCATTTCTGGAATGGAAGATGGAAGTACCTACCAGGTTGAGATAGTGGGTGCATTTCCTGCCATTTACTTCAATAATGCAACCAACACCGCGAAAATCCTCACTATCGAACAATGGGGTGATATTGGCTGGTCTTCGTTTGAAAATGCCTTTTTTGGATGTTCTAATCTAACCTACAATGCCAGCGACACGCCTGACTTATCTGGAGTTAGTTCAATACGAGCAATTTTTAGATTTTGCCCCAATTTCAATGGAAACCTAAACTCCTGGGATGTCAGCGGAGTACAGGATTTCTCTGCTTCATTCCTTTCCGCAACTATCTACGATCAGCCCATGAACAACTGGGTGATGACTTCAGCGACTACCACTCAGCAAATGTTCAATAATGCAGATGCTTTTGATCAGGACATAAGTGGATGGAGCTTCTCGGTGATCACAAATATGTCTTCGATGTTTTCAGGAGCAGATGTTTTTGATCAAGATTTAGGAGGGTGGGACGTTACCTCTGTCACCTCCATGGCCAGCATGTTGAGCAATTCTGGAATGAGTAGTTCCAATTATGATGCCACACTAAACGGCTGGGCTTCTCAAACAGCTTCCCTGCAAAGTGGCGTGAGTTTGGGTGCTACTGGACTCGTCTATTCTACTGTGGGTGCAGCAGGGAGATCAATACTGACAGGTACCAATACTTGGAACATAACCGGAGATATTGGTATTCCTGAGGCACCAACAGATGTCATCGCCTATCGTCTTAGCGCTACACAGATCCAGTTAGAATGGACGGATAATGCAACAACCGAAACCAATTATATGGTTGAAAGGGCAGATGATTATGCTTTCACTTCGGGTGTCACAGTCCTTGCTAATTCACTGGGAATTGATGCAACAAGTTATGCGCCAGGTGTAGGCGTAGATCAAGGATATTACTTTCGAGTAACCCCCACCAACGGCAGTGAGGATGCTTCTAGCCGCTCATCGGTTGAGTTTGCTACCACTGAAGCATTTCCAGCCCGAACATTAAGTTTTGATGGCGTAAATGATTTGGTAGATCTGACCTCAAGCGGATCAGGAACAATAGATTTTGCTAGCCCTGCCACCATTGAGTTTTGGCATAAGTCCAGCATAGATCACAAAACAAGCGCTGCGTTCAATCCAATTTTCGCATTTGGCGATGGAAGTTCAGAGTTCGCGATATTTTATGGAGATCTGACATCTGCACTTGTCAATGAGCGCTTGACCATTCTACATATGACGAGCCCTACAACAGCTAATCAGACGGTCATTGGAGCGACAGACGCAGGAACTTACGTAGATGAATGGCATCACTATGCGATTACAGCTGACGGTGCTACGTATAGGTTTTATGTTGATGGCGTAGAGCTATCTTCTACAGCCTCTACAAGCGCTGATAACAATAATCCAGGTGATTATGGTGAAGGAATCACTGCAAGTAATATTTACATTGGAAGTAGAACGTTTGCCGCACAGTTTGCCGATGCGGATTTAGATGAATTTAGGATATGGAATACTGTAAAATCAGATTTCTCTGATCGTTTCACCCCTTTACAAGGAGATGAGCCCAATCTTGTTGCCTACTATCCCTTTGATGAGAGTGCTGGAAGCAAGGTCGTGGACAGGTCAACCAACACCAGCGATGGAGATATTTCAGGAGCCTTATTCACCACTTCTACGGTTCCTATAGGTCCAGCACCCACTGCTCCTACTAACTTATTTTCTGCGGAGGTTTCACCTACACAAATTGACCTATCCTGGACAGACAATTCTGGCGATGAAACTGTTTTTGCCATTTTTCGATCCGATGGTAACAACGCCTCCTTTTCTGAAATTGGAACGGTAGGAGCAGATGTGAACACCTATTCTGATAACGCAGTTACTGCTGATAACAACTACTTCTACTACGTGGTGGCTAGGAATACTAATGGCGATTCAGCTCCTTCAAATGAAAAGGCAGCAGCCACTTTTACTCCTCCAGGTAATGCCCTGGCATTTGATGGCTCTGACGATCATGCAAATCTTGGAGTAAATAATCTCTCAATTGTGGGAGACCTAACATTAGAAGCCTGGGTGAACGTAACATCCTATGCATCGCCACGAGTTATTCTTTCCAGAGCGGCAGATGGTGAAACACTGGCGAGCAATATTAACTATCAACTTCGGGTAGAGAACGATGGGAAAATTGGTCTGTTTTATGAATTTGGAAATGGCTCAGATGTTTTTGCAACCTCAAATACAAGTGTCCCTTTGGGTCAATGGACCCACGTATGTGTGACCAGAAGTGTCACAGCAAGTTCAGATATAAGTTTTTACATCAATGGACAAAATGATGGCCAGGCTACTGGCCTTACCAATGCAGCGGGCGGCACCTCTGGAACTACGTTTATCGGAGGTAACAATCAGACGAGTAACTTCGCCCCATTTCTAGGAGAGATCGATGAAGTCCGAATCTGGAACATCGTCAGAACTGAATCTGAAATTCAATCAACTATTCTTTCGGATTTAGCCGGAAACGAAGCAGGCTTGGTTGCTTATTACAAGTTTGATCAGACAGATGCCACCATTACTACCCTACCAGATCGCAGTTCCAATACCAATGACGGTACACTCACCAATTTCGGAGGTACCGCTTCATGGAATCCGTCTAGTGCGCTCATAGACACAAGCAATGGCGTGGTAACAAATAGCAATGATTCGGGTATTGGGTCACTGAGAAGCGCGATTGATTATGCCAATTCAAACCCGGGCACTACCATCACCTTCAATTTGCCTTCAGCCAACGAAACCATTGAATTGACCAGCGGACCACTTCCCCTTTTGAGCGCGGATATGATAATTGATGCGACCACTCAGCCTGGATGGAATTTTAGTACAGGAATGCTTCCTACTATACTTAACGGGTGTGGCTGCTCTACAGGACTTGAAACCGAATCCAATGGCAGCAACATTGAAATTTATGGTCTGAGGATTTCAAGCTTCGACATCCGTGGAGTCTTTAGTCCGATCTCTTCTGGATCACTAACCTTCGGAGCTCCTAATAAGGGAAATATTGTCATTCTGAACGGAAATGGTACTTCTGGAGGAGTTGAAAGGTGGTCAGCCAGCAATTTCACTATGCAAGGAAACTACATTGGTGTAGACTGGGATGGTAGCTTAGCAGGAAATGACGGATCTGGTGTTGATCTGTCAGGAGGGAATAGTGCCATTATTGGTGGCTTAGGTGCAGGAGAAGGAAATGTCATTTCTGGAAGCACCAGAAATGGGCTTAGAGCAAACACTGCCAGCAATTTGAAGATTTACGGAAACTACATTGGGACTGACCCAACCGGCGTGTTTGCCAGACCCAACACCACGGATAATAATCTTAGCTCTGGAGGGCTGTTTTTTGGGACTGTTTCTAGCAATCAAGATGTGATTGGGAACATCATTAGTGGAAATACAACCGACGGAATATTTTTCCAGGGAAATGACAATGATACGATTCAATCAAACAGAATTGGCGTAAATATTAATGGCGATCCGCTGGGTAACGGAAGACATGGAATTCAATTCGCCGGAGTGTCAAGTAATAATTTGGTTGGCGGGGACGAAGCGGAAGCAAATATTATTGCTAATAGTGGTCAGTATGGGATTTTCTCAGATGAATCAGGGTCTATCAATAATGATTACTTGTCCAACTCCATTTTTGGAAATACGCTTGGAGGGATCAATCATGATGGTGTCGCAAACGGAGCGATCACACCTCCAAACCTCGACCCAATTACTTCAACTTCATCAGTTTCAGGTTCTGGAACTGCAGTAAATGACATTATTCAATTATTCATTTCTGACGGATCCGGACAAGGAGAAGTCTTTATTGGAGGTACTGTAGCCACTGGTACCACCTGGTCTGTGGACACGCTATCGTTAATCGGTGAAGAAGAGATTGTTGCGACGGTCACGAATGAAACGAATGGTACCTCGGAGTTCTCCACCTCTCAGTTACTGTATCCAACAGCCGAAGGGGCTGGAGAAGCGCTAAGTTTTGACGGAGTAGATGATTTTGTCAATTTAGATGTGGTAAACAGCATTTTCGTAGGAAACGAGACCAGCCTCACCTTTGAATTTTGGATTAACTCTCCTGCCGTTGGAGCAGAAAATGTTGCTCTGTTAGCTATTAACGGACCAAGCGGAACCAACGATAACCAAATCATTATTACGATAACTACCGATGACGAAATAGCCATCAATGATAATGTCAATGCATCAGTGCAAGAGCTGGTAGGGCCTGTGGTAGCTGATAATTTGTGGCATCATATTGCCTATACTAGAGACGGCTCTGTTGGGATATTGTATGTAGATGGTGAAAACGTGGGTACGCATGATGCAGAATTTCCAATCAATGCAGGTGATAGGTGGTCCCTTGGACAAGAGTACGATAACTTGACTCCCAGCAATCTTTACAATGGTTTGATGGACGAGGTTAGGATATGGAATGTCCCTAGAACCGAAAATGAAGTCCGAAATACCCTTGCCAAAAAGGTCACTGGCAATCCTTCTGAACTAGTGGCCTACTATCGCATGGATG
>CAYYNA010000245.1:0-2749 GCA_964472815.1 uncultured Roseivirgaceae bacterium
AATCTGATTGCTCACTCACTCGGAGCGATCATTGCAACCTTGGTTTGTCAAGAGTTAAAGGAACGAATAAATTTCTTCTGCAACATTGAAGGGAATCTGACCGAAGCAGATAGTTATTTTTCAAGCAAGCCTTTGCAATTTGATTCCGCGGAGGACTTTGCTGCTTCTTTCCACCAAGAGATTTTCGAACATGCGAAAAACGAGGAACGCTTTAAGAGATACTACAGTAGCCTAAGATTTGCTACTCCCGAAGGAATGAGGAACTGGAGTATCACTAGTCAAGAATTTGTGAAGGAGAATAGATGTGGCTTAGATTTCAATGATTTGTCGTGTGATAAAATCTACATCTGGGGCGATCTTGATACGCCGAAGGAGACACAGCAGTTTCTTAAAGACTATCAAATTCCAAATAAGCTATACAAGAATATTGGACACTGGCACATGGTGGAAAATCCCATTGAATTTTACCGTGATGTAGCTACAGTACTGACACAGAATCAATAACAGCATTTTTGGAATAACCCTTTTTTGAAGTCATTAGATGAACTTCAACCTTAGCATCTCATTGCTGCGACTATCAACTTTAAACTTTTCTGATATCCTATGACCTACGACCCAAGCAATTTCACCTTTTGATTCCAAGACTAAGACCTCCTCTTTTTTGGCAAGTGGCACTTTGGAATCTATTAGAAAGTCACTCACTTTTTTAGTGCCTTTCATTCCTAGCGGCTGAAAAGTATCGCCCTGCTGCCACTTTCTGAGTGTTAGTGGAAATGTAAGTCTGCTAGCTTCTAGCACAACAGAACTCTGATTTTTTGAAATCAAATTCAAGGTATCTTCTTCTGCAACCGACTCAATCTGTAATTCATTATCTCCGACTTGATAAACTCCTTCCTTCTCAATCACTACCTCTGCAATAGACCTTTTGGCGTTCGGAACAAGAAACAGGGCATTTCGATCGATAATGACTTTCCAGTTAGTAGCTTCAAATGTCTTTCCAGAAATAGTTCTTGCCTTCCAGACTTCCTTGGTAGTAACGTAATTGAATCCATAAGTTGACAAGATTTCATGCAAGATCAGCAAGTCAGAATCCTCCTTGATCCAGGAAAGCTCTAAGCGTCCGTCCGAACGGTCAAAATGCTTATGAAGCACCTCTTCAGCACGGTTCAATACCAGTTGTGTCAATAGAATCATCCGTTCATTGGTTGTCTTAAAGGTGCTTTCCAACGCAGGATTCAATTCCTTTAATTTAGGAATGACTTCAAGTCGAACTCTATTTCGATCGTAGGCTGTCTTTTCATTTGAAGAGTCTTCTCGCCAAGAAAGCCCAACATCCATTGCAAAAGAATGTAGCTCACCCCTTGTGGCAAACAACAGTGGACGAATAACATGATCATTAATAACTGGAATACCCGCAAGCCCCTTTATTCCAGTACCTCTGGAAAAGTTTAGTAGTGTTGTCTCCAAACTATCATTCAAGTGATGGGCAGTAGCTACTTTCTGAAAACCTCTCTGTTCTCTGATCTCCGCAAACCATTTGTACCGTTGTTCGCGTGCACCTAGTTGAATGGAATTCCCAATCAACTCCACCTGTTTAACTAAGCATTCTATTCCGCGCCCCTGCGTCCAGTCCATGACAAAAGCCTCATCACCGTCAGATTCACTACCCCGCAAACCGAAGTTGCAGTGAGCAACCAAGATTTTGTAGTCAGAACGATGAAAAAGCTCCAGCATCACCATTGAATCCAATCCACCGCTCACGGCTAACAGCACCTTCTCACCGTCTGCGATCAGTGAATGTTTGTCGATAAAATTCTGGAACTGTTTTTGTAATTCGAGCAAGAGCTTAATCGTTAATTTTGCGAGCTATGCGGAAATTTCTCCCCTTCATAATCATGATTCTTTCATTTGGTATCCCTTACCTAAGTACGGCGCAGGATACCGACCGCATCAAATACAAAGCTGATGAATTATATGAATTTAGGAAAAATGGTCAGAAAATAAGACGATTGATCGGGAACGTGGTGTTCGCCCAAGAGACTTCCACCATGTACTGCGATAGCTCACTCTATTTTGTGCAAGAAAATGTGATGGAAGCTTACGGTAGAGTAAAAATTGTGGATGATTCCGTAACGATTACTTCAAATACACTCATTTATGACGGGAATACCCGTGATTCCAAGTTGAGAGAAAATGTGATCTACACGAAAGGTGAACAAAAATTGGTCACGGACTTTCTTGACTACAATATGGATACCGAGGTAGGAAACTACTTTGAAGGTGGGACACTAAGTGACTCCACCAATATCTTAAAAAGTGAAGTTGGCTATTTCTATGGATTAGCAGACTATGCGCTTTTTTGGAATAATGTGGAGCTTACGGCACCTGATTATACCCTCGAATCAGACACCTTGAGGTACAATACGGTATCTAAGGTGGCCAATACCACAAGCAACACCATTATCACTACAGAAGATGAGACCATTCTTCACGCAAATGGTGGCGAGTTTCGTACGGAGATAGACCAGTCTGACTTTATCAGCGGCACCATCGAAACCGAAGATTACTACATGGAGGCAGACGAACTTTTTTTTGATGACCTTAAAAAATACTACGATGCAACTGGCAATGTGAGGCTCACAGCTAAAAACGATGACGTAATTATTACTGGAGATGAGGGCTACAACGACGATATCAATGGAATCAGTAAAGTCTACGGAAATGCCGTGATGAGAAGAATTCTCGAAGA
>CAYYNA010000245.1:2849-5213 GCA_964472815.1 uncultured Roseivirgaceae bacterium
GAACAGGAAATCAAGAAAATGTTCTTGCAGCAAAATGCTTTTCTCGCAGATGAGGACACACTCGGCAATCACAATCAAGTCAAAGGCCGTACGATGGAGGCTGTCTTTAAAGAGTCGGTCATTGACAAGATTTACGTCAATGGAAATGGAGAGAGTGTCTATTATGAGGTGGACGACAGTGATCCAAATGATATCTTTTTGATGGGGATGAACCGAATCCTTTGCAGTAACATCACGATTCGATTTAAGGAAGAAGAACTTTCCAATATCTCTTTCTACATTAAACCAGAAGGTAAATTCATACCCCCCAATGAACTGACTGCAGATATACAAGTCCTCAGAGGTTTCGTATGGAGATCAGATGAAAGGCCAACACTAGAGGAGGTCCTTCAAGGAACTCCACGAAAACTATCCACTGATGAAGAAAAAGAAGCAGTACCGCCACCGCCTGGAGAGGGCATCAATCCAGAAGGACTCCAAGGGGATTCTAAGTCAGACCTGTTAAAAAACTTTAAGTCTGGAGGGTAAGTGATTGCTTTCGTTTACGTTTAGCATGTAAGTCCTTACTTTTGCCGACCAATAAAAAATCATGAGGGGAATACGATTATTTTTTCTTTTAATCATTGTAGTTGGAACGATCAGTTGTAGCAAATTCAGAAGAATTCAAAAGAGTGGCGATTGGAAGTTGAAGTACGAAGCTGCGATTGAATATTACGAAAATCAGGACTATCACCGAGCTGAAATACTTCTTGACGAAATACGTCCTATCATGAGAGGTACAGCCGAAGCTGAGCTAGGTGAATTCTACTTAGCCTATTGCTATTATTACCAAAAGCAGTACATCCTCAGCGCTCATCACTTCGAAGAGTTCGTGAGGATCTATGGTCGCTCAGAGTATGTAGTTGAGGCTACTTATATGCATGCTTACTCGCTTTATCTCCAGTCTCCTGATTATCAACTTGATCAGACGGTAACATTTGAAGCGATCGCGGCAATGCAAAATTTCATCAATCAGCATACTTCTTCAGAGTATGCAAAAGAGGCCGATGAAATCATTGACAAAATGCAGGTAACCTTAGAGAAAAAGGCTTACGAACAATGTAGACTGTACTTTAAGCTCAGAAGGTACAAATCTGCCCTGACTGTCTACGATAACTTCAAAGTTGACTACCCAGATTCTAAGTATCAGGAAGAAGTAGCTTTTCTGAGAATTCAAACCTCTTTTGATTACGCCAAGGAAAGTATTCGCACAAAACAAGAAGAAAGATATCAGGTAGCGATAGATGCATATTTGGAATTGATCGACAATTATCCAAATAGCAAATTCCTAAAAGACGCTGAGAAAATTTATTCGGAAAGCATTGAAGAAATTACTAAATTTGCGGATTCAAAATAAAAGAGCGGCATGCAGCAGACAAATAGTTCAATTGTAACAAGAGATAACCAAGACATTTTAGAGCCTACTGGCAATCTTTATGAGTCTATCGCAATCATCGCGAAAAGAGCTAGACAAGTAAGTAGCAACCAGAAGGAAGAGTTGAATGCGAAGCTGGCAGAGTTTGCCTCTTCTGTAGACAACTTGGAAGAAATCTTCGAAAACAGGGAGCAAATAGAGATCTCTAGATTTTACGAAAGAATGCCAAAGCCTTCTACTACAGCTATCGAAGAATTCTTGAACAGAGAGTTAAATTTCAGATTACCTGAAGAAGAAGGAAACTCCTAATTACTTTATCATAAATTAGTCCCCATGTTGGCGGGCAAAAAAATATTATTAGCGGTTTGTGGCTCAATAGCAGCCTATAAAACCGCTTTTTTTGTGCGTCTACTCAAGAAAGAAGGCGCTGAAGTTCAGGTCATTATGACCGAGAGCGCCAAGGATTTTATCACACCTCTGACGTTAGCCACTCTTTCTAAGAATCCCGTCCATTCCTCTTATTTCAATCAAGAAAATGGAGACTGGCATAATCACGTTGAACTGGGGCTTTGGGCTGACCTAATGATCATTGCTCCACTAAGTGCCAATACGCTTGGCAAAATGGCGAACGGAATCTGCGATAATCTTTTACTTGCCACCTACCTATCTGCTAAGTGCCCTGTGATCGTAGCTCCCGCAATGGATCTGGACATGTATCGGCACCCATCAACTACAGGTAATCTCAAAAAATTGCAGTCTTTTGGTAATGAGATTATTGAAGCTCGAGAGGGTGAACTTGCCAGTGGGCTATCAGGACAAGGCCGCATGGCCGAACCTGAAGAGTTGTTGGAGTATGTAAAAAAAAAAGCTTCTGATTCAGAGAAGCTGAAGGGCAAACGTGTACTTATTACATCAGGCCCAACCTTCGAAGCAATTGATCCTGTTCGATT
>CAYYNA010000246.1:0-5190 GCA_964472815.1 uncultured Roseivirgaceae bacterium
AGTTCTAGATCCAAGAAAAGTATTGGCTACTTTCAGCCATTCTCGATTTTGGACTTGGTTTTGTACATGAAGGAGTCTCGAGATTTACAACGGATTTCAGAATTCAAAAATCACATCGTCCTGAAGAATATCCATCAAAACCTTACAAAAAGTACCATCACATTATTCCTCACTGAGGTGTTTGGTAAGCTTATCCAATTTGAACAGGCAACTAATGAAGAGTTGTACTCATTCACGGAAGCTTCGATTGTAACATTTGATCGCCTCACTAGTGGCCTTGGAAATTTTCATATTCAGTTCTTGCTGAAGCTCGGTATGTATTTAGGGTATGAAATTGAACACGCTGAAAATCTTTTTAGCTCAATCAACCGACTTTCTCCTTCTCTAGAAGGAAATCTACTGCTACAAAGAATGTTAACTGATCCGTATGGCTCGACTTACGACCTCAATCGTGAGATTAGACATGAAATGTTAGAATCAATTTTGAATTTTTACCAACATCATGCACATATTAGCAAACCAAAATCATTGGAAGTTTTGAGAAGTATACTGAATTGATTTTGCTAAATTATCAATACAATAAATCTGACTCAGGATGGAAGAAATACTATATGATGAGATACCGTCACTCGATTTAGCTGACTTCACAAGTGGTACTTCAGAGCAGAAGGCTGCATTCGTGGAAGCGCTGGGTGAAGCTTACACAAATATTGGCTTTGTTTCTATAAAGAATCACGGGCTTTCTGACGAGCTAACAGAAAAGTTGTACAACTCAGTAGAGAAGTTCTTTCGTTTACCTGAAGATCTAAAACAGAAATACGAGCGTCCAGAGCTTGCTGGTCAGAGAGGATATATAAGTAAGGGTAAAGAACGTGCAAAGGGGAGAAATACAGGTGATCTGAAGGAGTTCTATCATGTAGGGCAGCCAGATGAAAATAAGAAGCCAGATTATCCTGATAACATTTGGCCAAACGAGGTGGACGAATTCAAGGAGCATACAAGTGAAGCCTATGATACTTTATTGCAGGCAGGGATTCAGATGCTTAGGGCAATTGCGCTTTATCTTGAATTGCCTGAAGATTACTTTGATGAGAAAGTAAGGCAGGGCAACAGCATATTAAGGCCGATCCATTACTTCCCAATTGAAAATCCAGATGAAATCCCAAAAGATGCGGTTCGTGCTGCGGAGCATGGAGACATTAACTTAATTACCCTCTTGATGGGCGCCAGTGCGGATGGACTCCAGGTGCTAAGGAGAGATGGAGAATGGATACCCATAACTGCATTGCCGGACCAGATTGTGGTTAATGTTGGTGACATGTTGGAGCGTCATACGAACCTAAAGCTAAAATCAACCATTCATAGAGTTGTCAATCCTCCGAGAGAATTGATGCATACCTCTCGCTTCTCAATTCCATTTTTTATGCACCCTATTTCCGAAATGGATTTGACATGTTTACCAAATTGTGTGGACGAGCAAAACCCAAAGGCTTTTGAAGATATCTCTGCGGGGGAGTTTCTTGATGAGCGCCTCAAAGAAATAGGGCTTAAATCTTAATATGTCCATTCGGCGGGTTCGAAATATTATTTTCTTAAGGGATGTAGCAATTCTGTCCGTCACAGCTTTTGGAGGTCCGCAAGGTCACTTCGGAATGTTCTTGGATATGCTTGTCAATAAGCGGGCTTATCTCTCAGAGGAGGACCTGATTGAGCTATATGCACTGTGCCAGGTGTTGCCAGGACCCACATCTACCCAAACAATCACCTCCCTTGGCTACAAGATTGGAGGACCCAACTTAGCTTATTTGACTTTGCTTGTATGGATGTTGCCGGCTATAACGATCATGACAGGGATGGCGCTTTTGGTCAGCTCAGCAGAGGAGCTCAATATTTCTCTTTCGTTTCTTCGATTCATTGAGCCCATAGCGGTTGGGGTGGTGGCTTATTCATCCTATCAAATCGCGACCAAGGTGATCAAGACAAAGTTTGGTTTCTTTCTCATGCTCGTATCTGCTGTAGCCTCATTTACTCTGAAGTCACCATTCGCATTTCCGGCACTAATCATCCTTGGCGGTCTTGCCACTACATGGAAATACAAGAAGCAACCTGTTGAGGAGAAGGAGAAGTTCAAGATCAATTGGTCAAACCTCATCTTATGGATTGCTGTATTGATCTTGGCTGCAGCTATCGGAGGAATTACTCAGTTTCAGCCTTTGCTCATTTTTGAAAACTTCTACCGAAATGGTAGCCTAATATTTGGTGGAGGCCAGGTATTAGTACCCTTGCTATATACGGAATTTGTGGAATTCAAGAGCTTGTTGAGCTCTGATGAGTTTGTGCATGGATATGGGCTGGTACAGGCAATTCCTGGACCTACTTTTTCCTTCAGTGCTTATGTAGGTGCACTGAGCACGGAGGGTTTAGGAATAGGTGGAAGAATTCTTGGAGCTGTGATGGCTTCTTTTGGCATCTTCCTTCCAGGTACCTTTTTGATCTTTTTCGTAATTCGTTTTTGGACGCAATTGAAAAAGTATCGGATTGTGAGGGCTTCATTAGAAGGGATAAATGCTGTTAGTGCGGGTATGGTGGCAGCCGCAGCATTTCTAATTCTGGTGCCAATGGAAACCTCAATAATCAACTACGTGCTGATGCTCGGAACAATGGGCACTTTACTGTTTAGCAAGTTTCCTACGCCCATCATCATTATCGGCGGTCTTATTTTTGGAATCATTGCTGCATAAAAAAACCCCGCATGTGCGAGGTTTGATTCTTTTAGTGATTAATAAATTAATTTCCAGTTGGAGCTGGTGGGTCAATACCGAGCTTCTTCAAGACAAGGTTTGATACATTGTCTTCCTCTCTTGCGTATAACAAGATACTTTGACCGCTTGCTGTCATGTTAAAAACATGGGTGTAGCCATTCTCTTTAGATATACTTTCGATTGCAACTCCAATCTTCTCGAACGCAGGCTGAAGTAGCTGATTTCTTTTATTCAAAAGAGAATTCTGAGCATTTGTTTCAAACTCCTGAATAGATGTTTGAAGATTGACAATCTCGTTTTCCTTATCAGCTCTTACTACTTCTGTAAAAGACTCTGCATTTTGCTGATAGTCGGCCACTTTTGCTTGGTAGTCGGCATATTTTGATTCTAACTGAGTGCCGAGCTGCTTTTCGTAAGCTGCTAGTTCGCTCTCGATTTGCTTTGCTTCCGGCATAAGGCTGAGAACGTATTCAACGTTCGTATAACCAATTTTTAGCTGGGCCATCAATCCGAATCCAATCATGGCCATCGCTGTACTAAGTAAAATTCTAACTTTCATAATTTCTCTGTTTATCTATTTAGACAATACGCCTTTAGATCATTTATTCAATAATTGTGCATTAGTTGTTTCCCACACTCTGATTTTCCACCAATCCAAGATCTTCTAGTACGAAATCAGTATAATCATGGATAGGATCCGTGTAAATCATCACCAAATCACCAGATTTATCAAAAACAATTTGTAGGCGATTGTTCTTAGCAACTCGCTCCACTGCCTCGAAAACCTGGTCTTGAACTGGCTTAACCAATTCTTTTTTCTTGAGAAAGTAGAGACCATCAAATCCAAATATTGATTGCTGATACTCTTTTACTTCTTTCCAGTTCCTTTCAATCTCAGTGTTTCTTTCTTCCCACATTTCCTTGGTAAGTAGTACTTCTTCTGCCCGCAGTTCCACTTCCATTTGCTCTACCTTCTGATAAAGATCCTGAACTTCCTTCTCCCATCCCTTAGCCAGTGTTTCAATTTGAGATTGCGCCTCCTTGTACTCTGGCATCTTTTCAAGAATATACTGGGTATCTACATACCCAAATTTTTGCGCAAAAGTAAGATGTGCAGCAAATAGTGCAAACAGGATGAATGGAATCTTTTTCATGGTCACTTTTAGAATTACCGTATTTGTTGTCCAATGGAGAAATGGAACTGTGGTCCCGCGTTTTGTAAAGTACCAGGTACTCTATCAAAACCGTAAGCCCAGTCAATTCCCATTAGACCAAACGCTGGCATAAAGATTCTAAGGCCTGCACCCGCAGATTTTTTTATGTTATAAGGGTTAAAGTCTGCAAATCGATCCCAGTTGTTACCCCCTTCCACGAATGTCAAGGCATAGATAGTGGCGGATTGAGCGAGTGAGATCGGATATCTGATTTCCATCACGTACTTATTGAAAATGGTTCCCCCTTCAATGTTGTTCTCCACGTCAACTGGTGTTATAGAGTTGTTCGGGTACCCTCGTAATCCAATGACATCTGTACCTAGCAGGAAGTTTTGGCCCGTCAGACCATCACCACCAAGTTGGAATCTCTCAAATGGTCCCACACCTACTTCATTTGTGTAGCTTCCTAGGTATCCAAAGTGAGCTCTGGCAGCCAATACCAACTTACCAGTTAGGGTCAAATAGTACTTACTATCGAAATTCCATTTATGGTATTCCAACCACTTGAATCTCTCTTCAGGTGGGGCGTTTTCATAATCTAGATTTCTCCAAAGAGAGAAAGGAGGGGTGAATGATGCAGCCAGGGAGATCTCGGATCCATTTCTCGGATACATCGGATTGTTGACTGATCTTCTCGCAATTGTTGCATTGAATGTGAAGCTATTAGCATCACCGGTTTCAAAACCAAGAGATCGGCTATTGAACTGGAGCAGGTCATATCGCTGATATGAAAGCCCAGTACTTACGACGAAATAATCATCTGGCCATTTCACTCTTCTTCCTAAAGTTGCGGAAACTCCTGTCACCTTAAGCCATCCGAGAGTTTGGTCATTTCTACTAAACCTACTGATTCTTCTTTGGATTGATTTGCTAAATGATAAGCCTAATGAGTTGGGTTTTTTGCCACCAAGCCAAGGTTCTTGGAAAGAGATGGAGTAGCTCTGGAACTGCCGTCCATTTGCCTGGAACCTGATTCCTAACGATTGCCCATCTCCAACAGGAAGTCCTCTCCATTTTTCCGGCTTGAAAATGTTCTGAGCTGAGAAGTTGTTGAAGGTTACTCCAAAGGTTCCAACAAAACCAAAGGCTCCTCCCCAACCGCCAGATAGCTCAATCTGGTCGTTGGATCTCTCTACCAACTGCCATTCTATATCTGCTGTTTCATTGATCGGGTCGGGTCGGACGTCCGGATTTATTTGCTCAGGATCAAAATA
>CAYYNA010000247.1:0-3500 GCA_964472815.1 uncultured Roseivirgaceae bacterium
TAATTTTATTATATCAAATATTAAACAAAGCTTATGCATTACACCCTTCATCAACTTAAGATTTTTCTTAAAGTGCATGATTATCAAAGCATTACAAAAGCTGCAGAAGAACTTCATTTAACCCAACCAGCCATTTCGATACAGCTAAAAAAGTTGCAGGATCAGTTTGAGCTGCCGCTGACTGAAGTAATAGGAAGACAACTCTACATAACAGACTTTGGGAGAGAAATTGCCATTCGCAGCAAACGAATCTTAGATGAAGCCGATGGAATCAAATACACCATTGACCAGTACAAAGGGCTAGTCTCAGGTAAAATCAAGATATCTGTTGTATCTACAGGAAAATACGTCCTTCCCTACTTCTTGAAATCCTTTATTGACCAATATCCAGCAGTCGATATCTCCATAGACGTTTCCAATAAGAATAAGGTCATTGAGGGATTAGTCAAAAATGAAAGTGATTTCTCTTTGGTCTCTGTACTTCCTGAAGACCTGAAAGTTGAGACCGTCTCTTTGATGGAAAATCACTTGTATCTGATTGGTAGCTCCATTCACAAGGGGAAGGTGAAAAAGCCCAAAGATTTAGAGAAAGTCACGCTCCTATTCAGAGAAGAAGGTTCCGCCACTAGAAAAGCAATGGAAAGGTATCTGGATGAACATAATATTAAGATCAATAAATCAATGGAGCTCGTTTCCAATGAAGCAGTGAAGCAGGCCATCAATGCTGGAATCGGCTTCTCCATTGTTCCGCTTATTGGCTTGCGGACAGCACTAAGGAGCGAGAACATGATGATTTATCCGCTAGATGGCCTTCCTCTGGTAACGCAATGGAATCTCATCTATTCAAAGGGAAAAAACCTTACCCCAGCCCAGCTAGAGCTGGTGAAATTTCTAGGGGAGAACAAGAATGCAATTATTTCTGAGCACTTTAGTTGGGTTGAGCCTATTCTATAGCATTAGCTCACTCAACCGTCTTAATCTTCATCATATTCGTATGACCTTGCCAGTGTGACGGCATAGAGGCCGTATTGATGAAAATATCTCCTTTTTCTAGCTGCTTAGCTTCAACCAAAGTCTTCTCGATCTCTTCGAGTGTCTGATCAATGTTCTCTTCGGAATGGTACAAAAATGTTTTTACACCCCATACCAAACACATTTGCTTTAACAGTTTGCTGTTATTGGTAAGCAAGTAAATTTCAGATCTTGATCTATGCATCGCAGTTCGGAAACCAGAATACCCTGATTTTGTCATACACACAAGCGCTCTTGCAGAGGTATTTTCTGCCAACCTACAAGCTCCTCTTATGAGCAAATCATTTTCGCGGGTGGTAGAGTCTTCATGATCTTCATAGTACTTATTGTAAATCGAGTCAACCTGTGATTCCACAGACTTGATGGTCTCGGTCATTTTCTGAACAGCCATTTCAGGAAATTTACCAGCAGCAGATTCTGCTGATAACATAAGAGCATCAGCTCCGTCCATTACCGCGTTAGCAATATCATTGGTTTCTGCTCGTGTAGGTCGTGGGTTCTCGATCATACTCTCCATCATTTGAGTGGCTATGATCACTGGCTTTGCATTCCGATTGCACCTTTTCACAATTCGCTTCTGCCACAGAGGTACATTATGCATCGGTATCTCTACACCAAGGTCCCCTCTGGCAACCATCACAGCATCAGTCTCCTCAATAATCTCATCTATATTTCGGAGGGCCTCAGGCTTCTCAATTTTCGCTACTACTCGAGCAGAGCTCCCAGCATCAGCAATGATTTTCTTGAGCTCACGAATGTCATCCGCTTTTCTTACGAACGAAAGCGCAATCCAGTCCAAGTCCTGCTTCAATCCAAATTCTAAGTCTTTTCTATCCTTCTCAGTCAATGACGGTGCAGATACATTTGTATCAGGAAGATTGATCCCCTTCCTTGATTTTAAGATTCCTCCGTGTACTACTTCTGTGGTTACTTCATTGCCACTCACAGAGATGGTCTTCAATTCGATATTTCCGTCATCTATCAAGATGGTATCTCCCGGAGCAACATCATTCACAATATCCTTATAAACGGTGCTGACCCGCTCATTATCTCCTTCAATCTCCTCTGTCGTAATCACAAGCTTCTGTCCGTAGACTATTTCTACACCACCATCCTTCATGAGACCTATCCTGATCTTTGGACCTTGCAAGTCTTGAAGCAATGCGACATGATAGTCCTTTTCATCACTGATTGATCTTATGGTATTAATTCTCTCTAGATGATCCTCGTGGCTACCATGGGAGAAATTGAGTCTTAACACGTTGGCACCAGCTTCGATAATCTTAGTGATCATTTCCTTGTCGGTACTAGCTGGACCTAGAGTGGCCACTATCTTAGTTCTTTTGGTTGCTGAGATCATTTGGGTTGAGGGGTTTAATAAAGAAGATTTTCTTTCGATTTTAAGTGATCAAAGGTAAGTCTCATAACATACTCGACAATAGGTATTTCTTTTAATATCACGGTAACGTTTTCGGAAGTTAACTCACCAGACATGTCTTTGAGCTTGATTAAATAGTCAAATTGACTCAGCTCTGGAATTAGGTATTTGAATTTTGGATTGGCAGAAGCCATTAGTTTGTTTTGAAGTAGCTCGAATGACATATGCTCTGTTTGGTATTTGCAATTAGAGATCAATATGCTTGAGAGGTCGGAGAATTCAATCTTTACATCATCTTGCTTGACTAAATTGAATCCCAAAACTTGATTTATATGCCAAGCCAGCTTGTATTCTTTCTTATTGCAAACCAATCCTAATAATTCAAAGTCAAGATCGAAATCGCTCGTGAGCTTATTTTTCTTCATATGATTTTCAAATATGTAAACTTTGTCTTTGGCAGATCTGGTAGAGAAAAATACAAATTTGATTTTAGTTTTTTAATCTATTTCTTTGCAACTCATTTTAAACCAAACATTAACAAAAAATGTCTGATATAGCGCAAAAAGTAACGTCAATCATTGTTGACAAACTAGGTGTAGAAGAATCTGAGGTAAATCCGGAAGCTAGCTTCACCAATGATCTTGGTGCAGACTCTCTTGACACAGTAGAGTTGATCATGGAGTTCGAAAAAGAGTTTAACATATCTATCCCAGATGACCAGGCGGAGAACATTGCTACTGTTGGTCATGCTATCACATACCTCGAAGAAAACGTTAAGTAATCACAACTTAGCCAACTAATCATTTATGGAATTAAAGCGAGTCGTAGTAACCGGAATTGGTGCCATTACACCTTTGGGTAACACCGTCGATGAATATTGGGATTCATTAGGCAAAGGTGTAAGTGGCGCGGCTCCAATCACTCGCTTCGATACCGAAAAATTCAAGACAAAGTTTGCTTGCGAAGTAAAAGGTTTTGATCCTCAAGATTTCTTGGATCGAAAAGAAGCTCGCAAGATGGATCCAAACACCCAGTACGGAATGGTTGCTGGAGAACAGGCAATTGTTGATTCCGGATTGGATCTAGATTC
>CAYYNA010000247.1:3600-5182 GCA_964472815.1 uncultured Roseivirgaceae bacterium
AAGAATGCATTAGAAGACGCAAAAATAAGTCCAGACCAAGTGGACTACCTAAACACGCACGGGACCTCCACTCCAGCGGGAGATGTTGGCGAAATAAAAGCAGCTCAGCGGGTCTTTGGAGAGCATGCGTACAATATGAACATCAGCTCTACCAAATCTATGACTGGCCACTTACTTGGAGCTGCCGGAGCAGTAGAGTTTATTGCGTGTCTTCTAGCTTTGGAAAAGGGGATAATACCTCCCACAATCAATCATTTTACAGACGATCCTGATATTGACTCCAAATTGAACCTGACATTTAATACAGCCCAGGAACGTGAGGTAAACATCGCAATGAGTAGCACCTTCGGGTTTGGAGGTCACAATACCTCCATCATTATGGGCAAATACCACGGATAAGTGTCTTCGTTTCCGAAAAAACTATCGGGCTCACTCTTATCTCCATTCCAATCAGAAAAAAAACTCAGGCAATCTTTTAAGCTTATCACAGGTCTTCGGCCAGTAAATTTGGCATTGTATAAACAAGCCATGAGGCACAGCAGCGTTGCTAATGTCACCGATCAAGGAATCAAGGATTCGTATGAGCGTCTCGAGTATCTTGGAGATGCCATACTTGGAATGATCGTGGCAGAATACCTCTTTGCTCAATACCCTTTCGAGGAGGAGGGGTTCTTAACTGTCATACGATCGAAGATTGTCAATAGAGAGTCTCTGGGAAGGCTAGCACACAAAATTGGTTTGAAAGAATTGGTGCAATTCAACCAGGGCCCGAGAGCACACCGGTCGGTTTACGGAGACTGTATGGAAGCGCTGATTGGAGCTGTTTACCTGGACTATGGGTTTCATGATTGTCGAAAGTTTGTGATCCAAAGGCTTATCAAGCCACATTATGATTTAGATGAATTAATCTCCACCACCACTAACTACAAAAGCAAACTACTTGAATGGTCTCAGAAGCAAAGCAAAGAACTTCGTTTTGAGATTATTGATGAGGAAGAGAGAAGATTTACTGCTCAAGTCTTTCTAGATGAAAAACCTATGGCCAAGGGTTATGGTTTTAGTAAAAAGAAAGCAGAACAAGATGCTGCGCGCAAAACTTATGAGCAGCTTAATTTGAATGAATGAGTAAAAAGTTGAAACTAGCTGGGGCGTGTCTCAATCAAACACCTATTGATTGGGCAAATAACCTCCGCAACATTTCCAGTGCTATAGCAGAAGCTCGTTCGGAAGGGGTAGATATCCTCTGCCTACCTGAGCTTTGCATTACAGGGTATGGCTGTGAAGACCTCTTTCTCAGTGCATGGCTTCCTGAAGCAGCGATGGAGAAGTTAATCAGCATACTTCCTGAAACTGAAGGCATAGCAGTTACTCTGGGATTACCCATCCGCTATGAAGGCAAAATCTACAATACTACCTGTTTCATTTATGATCAAGCAATCAAGGGATTTTATGCAAAGCAGAAGCTAGCAAATGACGGAGTTCACTACGAACCTCGGTGGTTTACCCCATGGAAACCCAACCGAATTGAATCGCTAGAGATAAATGGCAAGTCTTACCCATTAGGTCACATTACCATCCCTCA
>CAYYNA010000248.1:0-5178 GCA_964472815.1 uncultured Roseivirgaceae bacterium
TGACAAACTCTTCTTTAAATGTACTTTTTCCATTGACTGAATATCTGCCTTGGGTGAGCTCTTCCACCAATTTGTTTATCTGCTTCTTCGCTAACTCACCAAATGACTGGTTTTCGCTGATGCTGCAGTATTTGCAAATAGTTTCCCAAAACCTCCTGGATAATCCGAATAGGGGGTGGGTCAAAATTTTTTGTTTCGGGTGAGCTTCTTTGTAGTTTAAGAGATGTGATTTGACTTCTTCGTTTGAAAGCCCCGCGAAGTTCACCAGAATTTCAAATTGGTAGTTCTTTTCTTGTAGTTCATAGGCACCCCAAGAGGAGAGCTTAAGTATGGCAGGACCACTCATGCCCCAATGTGTTATCAATAAAGGTCCTTCATCGATCAGTTTGGACCCTACGATTCTTACATATGCATTTGTGAAGGATATTCCTTGAAGATATCTGATACGGTCATCAATAATGTTGAATGTAAACAGTGAAGGCACTATTTCGGTGACTTTATGTCCGAGTTGTGCAAGTACTTTCCAAGAAGCAGGGGAGGATCCAGTTGCCATCACCACCTTATCAGCCTCATAGGTATTGTCTTTGGTAAGGAGGATCCATTTGTTATCCTTCTTCTCCAGGCCGGTAAGTCCCTCTCCTGTCTTGACTTCAATTCCTAATCGCTGCGCGGTACCCAAGAAACAGTCAATAATAGTTTGTGAAGAGTTGGACGAAGGAAACATCCGCAAGTCTTCCTCAGTTTTGGTTTGCACTCCTTTCTTGGTGAGCCATTCTACCATGCTGTCCGAAGAGAAGGTCTTAAAAACTGGATGAAGTTTTTTGTTTCCTCTAGGGTAAAAAGGAACCAACTCCGAAGGAATGTGCCTAGCGTTGGTGACGTTACACCTTCCGCCTCCTGAGACTTTTACTTTTTGCAAGAGCTTGTTCGTTTTCTCCAGGATCACTACCTCATAGCTCGGATGTTTTTCCGCGATATTAATTGCTGCAAAGAATCCAGCCGCTCCACCACCAATGACGATAACTCTCATCGTTGCTTACAGGAGTTTTATTTCTACCTTGGTATCCAAATGCGAGTCTGCACTACCTCGATAGGAACCCTGCACCGGAAGCGTATTGGCTGGATGATAGCTGGTCGCAACAGGGATGTAACTATTTGTGGTAAATAATCCACTGGAGGGATCAAGTCCAATCCATCCGCCCCCTTCAATGAATACCTCGACCCATGCATGAAGCTCATGTCCCTCTCCAAGATCAGAATTGAAACTATACCCACTGACGAAACGAGCAGGAAGATCATTTTTTCGCAGGATGCAGATCATTAGCCAGGAAAGGTCCCTACAAGAGCCCTCTTTTTGAACAAAACATTCGCTAGGATCGAGTAGTGATTCATCATATCTCGACTGATGATTGAATTGTTGATGGATGGCAGCACATAAATTAGTCAAATGGGGAATCAATTGATTCCTTTCAAAGGAAAACTGACTTGCCCACTGTTGAAGTTCCGATGAAAGTTCGACTCCAGCTTGAAAAGGCTGCTTTGCAAAGTTTTGTGAAGGTCTGCTTTCCTCTAGAAAATCAAAAGGGTTGAAGTCATCAGTTTCAATCTTAATCTCAGCTTGTATTTGTAAAGATGATAGCATCTCATTCACCCAGTACTGGTGAAAGGTGTTGTTTTCCACATCAATTCTTTCGGAAATCAACTCAGGAACAGGACTTACCCGAAGTTCAAAATCAACTAACTCAAAGTAGCTACGTCTTAGCGGATAAAAGTAAAAGTGGTGGGGCTCAATGGATACAGGCGAGTCGTAGGTGTAACGCGTATGATGCTTGATTTCAAGGAGCACTATACTTCTTGATTCAAAGGTTGTCTGTCAAGTGCGTGCTCCAGTGCTCCAGTAGGTAAATTACTAATGGCATCTCGCAGTTTTGAATTCCAAAAATCTGAGATGTGGCCTAGATCTTTTTCCTCAAAGCGTTTTTCGGTCAATTTGAACTCGTCCTTTTTAAGAATAATCGTATCGATCGGATAGTCTACATCGTTGGCTGAGATCCGGGTGGCATCAAAGGAGAGGAAGCCACTTTTCAGACTGAACTCCATAGAAGACTCATAACTGTAGGATCTTTTTAGCACTGGAGTGCCAAACCCACTATTGCCTATGATAACATATGGAGTACCTTTTCCAACCTTAATCCAGTTTCCTTGAGGGTATAAAAGAAATAGCTCAGGTTCGGCATCTTCTTCAAGCTGCCCACCTACTATGGCATGCAGGTTGAAGTTAAGCGCGGACTTTTCTAGCTCATCTCTGTCTTCTCTAGAAACCCTTTTCACCTGCTCTCCAAATTTATTTACTGCCTGATAGAGCTTCTTAAATTGCCTATCCTCCGAATCAATGACCTCTCCAAAATAGGTAATGGCTTTATCTCTCACAGACCTTAATCCAGAAGTCATAATGAAGAAGGCGTGCTTATTTCTTTGAACGCAGTAGATCTTTTTTGCAACAGTAGTATCGTTACCAGAAGTGATGCGAGTATCGGCTATGCCTACGATACCCTCTTTGTTTAGCATGCCGATACAATAAGTCATTCTTGGATTTGGGATTGAGGTGTGAAATTAGGCTGAATCCTGAAATATTGCTCATGGATGGCAGTGGAAATATCATTGAGCCCAATTTGAACTTCATTAAGAAATTCATGTAGGCCGTAATTCAGAATACTATTCACGTCGGTGTACTCCAATTTTGACCGAAGTGACCCGATTGCTTTCTCTGGTGGATTGGAGTAACCTCTTCTGGATCGGGAAATTTCATGTAAGGCAGACTCTACTTCCATCAAACAGAAGAAAATGGATCTAGGGAAATACCTATTAAGTATTAGGTAATCAACGATGAAGTCTGGTTGGATCTTCTGATACAAGTGCTTGTATGCATTGAAAGCGCTGACTGACTTTAGGAGAGCTGTCCAGTGCAGAAAGTCAAGTGGCGTACCAACCTCGTCGATGGAAGGGAGGAGGTAGTGATATTTCACATCCAGTATTCTGGAGGTCTTGTCCGCCCGTTCGATCTGCTTTCCAATTTTGGTGAAATACCATGCTTGCGTTCTTGGCGCATTACTGCTGGCGATACCGTTCAAGGTGTGAATTTGATTCTTTACATACTCGAAGAAAGCATGCGGATCTTCCTTCTGCCATATCTTTCTCTTCTTGGCATTTTTGACGTAATGGTGAAGGTCATTAAGTGATTCCCATGATTCTTTTGGAATGGTTTCACGGACCATCCTGGCGTTTTCGCGCGCCTGGGCTACAGTGGCTATGATAGAATTGAGATTGTCCTCGTCAAACGCTAGGAAGTGGATGGCTTTTTGCCGGCTAAAGTCATTTCGATTTTTGGAGACGTATAGTTCCCTATCGCCAGTTGCAGAAATGAGCGGATCCCATTGCTCCTTCATGCCTGGAGGAAGATCCATGCATAAATTGAAGTTGACATCAATAAACCGTGAATAGTTTTCTGCACGTTCTAGATACCGTCCTAACCAAAATAATGTATTTGCTACCCTGCTTAACATATTTTCATTTATCAAATAATACCCAAGTGTCTTTACTACCTCCGCCTTGTGAGGAGTTCACTACCAAAGACCCTTCTACTAGTGCTACTCTTGAAAGAGCCCCAGGGATCACTTCAATGGAATTTCCATATAAGATGTAAGGTCTCAAATCCACATGACGAGGCTGAATACCGTTCTTCGTTAAAGTAGGCACAGTAGAAAGAGATAGTGTAGGCTGGGCAATGTAGTTTCTTGGATTGTTCTTTACGAGCTTCTTGAACTTTTCATGTTCCGCTTTTTTGACCTTAGGGCCAATCATCATCCCGTATCCTCCAGCTGCATTTGTTTCTTTTACCACCAGCTCCGAGATATTCTCTATTACGTAATCCAGCGAATCACTTTCCGAGCAGATGTGCGTAGGCACGTTCTTTAAGATGGGCTCTTCATTCAGATAATATTTAATGACTCTTGGGATATAGGCGTAAACCGCCTTGTCATCGGCAACACCAGTACCAGGGGCGTTTGCTAGCGCTACGTTTCCAGCTCGATAAGCTTCATAAATCCCAGGTACACCCAGCATGGAGTTTTTGTTGAAAATCATCGGATCAAGGAAAGTATCGTCAATTCGTCGGTAGATGACATCTACTTGCTTCAGGCCCTTGGTCGATTGCATGTAAACCTTTTTGTTTTTGACCAACAGATCCTGCCCGGTGATCAATTCTACGCCCATTTGAAGTGCCAGATAGGAATGTTCAAAGTATGCTGAATTATATACTCCGGGGGTCAGCACTGCTACCGTTGGGTCTTCTTTATCGGATAGATGCTCCAGCATACTCAGTAATCTGCCGGGGTAATTGGCTACTGGTCGTACGCCCAAGTTGTTGAATAATGATGGTAAGGCGTGCTTGATTATCTCGCGATTTTCGAGCATATAGGATACTCCGGAAGGGCACCTCAGGTTGTCTTCAAGTACATAGAATTCACCATCTTTTCCTCTTACGATATCGCTTCCCGTAATGTGGCACCAGATGCCTTTTGGAGGCTTTAGCCCAATGCATTGCTTGAGAAAATCCGGACTACTCAAGATGACCTCCTCAGGAACTACTTTGTCCTTTAATATTTTTTGATCGTGATATAGATCATTGATAAAGAGGTTAATCGCCTCAATTCTTTGCTTGAGGCCCGACTCCAGCACATGCCAGTCTTGTGCGCTTAGTATCCTGGGAATAAGATCCAGGTGAAGAATACGTTCGATACCCTTATTGTCAGAATAGACATTGAAAGTCATACCCATGGATATCTGGGCTTTTTCTGTAGTATGCTGAAGCTGCTTTAGTTTATTTTTTTGGTAAGAATTTAAATGATCAAAAAGTAGTTGGTTTGATGGCCTGCAACTCCCCTCTGAATCAAACATTTCATCAAAGTGGTCACTTGAATTATATTGGTTAAACAGCAAACGATTACTTTTAAGTGAAAGAAAAATTTTCTTTAATGGGGTGGATGTTGCTCAAGTAAAAATATCTACTAAGTCCTAATAATTTTACTTTTTCTAATCAAATGATAGCATGGCTTACTGTTATTTTCAAGGTAGTGTAGAGGAGGAATCAGCTATTTCTTTTCCAATTCAGAATTTAGG
>CAYYNA010000249.1:0-5159 GCA_964472815.1 uncultured Roseivirgaceae bacterium
TTGGGTTAATGTTGTTTATTTTAAGGTCTTGGTAGGGGTGCCAAGACCTTTTTTTGTACCCTGGCCAGAAGTACAAATTTCAAATAATCAATAAGTTATATCGAATGAACACATACCCATGGCACGCCAATTACCCTGAAGGTGTCAAACATGAAATAGATCCTGCTGCTTACAACTCACTTTCTGAAATGGTTGATGAAAGAATCAACAAGTATCAGGATTCGGTTGCGTTTGAAAACATGGGGAAGGAAATCACTTTTGCGGAACTTGGAGCCGCAATTGACCAGTTCGCTTCTTACTTACAAAATCATACCAACCTCAAGAAGGGTGATCGTGTGGCGATTCAGATGCCGAATCTTCTGCAATATCCTATTGCACTGTACGGAATATTAAAAGCGGGAATGGTGGTAGTGAATACAAACCCATTATACACACCGAGTGAGATGCTCCATCAGTTTAATGACTCGGGTGCCAAAGCGGTCGTTATCGTTGAGAACTTTGCTTCGAATCTGGAGGAAATCATGAACCAGACACAGATCGAAACCGCCATAATTACGAAGATTGGAGACATGATTGGAGGCTTGAAAGGCAGCATCGTCAACTTCGTGGTGAAGAATGTAAAGAAGATGGTTCCAAAATACAGTATTCCAAGTGCGATTTCATTTAATGAGGTTTTGAAACTTGGAGCTGGCAAGAAAGCTGACCCTGTAGAGGTTTCTTCTGACGAATTGGCTTTTCTTCAATATACTGGTGGTACCACAGGTGTTTCGAAAGGTGCAATGTTGACACATGGTAACGTAGTAGCAAACATGGAACAGGTCTGCGAGTGGATGTTACACGGTGGGTTGGAAGAGAGGAAAGAGATTTTCATAACTGCCCTTCCTATGTATCACATTTTCGCGTTGACTTGTAATGCATTAATGACGGTAAGAATTGGTGCTAGAAATGTCTTAGTCACAAACCCAAGGGACATGAAGGCATTCTTAAAAGATCTAGGTAGACATCAGTGGACGATACTTACTGGAGTCAATACACTATTTAATGGACTACTAAATCAGCCAAACTTCAAAAACCTTGATTTTTCAAAAGTCAAATTTTCGTTTGCTGGAGGTATGGCTTTACAGAAATATGTCGCAGATAAATGGCTAGAAGTAACCAAGACCCCTGTGTCTGAGGGCTATGGGCTCACAGAGACTTCACCGGTTCTTACAGCAAATCCGCTCAGAAAAGATGCCGAGGCTGGATTCATCGGCTTACCAATCCCTAGTACAGAAATAAAGATCCTTGATGACGATGGGAATGAATTGCCAATGGGAGAAAGAGGTGAATTGTGTGCCAGGGGTCCACAGGTTTATCAAGGTTATTGGAACAGGCCGGAAGAAACGAAGAACTGCTTTTACGAGGACTGGTTCAAGACTGGCGATATTGCCGTGATGGATGAAAGAGGGTTTTTCAAGATTGTTGACCGAAAGAAAGAGATGATTTTGGTCTCAGGATTCAACGTGTATCCGAATGAAATAGAAGATTGCATTGCCTTACATAATAAGGTGTTGGAAGTGGGTGCAATTGGTGTTCCAGATAAGAAATCAACAGAGGCAGTTAAGGTCTATATCGTAAAGGGTGATGAATCACTTTCTGATGAGGAGATTGCAGCTCACTGCAAAGAGCATCTAACAGGCTACAAGAGACCTAAGTACATCGAGTTTATTGATGAACTTCCAAAATCCAATGTCGGTAAGATCTTACGAAGGGTGTTGAAGGAGAATGATCAAAAAGTAAATACGTACGTGTAGCTTTTTCTGACCTATAAAAAAGAGGATGCACAAAGTGCATCCTCTTTTTTTTAATAACACTATTCTGACTTAAAAAGAATAGCTAACCCCAAAGATCCAGAACGACTGCAATTCATTGTCGACTGTCTCAAGCGTCTCATCTGCTAATGTAGGATCAGCGAGTGCTAGCGTATTCAGTGTGTAGTCTAGCGCTTCCTGTTTGTTGCTACGTAGTGCGAAATCAAATCCGATTCCAAATGCTCCCCATAAGGTGTAGCTGAACCCATTTGTCCAAGTAACATTATTCAAGTTGGAGTCTTCATAACTCAAGAAGGACGACACGTTACTCTTGAATCCAATCTGACCAAGGCTTCTTGTGTAATCAGCCACAATCTTTGCTCCTAAGGAAGATTCGTAAATGTTACCTTCATCACTAAAGACGAAATTGTAGTTAAGCGGATGAACCACTACAACTAAGTCAGCAAGGGGAGTCCAGGTTCCTCCAAGACCTACATCCAAATAACCAGGATTATTGAAGTCATTGATTAGTGTGGTTCTATACTCCGCTAGAGTAGATATCGCGAGGCTTTTAGCGAGATTCCATCCAAATAGAGAAGTCAACTGAAAAACATCGGTCGTAGCTTCGAACTTATCCGAATCAGTTGGATCATCCCGATCATCCAATCTTACCCAGCCAAGATTGATATTTGCTGTGTTTCTCCAGAAGTAATTGTCTTGCTTCAAATTAGCGAAGGTGTTGAAAGTAAACCCAATGCTACCAGAGGTGATATTCGGCTTAGCTTGCGTGTACCAGTTATTGAAATTGGAAACGTTTCCTCCGATGGTACCGAAGGCTCCAATCTTCCATCCTGGAAGGGCATCAATTTTTGCTTGAATGGCATTGACCCTGGCTTGAATGGCTGCAATTGAATCCTTCTTTGTATTCATCTCTGCTACCATCTCCTCTTCCGTCTGAGCCTGAGTGCAATAGAGTGCTGAGATGGCAAATAATGTAAGTATCGTTTTCTTCATATGATTAAGGTTTGTGCGAAAGTAATAATTGACGCATGTTTTGTTTTGCTCAAGTCGATTATTAATGTGTAGTTTTTTCTTAGGTTATCAATATTTGCTTCCCAATTAGCTCTATATGATCAAAACAGCCCAAACTTTCTCAGTGAAGCTTGCTATCACTTTTCTTATTCAAGCATTCTTGATTCATGATGCGGCCTCCCAACAAGATTCTACGTTCTGGAGAATTGGAGGAGGTCCTGCCTTAACTTTCTCCCAAGTATCCCTGGTCAATTGGGCAGCTGGAGGACAAAATTCGATTGCGATCAATTCCAACTTCGGAATTTTCGCTGATAGGATCGAAGGCAGGGGTAAATGGGAAAATTCACTCGATTTGGCTTATGGCATCATCAATCAGGAAGAGTCATCTGGCTTCAGTAAATCTAACGATCTGATTAACCTGGTGACCAAATATAGTTACAAGATGAATGCGCTTGGAGGTAAATGGTTTTTTACTGGATTGCTGGACTTCCGAACACAATTCACGGACGGGTTTGCTACTCCGCAAGAGCTCCAACGGATCTCGGACTTCATGGCGCCAGGGTATCTAACGGTAGGTACGGGTGTTTCCTACGACCCTAGCGATGAATTGAGTTTATCCTACCAACCACTAACAGGGAAATTCACGTTTGTGGCAGATCAAGAACTTGCAAATCAAGGTGCTTATGGCGTAGATGCTGCTGTCTTCGACACGGATAGTGTCACCATCTTGACTCCTGGAAAGAATTCAAGAGCGGAGTTTGGTTCCTTTTTTCGTGCAAAGTACAAAACCGAAAATATTGAGAGTAGGCTAGAGTTATTTACTGGCTACACGGACAATCTTGGGGAAATAGATGTGAATTGGCAGAATTCGATTGTGCTTCAGTTTACCAAGGTCTTGTCCATGAATGTTTTTACTCATTTGATTTATGATAAGGATATTCTGATTGGCAGGGATGAGAACAATGACGGTCAAGTGGATGAGGGTACTGAACGACCCAGGGTTCAGTTCAAAAGCGTTCTTGGCCTTGGACTTTCCTACAAGTTTGGAGCGCAGAAGGAAGAATAGATAATTCTTTTAAATCATTCCCAATCTTATCATTTAAGGTATATTCTTGTGATTGGAAGAACGTAAACTAAAACCAATCGAATATGCCGGAATTTAATGTTGGGGATAACATGATTTATATCTTCCCCATCTTGCTGCTTTTTATGCTGGTGGAGTATAAAATGGCCAAACATGACTATGAGCTAAAGGATTCTCTCGCCGGTTTTGGAATCGCACTAGGAGCAGCATTCATTTCTTTCTTTACCAAAGCATTTACGGTCACGGTAATATTTCAGGGTTTATTCAACCACTTCGAGCCATTTCGAGAACAGTATTTAGGATTTAGCACAATAGGCTGGGCTTGGTGGGCTTGGGCTCTGGCTATCCTTGCGGATGATTTCAATTTTTATTGGCATCATCGTCTGAGTCATACGGTTAGAATATTGTGGGCCGCTCACGTTCCGCACCATTCTTCTAAGAATTACAATTTTGCGGTGAGTATTAGAAATGGTTGGTTCATCACTTTTTATAAGCCAGTATTTTGGCTGTGGATGGCATGTATCGGATTCGAGCCAATAATGATAGGGTCAGCCTTAATTATCAATGCTACTTACCAGTACTTTCTGCATACGAAACACATCGGTTCATTGGGATTCCTTGGGAAAATCTTCAATAACCCGCATGTGCATGCAGTCCATCATTCCAGCAATGTGGAGTACCTAGACAAAAATCATGGTGGCATACTGCTAATTTGGGATCATTTGTTCGGGACCTGGCAGAACACGATTAAAGGAGTGGAGCCAAAATATGGGATCTTGAAATCTCCTGAGACCTTCAATCCCATTAGACTGAATACACACGTCTTTGAAGACATATTTCAAGATCTCAAGAAAGCCAGCAGTCTGAGGGAGGTCTTGATGTACATCTTTGGTCCCCCTGGTTGGAGCCCAGACAACTCATCCTTGACAGTTAAGCAGATACAAGCTGGAATGAAACCCATCTCAGAAGTTACATTGTCTAATGAGGAACCGTCCAACGAAAAGAAATCATCAACCCAGGCAGCCTAATTAATCTGGCTGGGATTTGATATGGATATCACGTTGAGGGAATGGAATTTCTATTTCCTCCTTTTTGAATTGCTTGAAGATTTCAAAATAGAGCTCTGTCTTCAGTATCCTTGGTTTGTCCGTGTATTTTGAAGTCCACACTGCTAGTGTAAAATTCAAAGAGCTATCTCCAAACTCATCAAAGAAAACCCGAGGCTCAGGTTGCTTGAGTACATTGGTATTTTG
>CAYYNA010000250.1:0-5133 GCA_964472815.1 uncultured Roseivirgaceae bacterium
GGCTTAATACCCGGTACAAATCCACCGTTTCTCTTCATGTCATCAGCAATCTGCGTCGGATTGATCGTTATCGCAGTATAGAAGAAGGTGAAAATGATGATCATCAAAGCAAAGGTCAAGTTGTACTGCCAAGATGTGAAGTCTGAGAATGTAACACTGATGGAGTTAGCAATCTCACTTTCTTCTCTCCATAGACCAGCAAGCATCGCTGGAAGAAACATAATTGACTGAGCAAAAATGATCGGCATTACCCCTGAAGCGTTAAGCTTCAAAGGAATATATTGTCTTTGACCACCATATACTTTGTTGCCTACAACCTGCTTAGCATACTGAACTGGTACTCTTCTCACGGCTTGTACCAATGCTACAGTTACAAGAACTACGAAAAACAACACCACAAGCTCCAATACAAAGAGTAATAACTCACTCATTCCCCGTGTATATCCTTCAGCCACTAAGCTTCCAGGAAATCTTGAGATGATGTTGATCATGATCAACATGGAAATACCATTTCCAATGCCTTTATCTGTAATCTTCTCACCAAGCCACATACAAAAGATGGTGCCTGAAGTGATAATTATTACCGAAGAAAACTTCCAGAAAAACGTGTTGCTAATTATTGCCTCAGCAGGAACTGCCGCGGAAACAAAACTAAAGCCTTGAGCAAAGCATATGGCAATAGTAAGAACACGTGTCAGTTGATTAATCTTCTTTCTTCCACTATCACCCTCTTTCTGTAGTTTCTGAAAATAAGGAACTGCTACCGTCATCAACTGCAATACAATGGATGCAGAGATATAAGGCATAATCCCAAGGGCAAATACGGAGGCGTTACTGAATGCCCCACCCAAAAATGTGTCAAGCAATCCGAAGATACCAGAGGCCTCTCCTGTCAAACGTGAAGGATCTACACCAGGCAATACCACGAAGGAACCAATTCTAAATATTACCAAAAATCCTATGGTATTTAGGATTCTGGTTCTTAGCTCCTCAATGGAAAAAATATTTCGTATGGTATCTATGAATTTCTTCATTATTCAACTACAGTAATTGATCCGCCAGCTTTTTCAATCGCCTCTTGTGCAGTTTTAGAAAATTTATGAGCTGTAACCTTTAGTGCAGCACTTAATTCTCCTCTACCTAAAACCTTCACCACATCGCTCTTGTCAGCAAGTCCGTTTGCTTGAAGAATTTCAGGAGTAACTTCTTTCAATTTTTTTGCTTCACTAAGCTTTTGCAGGTCATCCAAATTAATCGGCTTAGATACTACTTTATTGTTGTTCTTAAAACCGAACTTCGGCACCCTTCTCTGAAGTGGCATTTGACCACCTTCAAAACCAGTTTTTCTTGAATAACCTGATCTTGACTGTGCTCCTTTGTGTCCTCTTGTAGAAGTTCCACCTCTACCTGAACCTTGTCCTCTTCCTACTCTCTTTCGATTCTTCGTAGAGCCTTGTGCTGGCTTTAGTGATTCAAGTCTCATTATTTAATCTCTTTAACTTCTACTAAGTGATTCACAGTTTTGATCATACCTTCTATTGAAGGTGTCAATTCTTTTTCAACAGATCTATTAATCTTCCCTAAACCAAGCGCTTCGATGGTTCGCTTTTGATTTTCAGGACGCTTTATAGTGCTTCTTCGCTGAGTAATTAAAACTTTGCTCATGATCTTATCCGTTGAAAACTTTATCTAAAGTGACACCTCTTTGCTGCGCAACAGCAAATGGATCTCTCATTTTGTTCAAGGCATCAAAAGTTGCCTTCACCACATTGTGAGGATTTGAAGAACCTTTCGACTTAGCAAGTACATCATGCACCCCAGCACTTTCAAGCACAGCACGCATCGCACCTCCTGCAATTACTCCCGTACCCGCCGCTGCTGGCTTCAGAAGAACATGGCCTCCACCAAATTTTCCAATTGCTTCGTGAGGTACAGTACCTTTAAAAACCGGAACTCTCACCAAATTTTTCTTCGCGTCATCGATTCCTTTAGTAATCGCATCAGTCACCTCGTTTGCTTTTCCAAGGCCATAACCAACTACACCGTTTCCATCACCAACTACTACAATAGCTGAGAAACTGAATCTACGACCACCTTTTACAACTTTTGCTACCCTTTTGATAGCAACCACCCGCTCCTGAAGGTCGATTTCGCTGGCTTTTACTGATTTTATATTGCTCTGTGACATACTAATTACGAATCATTAAAATTTCAAACCTCCTTCACGAGCTCCTTCTGCCAAAGACTTAACACGTCCATGATACGGATACCCCCCCCTGTCAAATACGACGCTCTCGATCCCGGCATTTTTTGCATTCTCTGCTAGCTTTTTACCGACCTCCTTAGCGATCTCCACATTCACACTTGTCTTACCAATTTCTCTGGTGGAAGCAGAGGCTACTGTTTTGCCATTAACATCATCAATTAATTGAGCGTAGATTCCTTTGTTGCTCTTAAAAACTGCAACTCTTGGTCTGTCAGATGTACCAGATACCTTTCTTCGGATACCTAACCTTAATCTTTTTCTTCTCGCTGTTTTTGTAATCGCCATAACTTATTATTTAGCAGCAGTTTTACCAGCTTTTCTTCTAATCTGCTCGCCAACAAAGCGAATACCTTTCCCTTTGTAAGGCTCCACTTTTCTCATTGATTTGATTTTGGCAGCTATCTGCCCAACTAATTGCTTATCTATACCTTCTACAGAAACGAGTGGATTCTTTCCTTTTTCAGTCACTGCGGTAACTTTAATATCCTCAGGTACAGCAAAGTAGATGCTATGTGAGTAGCCAAGATTTAGTTCTAAAACATTGTTCTGAACCGCGGCTTTGTACCCAACACCTACAAGTTCTAAATCTTTCTTGTATCCGGCATTTACGCCTTCCACCATGTTGTTTATTAGAGATCTATATAAACCATGAAGAGACTTGTGTCTTTTCTGCTCTGTTGGTCTCTCTAAAGTGACGACACCATCCTCAATTTTGCACTGAATATCAGGATTAATATCCTGAGACAATTCTCCTTTAGGACCTTTCACACTAACAGTTGATTTATCTACTGTGATGCTAACTCCTTCTGGTATACTTATTGGTGCATTTCCTATCCTAGACATGATTAATCAATTAATAGACGTAACATAAAACCTCACCACCAATATGCTCTCTTCTTGCCTCCTTATCGGAAATCACTCCTTTAGAGGTAGATAGAATTGCAATTCCAAGTCCATTCAATACTCTTGGTAACTCTTCAGCCCCAGCATACTTTCTAAGACCTGGAGTACTCACTCTTTCCAAGTTTGTGATTGCGGACTGCTTGGTTTGAGGGTTGTACTTCAAGGCAATCTTGATGATCCCTTGCTTGTTGTCATCCTCAAACTTATAATTTCTTATATAGCCCTTGCTGTGCAGCACTTTTGTCATTTCCTTCTTCAAATTAGAAGCAGGAACCTCCACTACACGGTGATTCGCAATTATCGCGTTGCGAATTCTAGTTAAATAATCTGCTATCGGGTCTGTTACCATTTCTTAAACACACTTATCCCCCTTTGAAAAAGGGGGTGCAAAAATAATAATTTATATCGTTAAACGAAAAGGTTTTATTACCAGCTCGCTTTTGTTACACCAGGTATTTTACCTTCGGCTGCCATCTCCCTAAAGGTCACCCTTGAAATACCAAATTTTCTCATGTATCCCTTAGGTCTTCCTGTCAGTTTACACCTATTGTGTAACCTAACTTTAGAGGAATTTCTTGGAAGCTTGTCCAATCCCTGCCAATCTCCTGCCTCTTTCAGAGCAGCTCTCTTCTCCGCGTATCGATCAACAAGTTTTTGTCTTTTTCTTTCTCTTGCTTTGACTGATTCTCTTGCCATGTTTTCTTAGTTCTTTTTAGAAGTAAAGGGCATACCAAACGCACGCAACAAAGCCAGACTTTCTTCGTCTGTATCTGCTGTTGTTACGAAAGTGATATCCATCCCGGAGATGCTCTTTATTTTGTCTATGCTAATTTCAGGGAAGATGATCTGCTCTTCTACTCCAAGCGTATAGTTACCTCTTCCGTCAAATCCCTTTTCTCTAATTCCTTTGAAGTCCCTTACTCGGGGCAAAGCTACTGTCATCAATCGATCAAGGAATTCGTACATCCTATCACCTCGAAGTGTCACTTTTGCTCCAATCGGCATACCTTCTCTCAACTTAAAGTTTGAGACAGATTTCTTAGCTATAGTAGCTACAGCCTGCTGGCCAGTAATCATTGTAAGCTCTTCAACACCTGTATCTACCATCTTCTTGTCAGAAACTGCAGCACCGATACCTTTATTAATAGCTATCTTAGATAGCTTAGGTACTTGCATGATAGACTTGTACTGAAACTTATCCTTCAGTTCAGGTACGATCTCCTTGGAATATTTTTCTTTTAATCTAGGACTAGCCATTTGTGATAAATTCTCCTGATTTTTTAGAATATCTCTGCAGTTTTTCATCTGCATTTTTCTTTCTACCAATTCTAGACGCATCTCCAGAAGAAGGATCTACAACCATCAAATTACTTAGATGGATTGAAGCTTCTGTTTCTTGGATTCCACCCTCAGGGCTTGTTGCAGATGGTTTAATATGCTTGGTAACCATATTGGCTCCTTCGACAACTGCTCTGTACTTTGCAGTATTAATTTCGAGAACCTTACCTGTTTTGCCTTTGTCGTTTCCAGCAATGATCTTAACAGTATCTCCTTTTCTTACGTGAAATTTTACCTTGCTCATGCTTAAAGTACTTCTGGTGCCAAAGACACAATTTTCATGAATTGTTTTTCTCTTAACTCTCGAGCTACTGGGCCGAAAATACGTGTACCTCTTGGCTCGTCGTTTGCAGTTAATAGAACAGCTGCATTATCCTCGAATCGGATATAAGAACCATCTTTTCTTCTTACCTCCTTCTTAGTCCTAACCACAACGGCTCTAGAAACAGTCCCTTTTTTAAGACTGCTAGAAGAAAGAGAATTCTTAACAGTTACGATTACTTTGTCGCCTACAGATGCGTACCTTTTCTTAGTACCTCCAAGAACTCTGATCACTAATACTTCCTTAGCTCCGCTGTTATCTGCTACTGATAATCTTGATTCTTGCTGTACCATTACTTAGCTCT
>CAYYNA010000251.1:0-3307 GCA_964472815.1 uncultured Roseivirgaceae bacterium
TGATCACCATGAAGGTGTGAAATGAAAATGTGATCGATTCTTGAAATCTTGACCTGGTACTTCTTTAGAAGTAGCTGTGTTCCTTCGCCACAATCGATCAAAAAATGGCGATTCTGAATTTTCAGAAGTTGAGATGTGTGATGCCTTCTATGGGCAAATGCAGCAGCATTAGATCCTAATATGAGGAGTTCGAAATTCAAACGTTACTCTTGCGATCCTCCTCCTTTTTGAATCTCCGCCATAAGTACAAAATCCGCAGCTTCTTCCTGAGATGGAGCAATATTCATGACCTTATCCAATTGACTAATATTGATCAGCTTCATCACATGATCGGTCACATTGAAAAGAACAAATACTCCATTGGAGAAAGACCTATTTCCAACCAACAGCGCACTTAGACCACTGGAATCTACGTACTTCACCCCGCTCATATCCACAATCAAGCTGTTCACTCCACCTTGAGCGATTTCCATAAACTCAGACTTCAATTCGGGTGCAATAGTGGAGTCTACTTTTTCTTCACCGATCGATGCAATCGAGTAATTTTCGTACTTATCTAGTTTAAAATCCATAATTATCAATCTACTATTTGGGCTATGCTTTCTTTTATTTCGGCTAATTTATTGGAGTATGGGTCTTTAACAAACTTTTGTCCTGAGATGTTCTCGTACAATTCTATATATCGACTGGATATAAGATCAATACGCTCCTTCGTCATTTCCGGTATTTCCTGACCTTCCTTTCCCTGAAACCCTTCGGATATTAACCACTGTCTTACAAACTCCTTGGACAGTTGCTTTTGCGGTTCATTCTTTTCTAATAAATCGTCGTACGGCTCAGCATAAAAGTACCGGGAAGAATCAGGTGTATGCACTTCATCGATCAAATAAATTTCACCATCATATTTGCCGAACTCATATTTGGTATCGACCAAAATCAAACCTCTTTCTGAAGCTACTTTAGTCCCTCTCTCAAAAAGTGAATAGGTATACTCTTCAAGTTTTAGATAATCCGACTCGGAGACAATCCCTTGTGCAAGGATCTCGTCCCTTGATATATCTTCATCATGTCCTTCGTCCGCTTTTGTAGTAGGCGTTATAATTGGTTCTGAAAACTTCTCATTCTCGCGCATTCCATCGGGTAATGGAATCCCGCACAGCATTCTCTTACCTCCTCTATATTCTCTCCAAGCATGACCAGTCAGATAACCACGGATCACCATTTCCACCTTAAAAGGTTCGCAACGCTTACCAATAGTTACATTGGGGTGTGTTGTCACCTCCACCCAATTTGGAACAATGTCGCTAGTCATCTCCAAAAATCTGGAAGCTAGTTGATTGAGCACCTGTCCTTTGAATGGTATTGGCTTAGGCAATACCACATCAAAAGCAGAAATTCGATCAGTAGCTACCATTGCTATTTTATCATTAAATTCATAGACTTCACGAACCTTACCAGTATACTTTCCTGTTTGGTTCTTGAATTGAAAATCTGTCTTAATGATTCCTTCCTGCATAGCTCGCAAATATAAACTTGATTCTATGTTTCATGGCTTTCTCTTGACCGTGATCGCCTGCCTAAGCTCATGTATTGAGTTCAAAATTTCCGATGAAGAAGCGAAGGAAGCACTAAACGAAAGTAGTGCCGACATTCACTTTGCAAACCTGCAAGTTGACGGACGTAACATGCACTATGCGTATACTAAAGGTGGTAAGGAAGCCCTGGTGGTTTTTGTCCATGGTTCCCCTGGCTCCTGGAGTGCATTTATTGATTATTTCAAGGCAGATTCATTACTAAAGAAAGTAGATTTCTTGGCGGTTGATCGCGCAGGATTTGGCAATTCAGGATATGGGACCGCTGAGCCAAGCATTGAAAAGCAGGCAATGCAAATAAAAGAAGTCACTGACCAGTTCGCTCACGCTAGGAAGATCTTAATCGGCCACTCGTTAGGGGGACCGGTTATCGCAAGGATGGCTATGGATTACCCTCAAGATTTTGATGGACTCGTCCTAGTAGCCCCATCAATAGATCCGGCAATGGAAAAAGATGAATGGTATCGCAAACTCATCAAAACAAAAGTTGGAGGTGCCTTTACTCCCAAAGAGTTTGAGGTAAGCAATGATGAGATCTTACCTCTGAAAGAAGAACTTGAACTTATGCTTCCGCTCTGGAAAAGAATCCAGATACCTACTATCTTAATTCAAGGTACCAAAGACAAGCTCGTTCCCAAGGAGAATGCAGATTTCGCCATTAAGATGATGCCCGATTCGCTATTGGACGTGCGTCTGCTAGAAGGAGTGAATCACTTTATTCCGTGGGGGCAATCGGAAGAAATAACAAAAGCCATTCAGCAACTGAATGGCTTTTGATCTTCGACTACTGAAGGTTATGCTGTTTGTGTTTGCCTCATAAAAAGTTCGCATTTCTCTTTACTTCCAATGTAAAGAATGCTAAACCCTTTCTTAACCATCCAGTCTCCAGTATCTGCTTTCGCTAATTTCAGTGCATTAACATCTTTCCTAAAGTTGAATAATCCCATGAGCCATCGATTTATATAAATTGAAATATTTTAATTTATTTCATAAATATATTAATAATTATTTATAATTCGTCATATTTTATGTTTAAATAGTTACATTTTTGAATAACCGATTTATTAACAGCTTAAGAAAGCATCACTTAGGTGAATTAAGTTTAAGTATTAAAGGAAGTCTTTACAGAACAGTTACCACCTGATTAAGGCAGAAGCCCAGGTAAATCCACTGCCAAAAGCAGCCAAGCAAATCAAGCTTCCATCCTGCACTTTGCCTTCTTGGAGCGCTTCACTCAGGGCGATAGGAATTGAAGCAGCAGTGGTATTCCCGTAGCGCATGATGTTGTTATATATCTTGTCGTCAGATAATCCCATCTTTGACTGTACAAACTGACTTATCCTGAGATTGGCCTGATGAGGTACCAACAAATCGATATCTTCAGGCTTGTATTTATTGGTAGCTAGTGCTTCATGGATTACCTCCATAAAGCGAGTCACCGCATGCTTAAACACAAAGTTTCCATTCATGTAAGGATAGTATGAAATGTCCTCAGGGTTATTCTCCTCAAGAATTTCATCAACCCAATGACTAGTGCTTGGTCCAATCAATGCTAACTCCTCCGCATGCTTTCCCTCAGAGTGAAGATGGGTTGAAAGGATGCCTTTTGAGTCGTCGGTTGATTGCTGAACTACAGCCGCTCCAGCACCATCACCGAAGATGACGGTTACTCCTCTACCCCTTGTAGTTTTATCAAGTCCACCTGAGTGATTTTC
>CAYYNA010000251.1:3407-5091 GCA_964472815.1 uncultured Roseivirgaceae bacterium
ACACTTGGACTATCATCTGTTTCAGGATCAATCCACCTTCTCTCTTTGATACCTGTACGCTCAACGATCCAATCGTTGCTGGTATCCATCAATTTAGACAAGTCGTCGTTGGTAACTACATTATCGGGTACATAATGTCCTAACCCTGCAATTTTTGAGGTAAACATGTTGCTTATTTTGCGTCAAAAATATAACAGGAAGATCGAATTAAATGTTATCTCACGATGATTTCAATACGGCGATTTAACTCTCGCCCTTCAAATTCATCATCATTGGTGGCTAATGGTATCTGCTCTCCATACCCCCGAGCGATCAGTCTGCTAGCGTCAATACCATTTTTGACAAGCCAGTTCTTTACAGCTTGAGCGCGCCTTTGTGACACGGCATTATTTATCGCTTTCGAACCAATATTGTCCGTGTGCCCAGCAATCTCTATGATCAAGCCTGGTTTATTTCTCATCAAATTGAGTAAATCATTTAATACTGGGAGGCTACTATCTCTCACTTGCGCATCATCAAACTGGAAATAGATATTACGCGTAATTGCTTTTCTTGCCCCATCATAGTCCGCAAGCTCCGCAATTGGCACATCCGAAGGTTCTGAATACCTGATTTCCTTCTCAACTCGGGTATCTGAAACATCGATGGTTGGTTTAGTAACTGGTTCAGATGGAGTTGGTGTGGATGGCTGCTCTACTGGTTTGTCCACACCTCCAGCTACAATGATGATCTCTTCTGAGTCATCTTCCTCGACCACAGCTGCACTCAGGTCTCCAACATAAAAGTCTTTTATATGTGTCGTGGTAGTTCCTCCAGTCTCATGGATCTCAAACTCCTCAAGTTCGAGAATCGAGTTGTCATCAAATTTTATTTCAATTTTGAATATATCATCGGAGGTAATCTGCGTCGAGTATTCCCCTTGTGCATTTATCTCAGAGAAGTAATACAAGTCGGTATACTCAATAGGCCTAAAGAATATCCTTGCATCCGTGATAGGCTCCCCAGTTGCTCCATTGAGCACTCTTCCTCTGACTCTGACGGTATTGACCTCCCAGAAGAAAAAGATGTCATAATCTCCGAACGTATTAAGTCTATTGGAAGTAAAATAGCCTGACCTTTGATCTGGATTCAGTTTAAAGTGAATTTCATCGTCGGGAGAGTTGATTGGAAACCCAAGGTTTACGGGCTCACTCCATTGGTTTGTTGATTCATTATACTCACATTTGAATATGTCATATCCACCCATCGTTTCGTGACCATCTGAGGCGAAGTACAATGTTTTCTCATCTGCACTCAGGAAGGGACTATCTTCATTGTACTCACTGTTGATATTGTTGGCAAACACGGATGGTTTGCTCCACTTACCTGACTGTGGGTCCTTGAAGGACTCGTACAAATCCAGGTTTGGTTCTTTTTTACTACCTACTTCTTTCGCAAAGATGATTCGGTCCTCGTGCTCGTTTATGAAGAAGTGAGAGCTTAAGTGTGTAGTAGTGATCTTACTGTCAAACTCTTGTGGGTTCGACCATCCATCTTTACTGTCCGTGGGCTCACTATAAAAGAGGTCTCCTCCTTTTTTTGTCCTGAATTGAAAAAGTCGTCCATCCTCGTCCACCACTTCGATGTTCGCATTGTCACGGGTGAACTTTCCTACATTATAAACGACAGATGGCTCAGACCATGC
>CAYYNA010000252.1:0-5010 GCA_964472815.1 uncultured Roseivirgaceae bacterium
ATTTGATAACCAGCTAGTTCTAGCGACTATTCGATAACTATTTGCTCTGACACGTAGACTTTATTTCGCCCCATTATTCTCAAAAAGTGCACTCCCTTCGAAAATTGAGCTACCGGGATAGCTATTAATGATTCGAAATCAGCGGGGCTTTTTCGCCAAACCACTTTTCCAGTCAAATCGGCCATTTCGATGGAATTGGCCTTTGCGTCGGTCGGCACTTCAAGAAATAGCATGTCTTGAACCGGATTTGGGTAAACTTTTATTTGGTGAAGTGAATGTTCACTCCCCAAACATGGTAAGGGAAGAATTCTAAGAAATTCTATTTCAATGCCACTTTCAGTTACGAACGCTGAAATATCCGCTGGTGTATCACAGGCACCAACCAGATCATCTTCAGTTACTTCGAATTGCAAAAAGCCCTCCAAACCAGGATATTCTAGCGATATTCTATAAGTGCCCTCGGGTACCTGCTCCCATTGATATTGTCCGCTGGCGTCAGTACGGCCGAAACTTATAGGTCTGAATGGATCGAAACTATCGTCATCCAACCTTCTTCTTTTTAGATAGCAGATTCGTTCTTTTGCTCGTTTCCTTACTCCATCAAAGCTTTCCTCAACAGTGAGATCTAAAACTCCGCTACCACCAAGATCAACCACCGCCGACTCATAACTGTAGATTTGTATCACTGAATCTGACATCAATCGCAAAGTGTCTGCTCTAATCCACTCTACCTCATTTCCATAATACGTCGGCCAATAAAATGGATCTTCATGTTCGACTGCTACCAAATAGGACCCGAATGGCACATTTTCAAAAACTGCAGGATTTTCAGGGTTATCCAGACGCATAATCGTATCATACAGACCTTCCCGAATAGCTAGGATGGCAGCTGAGCTAATACCCTCTAGCAGAGACCCTTCGCCAGAAAGTATTTCCACTGTCAGATTTCCCTGATTTTCTTGACTTGCCTCATTTGGACTATTCTGAAATCCCAAGGAAAGCAAGGGCAGCATTAAAAGGAAATATATTTGGATCCCGTACGATCTATAGATCTTCACGATTGGAAGATAATGAGATCATAGATTTTTTGCTCTATTAACTTAGAACTTAACGCCCAAGTCAATGGAAACAATCGTGTTTCTGATTTGAAGGTCCTCTGCTCCATTAATTGTATCGCTCACCGTATTGGCTAGGCCTCTTTGGTAGGAGATTCCACCAAATAACGTGGTATTAATACCTGCTCTGTATTCAACACCACTGCCGAGTATCACAGAAAAATCAGCTGGATTGAACTTTGTAATTGTATCAAAATTAGGACTTTCTGCTTCGTCAAAAACCTTTATTTCCATTGCTCCGCCTACTTGAAAAAACACTTTGATGTCTGGAGCAACCTCATTGGTAAATAATTTTAGCGTGACAGGTATTTGTAGGTATTGAAGCTTATACTCTTCTGACGTAGCACTATCCGTTCGAAAGGCAGCCATTTTTGGCACATAGACCAAGCCTGTGCTCAAAAAATACGTATCAGAAAGTGGCTTATCTACTATCAGCCCTACGGACATTTTTAATGAAGACCCATCACTATCCACCGTCTGCGCATCGTTTGTGGCACGATTGGAAGCTATGACCGGAGCTAGTTTGAGGCCTAGCTTCGTTTGAGCTGAAAGACCAATACTGGAAATTAATAATGCAAGAAAGAAAATTCGCTTCATGATTGTCCGTTTTGTATCAGGTTGGTTTTTAGCCTTCCTATTTTTGCGCAAAAATAGAGACATGCATAGAGTTCTTTTAATCTTATCAATTCTTTTATTCATCGGATGTTCGCAAGAAGCCTGCCGGGAAACGGTAGATGCAGTGCCCATTCAACTGGAGATACAACGTATAGATAAGGAATTATTTCAAACTCAATCAGCTATGCAAATAGAGAAACTATTGGACAAGTATCCAGCTTTCTCAAAGCTGTTTTTGGATGCAGATCAATACCCTAACAATGCAGTTTTAGCCGAGAGCATATTTAACCTCATCCAAAATCCTTCCATTGATACTTTGTATCAAGAGTCCTTGGATGCCTTCCAGGATATTGATCAATTAATGGAAGAGCTGGGGGAAGCTTTTGGGAAGTTAAGCGTCTATTATCCAGCTACCCGGATACCGGTAGTTCAGACAGCTGTAACTGGTTTGTACAAAGACCTAATTATTTCAAATGAACAGATAATTATTGGAATGGATTTTTTCATCGGTCCAGATGCTTCATACCCACCTCAACAGATTCCAGAGTACATCCTGAATCGGTACGACACGAAGCATCTTCCGTCCAACATTATGCAGTTCATTTCGAGTCAGTACATCCAGCAATCCAAGGGAGAGTCCATGTTGGCAGAGATGATAGATCACGGTAAATCCTATTACCTGCTCAGCAAGATTTTGCCTTGTACCCCAGAAAATATCCTAATTGGATATACAGACCAAGAATGGGAAGACGCCTTAGAAAATGATGCGATCATCTGGGCGAACTTCATCGAAAATGAATTACTCTATTCCACAGATCATCAAATGAAACAGAAATTTCTCGGCGAAAGGCCCAATGTTTACGAAATAAGTGAAAGATGCCCGGGGAGAATAGGCAGGTGGCTTGGATGGCAGATAGTCAAAAGCTATGTGGAAAAAACTGGAGCTTCTGTTCAAACATTAATGGAAGAACCAGATGCTAACAAAGTGTTTAGGCTGTCTGGGTATAAACCATCAGGCAGTTAAAATGTAAACCTCGGAATCGTTCTTCTCGAACTTGTATTCGTTGTTTAAGATCTTCAGAAGTTTGGTGATCTGAATGTCTTTGTCGTAGTATAGTTCCGCTAGTTTTCTGCCATTCTTTTGGTACTTCATAAGCATCTCGGGAGAATCTAGGAACAATTGAATCTTGCGGGCAAAATCTTCTGGATGTGTAGGATCATGATGAAAACCACATTTGTTCTTTTCCACAACTCCTTTAATCCACCCTGGAAAGTTTATGATACTTAGCTTTCCAGCTGCAAGTGCATCAAAGAATTTATTTGGACTTCCGGTTCCTAATACATCAACATCTTTGAATGAAACGTAGACAGCATCGCTTTGGTCTAGTATCTCCTTTACTCGCTCTTTACCGGCATGCTCATGAAATGAAACATTGTAAAGAAACTTTGCATTTTCTTGCAATCGATTCATCTCCGATCCATATCCAATAATATCGAAATGAATAGGCAAGTTTCTTCGGGCGCTTTCTCGCGCGGTGGCTATCAAGAACTCGAGATGGTTGGCCTTTCCAATAGCGCCACAGTAGGTGATTCGGAATTTATTGGAAAAGCTAAAATCCCCAATACTGTACTCCGGCTCAAAAAATTGGCAATCCGCCATATTTGGAATCACGTAGACCTTCGTGTTCGGACTTACTTTCTCTACGTAATTTCTAATAGCAGGCGACAGTGCTATCACCTTGTCGGCTTCAAAATAAAACTTCTTCTCAATAGAATAAAGCCACTTCTTTAGCAGCTTATTCTTTATCACACCCATGCTAATTGGTGCTTCCGGCCACAGATCCCCCACTTCAAAGTAGTATGGTAGGTCTAGTTTCTTCTTCAAGAAAGTAGCTATAAACCCTGTAGTCAAAGGAGTTGTCATGACGTAAGCTAGATCATGCTTTTCAAGATTTGCAGCCTCCTTTTTGGCCAGTTTAACAAACTTCCAAAATGCAAAAAGACGTCTTAAGAAGCCAAACTTATTGTCGTATTTTATAGGAAGGTAGTGGACCTGGATTCCATCCACATCGCGCACTTGATATGCTTTGTTATGAGAAGTAATTAAGGTGACTTGATGTCCTGCATCTACTAAGCCTTTCGCCAGATAGTAGGAACGAATAGATCCTCCTTCGTCAGGAGTTTTGAAATACTGGTGCACGTAGAGGATCTTCACTCTCTCAAAAATGTGCTCATTTAGGTTAAATACAAATTTCTTTTCGAGGAAAACGGAATTTTCTTAAATGATCGGCAGCAAAAAGCACATTAATTAGCGTCTGCATTAGAAGGACTTCAGACTTTCTAGCCAAAAGGCACAGCACTGAAGTGCACAAGACTTTCACACGTGCTCACATAGCCTGGTAAAGGAGAACAAGGCATACAGCCTTTTTCTCCTCACCAATAAGACTTTGAAAAGTTTTTGAAGAAATGCGCTTAAATCTTCTTCAAGCTCAGCAGCTGCTAAGCCGACTGAAGATTTTTTGAAGCATACAATATTCGAGAGACAACATCTTTGGGGGCTTCCATAAGGAAACCGTCCAACATTGACATTGACTCTTTCAATTCGTCCAAACTTGCTCTGAGATCCATGTCAGTATAGAGCGCTTCTTTTATTTCTAGTCGCTCATCCTCATTTACCTCATCGTATAGAAATCTTACTAAATCATCTTTTGTAAAGGTTTTTGTCATAGGCGTTTTGTGTTTGCTCAAATCTTTTTCTCAAATTAATTAAAGCATACCTCATCCTTCCTAACGCCGTATTGATGCTAACATCCGTTGCATCGGCAATTTCCTGAAAGCTCATTTTCATGTAGTGACGCATCACCAGCACTTCTCTTTGAGATTCGGGAAGTTCTTTTATATAGGCTTTTAAAAGGTTGTAGGTATCTTGTTTTATATGTTCATCTTCAATCGTGGACTCAGAGAAGTCCAGCGAATTAAAAACAATGCTGCCATCTTCCATTACGATGGTGGGATAGCGCTTTGCTTTTCTGAAGTGATCTATTGAAAGGTTGTGGGCAATTCGAAGAATCCATGGAAGAAATTTTCCTTCCTCGTTGTATCGGCCCGATTTTATGGTACGGATAGCTTTGATGAAAACCTCTTGCATTAGGTCTTCTGCAGTGTACCTGTCTTTAACAATTAAATAAATGGTGGTAAAAACCCTGTCTTTATGACGATTGAGAAGTTTCTCAAATGCCTCTTCGTTTCCTCCAATGTAGAGGGATAGCAATTCGCTATC
>CAYYNA010000253.1:0-4990 GCA_964472815.1 uncultured Roseivirgaceae bacterium
TCTTGTCCGAATGTCAACTCAGCATGGATCATGGTTCCTTCTGGGAATGCTCCATTTGTTATATTATAAACAAGTGTCAATTCATCACCAGGGAAAATCAGATCGTCTGGTACGTTAACCGGATCCAAGACTATAACTGGCTCGGCAATAAAAATAACATCAGAAGTGTAGTCAAAGAAGCCGCCATCTGCGTTATCTGCTAGGATATTTCCTCCCAAACTAACTGTCAAAGTAGCAGCCCAGGTGTCTAGTTCAAGTCCACTGTTGGCTAATTGCCTCACTCTAAATTGAGTGGCAGACGAGATCAAATCAGTTTCAGCGCTCAAATCGAACTCCAGCGTCTCACTTAGATCGGCATTCAAACTAACTTCATCACCTACCTGCGTAAATGCAGTACCATCAGTTGAATACTCAAGAACGATATCGGTCCCATCAGCAGCAAGTCCACTGCTAGTTCTGGACAAATCGATCCAAGCTATGCCATCGTCTACGGATTGAATATTGAAGGGAACAGTGGTAAATGATCGTTCCTCATCACCATCAAAATCGTTATCTGTGGTATTGTAACCAGAAGTAGACTCTACATCGTCATCAGAATCTAAAGATGCTGCAGGAGCAAAAATATTGGTCCCGAATGTTGGGCTAGCCCCACTATAAGCTACAACAAATGCATTCCAATTTTCATTGTAAACCAGATCAACCGGGATGTCTCCAGTAATGGTTATCTCATCAAGTGCACCATCCTCATTAGAGGTTTGGTTTTCGAGTAGATAGATCTGACCTGAAGTTTGATTCTCGATGTATCCAGCGAATTCATAATTGGCCAGATCGATATCATCTATCGTAGCTCTTATTTTGACATCTTCATCGCCTGGATACACGGTGAATACCGGATTGTCGCTGGCATCAGCAACTTCAAAAACATCTACAGATATTTCGTTGAGCGTCTCAAATGAATTGTTTGCAAAATTGACTACTGTGTACACATCACCAATAAAAATCTCGAAATCATTCAGATCCCACGTCTTTTCAAATGCACCTAAGCCGTTAGCATCTACTTGAGAAACTCTCAGTATTGTAGCGTCATCATCTACAGGAATATCAAAGGTAAATGTCTGATTATCTACAAATCCAAAAAGATCTGTTTCGCCCTCCAGTGCCACATCTACGCTAGCAGTAGCCACTACCATTGCTGTGAATGTAGCTCCGCCATCTGTAGAAAACTCTACGTTGATTGGGTTATCAATATCTAGTCCATTGTCATCCAGTCTGATGGATAAGGTTTTGGCCTCCGTTGTTGATAAATCCAACTCATCCGTTTCGTAATATCTAACACCTGCTCTTGAAAATCCGTAGTCAAAACCAGTATTATTGGTACCTACAACGGTTCTTCCAAAATCACTTTCATCAAGTGTTAGCGCATTGTCTTGAAAAATATTTCCTGAGTATGCACCGAGCCGGTATAGCTCAGTAACGGTTCCACCGGCGACAATTGGCCAATCGTAAGTAAGATCTACCTCAGCGTCTTGGGTCGAACTTGAACCTAAAACTTCATCTTCGTCTAGGACGCCATCACCATCCAGATCGTACCACAGAAAGAACAAAGTTCCAGCGTCGAAACCATTTGCTTCAAATGTATATGTAGCTTCCTCTCCCATAAAATACGGACCAGCGGGCGGAGTATTTGTGGGATAAGTCTGCGCATTCGCACTAAAAGCAAAAAGACCGGTGAGCATCACCAGCATCATTGCCTTCAGATATAATGTTTTGTAAATTTTATTCATGGTAGTAAGTTTTTTATAATAGTTTAAATCCTATGCGGAAGGAATTCATAGTATTAACACCAGCATCAAAAAAGGTGAAGCCTTCCTGAATTACGGTCCCATCTACTTCCACATCCTGTGTAGTTCCCGTCATCGCCTGAAAACCAATCTCCGCTCCGATATAGAACCGCGATGAGAAATGATAATCAGCACCAGCTGCTACATACGCTCCGAAACCTAAAAATCCTCGATCCCCTAGGCTTGCAGATACATTGTTTGACGAAGGAATAAATGAAAGTCCAGCTACATCCGAGTCGGTTGCACTTTCCAGAAGAATGGATCGGTGCGAAATCAATGCATCGAGGGCCACATACGAGGTGAATCCATTTTGATTAATAAAATGGTATTCAATACCCGGAGTAAACATCATTTCCGTTACGGTAACCACTTCATCAGGACTCGAAAGACCTGATCGATTATCGTCTACAGAAAACCAAATTCCTAGCCTAGGAACTAGTTGTTCGTTCAGAACATATCTTGCTCTGAACTGGCCAAAGTTCAGTATGACAGTACTACTGCTTTCAAATGCAGTGACACCATCCCTACCAAACGGTGAAGATGTGATTTCAATTAATAGCTCGCCTGACTCAAGACTTGCTCCCTCCTCTTCGGGGAGATCAAGATCCTGAGCATACACTATGCTAGTCAGGAAAACCATTAAAGAAACCAATAATAGTTTCTTCATAATGGGTTGCTTTTTAAGGTTAGTAAATTATTTAGTGGTGGCTGTTTGTGGAGCCACCACCAAAGTAGGAAGGATTTTCACGGTTTCCAAGAAGTAGCTTTCCGGTCCAGAGGAGATCATTTAGAAATATTTTTGTCGTAATCCTGACTTAATATTCCTAAAACGACGCTCAATTGTACTATTACTGGAATTCGTCATATTGTGGCCAGAGTGGAAGGATCGACGAAAACCTTAAAATCATCGATGAATATAAGTCTCTCAAAATACTAAGAATGAGACATGTATAAATAATCATAATTGCAATATTTCAGGAAATATTTATCAGATTTGAAATCATGATTATCAACCTCATTTCTGGACCTAGAAATATATCAACAGCATTGATGTACGCTTTTGCCCAAAGAGATGATACTCAAGTGGTAGATGAGCCCTTCTATGCAAACTATTTGACGAATAGTAAGGTGGAGCATCCAGGTAAATCGGATATCATGAAGAGCATGCCGATTGAAGAGCAGGAAATAGTTAAGTCTTTCATGAATTTAGTTGATCACCATCGAATTGTATTTTTAAAGAACATGGCTCACCATCAGCATGGACTAGACTGGAGCTATATGAAGACCCTAAAAAACCTATTCCTGATTAGAAACCCGAAGCAATTGATAGCCTCTTTCGCCCAAGTTATCCCTAATCCAACCATGCAAGATATCGGCATAGAGGAAGAGGTTGAGTTATTTGAATACCTGACCGAACATGGCTCGCATATGCCTATCATTGTTGATAGCAACGACCTTCTTAAAAACCCTAAAGAAGGTTTAGAGAAGGTATGCAGTCAATTGGAAATACCTTTTTCTCAAGAAATGCTTAATTGGGATAAGGGAGGTATCCCAGAAGATGGTGTCTGGGCAAAATACTGGTACAAAAATGTTCACAATTCTACTAGTTTTAAAAAACAATCGTCCAGTGAGCGTCCTTTACCAGAAAACTGTCGGACTCTTTATGAGCAATCCCTACCCTATTACAATAAATTAAAAACTCACTCACTTTCAATTTAAGTATGCTACAGAAATTCAATCCAAAAAATGAAAACATAAAAATTTGGGTAGGGGACCAATTATATGATCGAGATCAAGCCAAGGTTTCCGTATTTGATAGCTCCGTCCAGGGAGGAGATACCGTATGGGAAGGATTGAGGGTCTACAAGTACGGCATTCTGCACCTGGACAAACATCTGGATCGCATGTATGAGTCGGCCAAAGCACTTCATTTTGCGCATACTCCTTCAAGAAAATTCGTAAAAGATGCGATTAAGAATACTTTGTCTGCCAATGCAATGACTGACGATGTGCACATCAGGTTGACACTAAGCAGAGGGGAAAAAGTGACTTCTGGAATGGATCCAAGGCTAAATCAAAATGGAAGTTGTTTGATCATACTGGCTGAGTGGAAGCCTTTGGTCTATGACAATGACGCTGGAATTACTGTGATTACTTCATCACAGAGACGAAATGGACCGCAGTTCCTAGACTCTAAAATCCACCATAGCAACTTACTCAATAACATACTGGCTAAGATCCAGGCCAATATCGCTGGAGTTGATGCAGCGATCATGTTGGACGAAAAAGGGTTTGTCTCTGAGCTCAATGATACCAACCTCTTCATGGTCAAGCATGGCAAATTGTATACTCCCTTCGCCAACGCATGCCTTCACGGAATAACCAGGGGCTTCACATTGGAACTTGCTGCAAAGCACAATATTCCGTACGAAGAAAAGGACCTTAGCTTGGTAGAGTTTTATAACGCAGATGAGGTCTTCGCTACCGGCACTATGGGAGAATTGACACCAGTGGTTGAAATTGACGGAAGAAAAATCGAAAACAAATCCAAGTCTTCAGTTCGCACTCAATTGAACGCACTAATGCATGAAAATCTGGAAAACCATTGTGAGAAATTATGAGAAAGCTTCTATCGCACGCATCGGCAGTTTTCCCTGTGGAAGACCCACTTTCCACTGCTCAGTATTACCAAGACATTCTAGGCTTTGAAATAACTTTTCAGTGGGAAGATCCTCCTTCCTATGTTGTCATTAAGCGAGATGACGCTGTTGGCATCCACTTCACAAAGAAGGAAGGAGATTTCAAACCATCAGATACTCATGTCTGTCTTGCTATATTCGTTCATGACGTAGATGCCTTGTATGAAGAGTATCAGAAATCAGGTGCGAACATCACCTCACCCATTGGAGATCGTGACTATGGAATGAGAGACTTTGATGTAACAGATCCCAATGGGTTCATCCTCTCATTTAGCATGGGAATTCACTAGCTCAAATATCCCAAACCTCATTTAGCTGTGCTATGGCGTGGTGCCCTGTCATATCGAACTGACAAGGTACGATTGATACGTAGTTGTTGGCCAGTGCCCATTCATCGTTATCCTCACCTTTATCGTGATTCACAAAGTTTCCTACCATCCAGAAATAGCT
>CAYYNA010000254.1:0-1075 GCA_964472815.1 uncultured Roseivirgaceae bacterium
GTGAGGAGTAGATAAACCAGCGCTTCAATCTGTAGGAATTTGTCCGAGGCAGAGCCGTTGTACTCCTCCCAAATTTGCTCATAGATGGAAAGCACTTTGTCGAGCTGATCTGCAGGAATATTGAACGGAATCGACTTATCCATCTTTAGGAAGGGGAATAGATCGAGTATCTGAGACAGCACATTGGATTGACTTACAAACTCCTGGCTGAAGATGATGTAATAGCCCTTCCAGTTTGGGGCAATATCCCATGACAGCAATTGGAATGGTGTATTGAAGAACAAGGTGGTGCCTTCAGGAAAATCAGTGAATTGGCCAGTTACCACTTTTCCATCTCCGTCTGCTTTGATGGCAATGGCGTAAAATTCGTGCCTAAATGCAGGCATTCGGCTGCTTACAGACTCCATATTTTCCTCAAAGCTCCGAATGTCAAAGTGAGGATGTTTTGGAGGTGAAATGTTTATTCCCTCACAGTAGGCGGTAATGGTTTTGTAGTGTTTCAATAACCCAGCATCACGCTTTGTATAGATCAAAGGAGATGAAACATTTATTTGCCATACTTTGGATTACCTTCAGCAAAGGCTTTGAAGTCTTCTAGGAAGGACTGTGTCTGCTTTTGAAAAGTCCCTTTTCCCATAAAGAACGCCAAAAGCTTCATGAACCCCTTGAACCTAAATTCGGCCTCTGAGATCCAACGAGTTTTTTCTCCTTCTTCTTTGAAATGATTCTTTTGAACATTCAAAACACCTTTGGCAAGGTAGTTACTGTGCATCTCCTCTGGTAGGTTATTGTAAGTGATAGTTTCTATCATTTCAACCGTGCGCTTATCCATATCATAGATGAGCTTGGATTCTGCGCCAGGCTTTCCAGGTTCACCAGAAAGGTGCTCAAATTTCTTCAGCCCCTTTTGCCAGTATTTCATATTATCGGCATTATCGAAGAGGTTCACGACTTCATTTCGGGGTTTGTCAATCAGTACTTCGCAAGTGTATTTCATAGCAGGAGGGGTTGTTGTTTGCTTAATGAAGATAAAAAAAATCAGCCTGCTCTCAAAAACAGGATCATTTCTTCTTGG
>CAYYNA010000254.1:1175-4989 GCA_964472815.1 uncultured Roseivirgaceae bacterium
ATACTAATTTAAAAATGCTTGTTCATTTTTCGGTTGTATGCTTCAAATGATCCATTCTACTTTTGGATCATGATTGCACTTCCTACCAATGACGAAATGTACCAAGCGCTACTGGACAAAAACTCCCAATATGAAGGTGTATTTATCGTGGGGGTGAAGTCCACAGGGATATTTTGTAGGCCAACCTGCACGGCAAGAAAACCCAAATATGAAAATGTGGAGTTCTTTTCCAACACCAAGGAAGCCTTGACAAATGGCTACAGGGCATGCAAGGTATGCCGGCCGATGAAAGAGTACCAAGCAGCGCCCGAGTGGCTAGTCCCGCTCTTAAAGGAAGTCGAAGCTCAGCCTAGTAAGAAATGGAAGGATTTTGAGTTGGAGCAAATGGGCTACAGCCCAAGCAGAGTTAGAAGATACTTTAACAAGACGCACGGAATCACTTTTCAAGCGTATCTTAGAATGAGTAGAATCAATAATGCATTTCTAAAAATAAAGGAGGGACAAACTGTGACTCAATCGGCATTTCAAGAAGGATATGACTCCTTAAGTGGTTTTTCGGAGAGTTTCAAAAATCTTACAGGCTTCTCTCCCGGCAAGAGTGGTCAGCTTATTACCATAAACAGAATTCCCACACCACTGGGACCTATGATGATAGGGGTCACAGATGATGGTCTTTGTATGCTTGAATTCACCGACCGAAAGATGCTGGAAACACAAATTGAAATCCTAAAAAAGCGACTCAAATCCGAAATGGTCACAGGAAAACACCCGATGATTGATCTAGTCTCAACGCAATTGAAAGAGTACTTTGATGGAGATCGAAAGACATTTGATATTCCGCTAGTAGTGCCAGGAACGGAGTTTCAACAGAAAGTGTGGCATGCGCTAAATCAGATTCCTTACGGAATCACCCGATCTTATAAGCAGCAGGCAGATGTGGTAGGCGATGTAAAGGCGGTAAGAGCAGTGGCAAGAGCTAATGGAGAAAATAGGATTTCTATCATTATTCCTTGCCACCGCATTATTGGTTCTGATGGTAGCATTGTTGGATACGGTGGAGGGATACAGCGTAAACAATGGCTACTCAAGCATGAGTTTGAGAACGCTTAGGTTCTTAAAATCTGCTAACATCAATTTAGTTTTTCTGGATCTTCACACGCTGGTCTGCAAGCTTCACCGCCTTGTACGCGTTTACGATCCCTCCTGTCTTTGAGAGTTCGGAAAATTGAACTTTGTCTTTCGATCCAGGTCTATTTACCTGTAGGTCTACCTGAGAAACTGATTTAAGCAAGATGTCTTTTACATCTGTAGCGGATAGATCAGGGAAGTAGCTTAACAATAACGCTGAAACTCCAGCTACCACAGGAGCTGCCATACTTGTTCCACTATTTGCCTTGTAAGTATTTTCGGGTACTGAAGATAGAATGGCTACTCCAGGAGCAAAAAGATCTACATTGCTTTTGCCATAGTTGGAGAAGCTTGCGGGTAGATTTTCATTGTAATTCGAAGAGGATGCTCCAACTTCGATCCAAACCTTTGATCTCTTTTTCGAAGTGATGCTGCCATCCGGGTAGGAAGGAACCTCATCGTTGTTGCTTCCGTCGTTACCTGCAGCATGCACTAGCACTACACCTTTCGATTCGGCGTATTTTACGGCCTTTCTAACAATGTCCTGCTCTGGTGAATAGCCTTTCCCAAAGCTCATGTTTACCACTTTGGCACCATTATCAACAGCGTACATGATCGCGTTTGCCACGTCTTTGTCTCGCTCATCTCCGCTAGGCACTGCTCTTATGAACATGAACTCTACATTTGAGGTGATTCCATAGTTTTCACCACCAACAATTCCCGCAACGTGCGTTCCGTGAGATCCACCATACCCATCTACGTCATCTATGCGAGCATTTCCGTATCCTTTTTGGCTAAGATCTGTCAGATCATCACCAACCACAGGTCTCGGATCAAAATCTGGGTTGTACGCATAATTGTATTGATAATCATAGTAGCTGTACCCTCCTTCAAAGAGCTCCATTATTTGCCCGATGGTTGCTGAACCGCCCAAATAATTCACAATATTGGTTAGGTATGCATCCGCTTTGAGTACTGTTGAGTCAGAGGAATTAATAGTGTTCAACGCCTCAAGCGTAAGTGTATCTACTTGAGCATATCCAGCCAACAGTTGATAATTGTAAGGAATGGAATTATAGTTCGCAAAGAAGCCTTCAGCAGAAGCTTGCATTTCGCCACTTTCCTTTAGAAAAGCTTCTTCAATTTCTTTCCAATATTTGTACTCAGCCGATTTCGATGGTTTTGCATTTTCATATTTTGCTTTCAGCTTTCGATACTCCCGTGTAAGCTCAAGGGTTTCATTTGTGATATTCCCCTCAGGACCCCCAATGAAATTCCATCCATTGATATCATCTGCATAGCCATTTCCATCATCGTCTTTTCCATTCCCAGCGATCTCACCTTCATTAACCCACAGCTTGTTGATAAAAGCTTCATGATCCAACTCATATCCACTATCTATGATTGCCACAATGACTTTTTTGGAAGGGCGATCGCCCAGATAATCGTAAGCCTGCTCGAGGCTTACGCCAGGGATACCATCTTGTTCTAAATCGGAATGGTGCCATAATTTTTCATCTGATTGGGCTGATGCACTGTAGATGCTGATAGCCAAAAAGGTGAATAATAGCTTTTTCATAATCTTTGGTTTTTGATATGAGTTAAAGGTATTTATGGCCAATTCATATCAGTCACAGATTTGTATAAGAGGTTCTAAAACCTTATCAAGAACAAATTCAGACGGAAGCCGTCTGGGACTTTGAAAGGAAAAAATTAGTATCTCGTTATAAAATGAGATCGCAATTGACCTCCGTATCGTCAATCAGGGCACCTTTCATTTTGTAGAATGTTTTTGCCGAGCTATTCCATTGAGATACCTGCCACCTCATTTTATAACAGTGCTCTTTCTTTCCTATTGCTACGATCTCATCAAAAATTTTACTGCCAATTCCCTGTCCGCGGTATTCCTCAAGAACAAACAGATCATCCAAATAGACTGCCTTTCCGCTCCAGGAATGATAAGAGAAGAAGTACGTGGCAAAGCCAATGATTTCTTTTCCAGTAGTAGCTACAAGACACTTGAAGATGTCTTGATCTTCAAGCATTTGTTCCGGGCTGATCTTGACTTTTTCTGGAGTCCCGATGAAGGTTGCGAATTCGACAATTAGATCATAAACAGCCCTGAAATCATCAGAAACTGCTTTCCTAATTTCTACCGTCATAGCACATCGATCTCCACTTGCGTGCTCAGCAGGTCTTCCATATTTTCTCTTCTTCGGATGAGATGATCTTTTCCGTTCACTATTAGTACCTCAGCAGGTCGAGGGCGAGAATTGTAATTTGACGCCATAGTGGAACAGTACGCACCCGCATTATTGAATACTAGAAAGTCTCCTTTTCTCACTTCTGGTATAATCCTATCGGATGCAAAGGAATCCGTCTCGCAAACGTACCCTACTACATTATAGACTTTTTTCTCACCGCTGGGGTTTGATAAGTTTTCGATGTGATGATAAGCATTATAGAACATCGGTCGGATCAAATGATTGAATCCAGTATCTAGCCCTACAAAAGTGCAAGAGGTGGTTTGCTTGATCAGGTTTGATTTCGCCACAAAGTATCCTGCGTTGCTCACCATATATTTACCTGGCTCAAATTCTAATGTATAGGATTTGCCTTGTCGCTCACAAAAGTCATTGAAGGACTTACTGAACTTTTCTCCAAATGCATCAATATCTGTATGAAG
>CAYYNA010000255.1:0-4957 GCA_964472815.1 uncultured Roseivirgaceae bacterium
AGCATCTGCAGCAGCGTAAACTAGGGGGTGACTCTGCAGCTTCGCAAGTCGTGACGGAAGTTGACTTTAGCGCTCAGGAGATCATACTTGACCAGCTAAAGGACTCTATCGAAGCTAATGATTTTGGTCTGTTATCAGAAGAGCTGAAAGATGACCAATCTCGCCTGCAAAAGGAATACTTCTGGTGTATCGACCCCTTAGATGGTACGCTTCCTTACAGTGAGCACCGAACAGGTTTTGCGGTATCTATCGCACTTATTTCAAAAGCAGGCACGCCGGCAATTGGAGTTGTTTACATTCCTGACTTACGTCAGTGCTTTGCTGCCTACACGGGTTCTGGTGTATTTCTAAATGATCAACCGTTTGTTCGAACCCAAGGAGATGAAATCCTTCATTTTTACATGGACAGAAGCTTTCTTTCCATGCCAGATTACAGCACCATTAAGCGACGGTTTGAACAAAGGGTAGAGGGATCAACCCATATCGAATTTCATTCTGATTACGGCGGAGTGCGAAATGCCATTGGTGTGATTGAATCTTATAAGGCATGTTACTTCAAATTCCCTAAGCCAGCCGACGGCTGTGGAAGTATTTGGGACTATGCTGCCACACACCTACTAATGCAGGAATTAGAACTTCCCGTCTCCAACGCTTTTGGTGAAAAACTTGGTTTAAATAATAGTGGATCGACCTTTATGAACCGTCAAGGCATCCTGTTTGCTACAGATCCAGACTTGCAACAGATAATTGTTGAGTTGAATGAATCGATCAGTTCTTAAGCTTATTTCACTTTCTGTTCGTACTCGATCTTGAGGATCTGCCACACGAACTTGGCCGCTTTGGTTTCCACGATAGCTTCATCACCAACCTTCTTTTGCAGCAGCGCCTGCGCTATGGGAGAGTCCATCGAAACGTAATCCTTATTGCCTATCAACTCCTCATAGCCTACAAGGCGCAAGCGCTTTTTCAACTTCTTCTCTCTGTTTTCAATGGTGACCCAAGCACCAAAATTTACCGAACCTTCCATGTGCGGATGGTACTCGATCACTTTGAAGTCATCAATGCATTTACGTAAATACATCAATCGTTTATCAATTTCTCGTAAGCGCTTTTTGTTGTAGTGATAGTCTGCATTTTCGGACCGATCGCCAAGACTTGCTGCCCATGCAACTTTTTTTGTGGTCTCAGGACGCTCAACGCGCCAAAGATGATCATGCTCATCCCTTAATTTCTGGAGGCCTTCAGAAGTAATCATTTGGGAGCGGTTAAGCTTTGGGAGCGTTGATTCTGGTATTTTTCGCCTCATAATAAATTATCCTGCTTTTTAGATTTGTCTACCTTTTCCGACTGGTCTCCCAAGCTTGCTGCCTAAGCAACCTTGTTGGTGATTTTCGGTCGTTCCACCCGCCAAAGATGATTTAACTCCTCTTTTAGGTTTTCTATGCCTTCCGGCGTAATTAGTTGGGATGTCATTTAGTATGCAAGCATATAATCAAGGAACGATCAATGCAAATTTGAGCGCAGACCCGTTACGGTTTTAAAGTCATTTGTCACTAAAAAAAGTGGCAGTTTCCCTCTGGTTAAAGGTCTACGTACTTTACTTTATCTTCAACTTAACTGAATTTCTTTTGCAAGAATGTAACCTTTACAAATTCTTGCATTGTAGGATTGAGTTCACGATTAATGGAGATAAAGAACCTAACCGAAGCTGAGATAATTGAGAAGGCCAAAAAGGATCCTGAATGCTTTGAGCCAATTTACCTCAAGTATTATCAGGAGATGATTTCTTTTATCAATAGGCGGGTCAATGATCAGGATATCTCCTTCGATATTGTGCAACAAGTTTTTTTCAATGCACTCAACCATTTGCCCAAATACAAGGATAAGGGACATCCCTTTTCCTCCTTTTTGTACAAAATAGCGATAAACGAGTGCAACCAGTTTTTCAGAAATAGCAAAAAAAATAGGTATGTATCTACTTCTCCAGAGACCTTGGAGTTATTCAGCGATGAAGTTTCTCCAGATCGAGAAATCAGAGAAAGGGCGCTCACCAAAGCTTTGCAAAAGCTAAAACTCAAGGAGGTCAACCTTATAGAGCTACGTTTTTTTGAACAAAGAAGTCACAAAGAGATCGGTGAGATACTAGGTATAACCGAGACGAACGCCAAGGTTCGAATCCATAGGTTAGTCAAGAAAATCAAAAGAAGCATGCGTGATGAGAAATAGAGTTAAGCTAATAGAAGATGAGCTCCTAAAGTCGAATCAGCATAAGGAAGCTGATTTCACAGCAGTACTTAATCAGTACAGAGATTACCAACTTACGGTTGCAAAATATCTAAAGCTGGGTGGTTCTTCCTTATTGTTATTGACCGTCTTTACTGGCTTCTACTTTTCTCAAATAGAACCTAAGACTGAAGCCAGCAGCGATGAAGTGTTCTCGGATGTTATGTACCCGCAGATGGAGCTAATCGATTTTGAAGCGATTGCTATACCTATCGAGTCTAGTACCACCAAATCGAAAAGTGCTAACGGCGCAAACACCACTGTGTCATCTCTGGCTTTTGAATCAGATGACAAAATTTCTGGCGAGAGTATTGAAGCTATTCCTACTAAGAGCCCCGAAAAAAGTCTATTGAAAATCAATAGAAATGCAGCACCCCTCTTTGGATTCGAAAAGCTCTACGAACATTTTTCCAAAAATATTTCTTACGACCGACTGAGTGGAAGTAATTCTTTGGGAGGCGTAGTAAAAGTGAGGTTCACAGTAAACCCTGATGGTACAATTGCTAACCCTGATGTTATTGAATCCATAAGTCCTGAATTTGATCAAGAGGCAATGAGACTGATTGCGGTAATGCCCAATTGGAGGCCCGCCATAAAAAATGGCGTAGCGATTTCCCAGAGCATTACGATACCTATCAGATTTGAAAAACTCGATAATTAATTGACAATGAAGCAATACATCGCAGTGCTGTTCATAATTACTTGGAGTTTCTCTTTTGGGCAAGAAACTAATACCATGATTGTAGATTGGGGTGACAATACATTTGGTCAGCTTCGACCATCTTTTAAGGATGTAAGAGCAGTAAAGGTTTCTGCAGGTTTCGAGCATTCCATGGCCATTCTGAAGAACGGATCTGTGATAGCATGGGGCGACAATACCTTTGACCAGCTGGATGTTCCCGCTGGTATTGTGAACCCGATCAAAGTAGAAGCAGGCCTGGGGCAATCTCTAGTACTCCAAGCTGATGGTCGAGTGATAGGGTGGGGTTTCAACGATTTCGGACAGACGGAGGTGAGCCTTCTAAACGATGTGGTAGACATTGCAGCGGGTGACGAACATTCTGTCGTTTTGTTTGAAGATGGCACAGTTCAGGTAATTACAATGGGATCTACTTATGACCTAACACCACCAGTTGGCCTTACAAATGTGATTGCAATCGCCTCTGGGAATTTTCATATTGTTGCTTTGAGATCAGATGGAACGGTGGTCTCGTGGGGAGCAAATGAATTCGGCCAGTCAACTGTTCCTGCAGGGGTTTCTGATGTTGTAAGTATTGATGCTGGCCAATTTCACTCCGTTGCTTTGAAAAGTGATGGGACAATTGTTGGATGGGGTGACAATTCGTTATTCGGTCAACTGGAAATCCCTTCTGGATCTGATTTTAGTTCAATACAGGTTGGGGACTTTCATAGTTTGGCATTGACAGAGGAATCGGATTTGTCGATATGGGGTTCCAACAGGTTTACGGAAAGGTTGATTCCTGATGTTTTGGAGGGCAGAACGATCGTGGAAACTTCCTACTCCGCAGGTTTTGCACATAATACTTTGGTGGCCTCCAATATCGGCCCTACTGCAATTATCATCAATGATACGATAGAAGCGGAAGAAAATATTCCCGTGGAAACGATTATCGAAACTATGGAAACTACGGATCCTGACGCAGTTGATGATCACGTCTATCAACTCGTACCAGGCCCGGGTGATGAGGACAATGATAGCTTTGGAATCTTCATGTTGAATCTAAAGAATCTAATAACAGACGATTTGACTTGGGGAAATCTTTTTAACCTAGATGGCATTGTGAATAGGATCAATCTTGATTATGAAAGCGACTCTCTCTATTCCATCCGAGTTCAATCGACAGACCTAGGTGGGCTTAGCATAGAGAAAGTTGTAATTGTCAAAGTGGCGGATATAAATGAGGAGGTACTAGCCATTGATCTAGACAATAAAACCATCCTTGAGGCATCTCCAATAGGGACATTGGTCGGAAACTTCACTACTACAGATATTGATCTCTTTGATTCTCATACTTACAGCTTAGTAGCTGGAAATGGAGACGATGATAACAACGCCTTTTCCATTTCAGGTGATGAACTATTGATCAATGAGTTGGCAGATCATTCGGTAAAGAATACCTATACCATTAGAGTCAGAAGTACGGACAGTGGCGGCTTTTTTGTTGAAGAGCCCTTTGTTATCAGAGTCATCCCGATTAACGAGCAGCCAACTGATATACTACTTTCAAATAATTCGATTGAGGAAGGCGAGCCTCCAGGTACGCTGGTTGGTTTCTTTTCAACAACGGACCCAAATTCCGAAGATATACATACTTACACGTTAGTAGAGGGGGAAGGGGATGATAGCAATTCATTATTTTCTATTGAAAGTGATGCGTTGTTGAGCGATGCAGTCTATGATTTTTCTGTCAGCAGCAGCTACTCGATACGTGTGAGATCAACGGACAATGGCTTACCGGAAAATGCTTTCATGGAGGAAATATTTGTTATCAACATCCTCCAATTAAATGAAACTCCAATTTTGAATGATCAGACTTTTGCTATTAAGGAAACAGCTGAAGCTGGGGATTTGGTTGGTACAATCATAGCATCGGATGATGGAGTAACCACTATTTCTATTATTTCTGGCAATGAGTCAGGTGTCTTCAATCTG
>CAYYNA010000256.1:0-4937 GCA_964472815.1 uncultured Roseivirgaceae bacterium
ATTTTTCCGGTGAATACTTCATCTACAGACTTTCCAGCGAATTCTTTGTAGCTGGCATATTTCTTTCTTAACTCTACCATTTGCGCGGCTAGCTGATCAAATGACTCGATTGGGTAGTACTCTCCTTCTTTGCTGACAGCTACTATCGTCTCCGTACTTCCATTTTTGTCAAAATCATCATAATACATTCGCAGAGGTCGCTCTTTCGAGGCATTGAACTTTGAGTTCAAACCCCAGTTTCCGAGCATATAATCAAGATCTCCATCTTTGTCTATGTCAAACGCATATATTGCTTGCCAAAGTCCCACCTGATCGACACCAGCTTCCCACTTTCTAAAACTCGTTCCATCGAAAGCCAAGAATGTTGGGCTCATCCATTCCCCAACTACGATTAGGTCCACATATCCGTCTGAGTTGAAGTCAGTCCAAATCGCATCATTTATCATACCTAAGGACTTGAAAACTTCTGCCTCAACCACGGAAAAAATCCCATTTTCATTCTTCAGAAGATAAGAATCAGGCACTTTTCCGTAATCTCCCGTAATGCTGTGACTTCCCATGAACAAATCTAGATCCCCATCACCATCATAATCAAATGCCTTAACCACTGAAGTATTCTCATAAGTCAATGGGAAATCTTTCTCTTGAAAACCATCAATCGTACCTACCAAATATGTATTTGTCAACGACTCAACTTTTCCAAAAAAGTCTGAGCCACCATTTGCTATGATGATATCATTAAGACCATCATTATTGAAATCTTCCAGCGTAACATCCAGATCTTCTTTCTTAACAAGCTCGTTTGACCAACTCTGATCAGACAGTGTAAAACCAGTTTCAGATTGAAGAAAGATTGAAGGTGAAACAAATTTGGAACCTCCAAAAAATACATCCAGCATTCCATCTTGGTTGAGGTCAGCAACACCAGCTGCAGGTCCCCTATCACTTGCTTGAAAAGGTATCAGCTTTTGTCTGTCAAAATGCACATACCTATCTTCTTGATGACTGAAGAGCAATCCCTCCCCCTTAGTAAAGTAACGCTTTGTAAATGTTGAATCCTTCTTTATCAAGGAGGTTGGCTGATAAGTCACCGTGACTATTTGATTGGATTCTAGTTCTTCGAGCACCTGTCTTTCGCCGTTTGGCCATACCACTTCCAAAGAATCAATGACCTCAATATCCCTTAAGCCAAAATGGACAATTGGTTCTGACGATGCTTGAAAGCCGCGTGCGGTATAGAGCTCACGCATCTGTTGGGTCTCTCCTGCATATACGTACAACTTGCTACCAATTCCAAATGCATTTTGCTCAGTGAAGGAAAGCTTGATTTTCAGAAAGTTTGCATTCTCAACTTGATTAACAATAATTGATACTGGAGCATTGATGTTATTGGTAACGATATCCAAATCTCCATCATTATCTAGGTCTGCAAGTGCACTAGATGTAGAATAGGTTGGAATCCCTTCAGACCAACTATCGGTTACATTTTCGAAAGTAATGTCACCATTACCTTTGAAAAGGTAGTTCTTCGAAGCTCCATCGGGCATCATTTCCAATGCTTTCTGATCCACAATCTTTGTGGAGTTAATGGTATTCCTTATCTGATCACCAGAAACAAACTTTATGAAATCTAGATCATTTGGGCGTTTGGGGATACCGTTTGAAATATATAGGTCTTGGTTACCATCCATATCATAATCACCAAAAAGGGCGCTCCAACTCCAATCGGTTGCTTCAACTCCACTCAGCAAAGCTGTCTCCACATACTGACCATTTGCTTGGCCCACATTCAGCATATTTCTGGAAAACTGATAATAGTAACCGTACTCTTCTTTCCTAAGTCGTAGTATGTTGGCGTTTTCATCTCCCTCAGACATTTTTAGAACTGTCTCATCCTCTGGTAGCATATCCAACGAAATCAAATCAGGAATCCCATCATTATTGATATCGCCAACATCATTGCCCATGGAAAATCTGGAGGTGTATCCAAAGCTCTCTCTCAGCCTGTCAGAAAAAGTACCATCACCATTATTGATGTAGTAATAATCGTCCTCATGGAAATCATTGCCGATGAAAATATCAGGGTAGCCATCCAAATTGAAATCCGAAATGGCGACTCCAAGTCCGTAACTATTGACCCCTCCGTAGATTCCTGCCTCTTCGCTAACGTCAGTGAATTCCAGGGAGTCATTTCTCAGCAGCTTATCTCCAGTCTCGTAATTACGTTCATATCGAAGCTCGGCTTTACCGAAGGATTCTTGGTTATGAACCGCATGATTTAGTAGGTAAATGTCAAGATCACCATCCAAATCATAGTCAAGAAATGCAGCTGAAGAACTGTAGGTATCGAAATCAAGCCCAAACTCGGCTGCCCGTTCAGTGAACGTATTATCTCCATTATTTATGTAGAGTTCATTATAGCCGGTAAGACCTTTGATACCGACAACTGCACAAACATAGATGTCCAGTAAACCATCTTGATTGACATCTCCCATGATCGCGCCTGTGTTCCAGTCACTAGATTTCTTGATGCCAGCACTCTCTGTAACATCCACGAACTTCAAATTTCCCTGATTCAAATAAAGTCGATTGTCAACCTGATTACCAGCTAGAAAAATGTCTGGAAGTCCGTCATTGTTTACATCGCCAATGGCAGTTCCCCCACCATTGTAGAAGTATAAATAATCTAAAATATTGAAGTCATCAGATTCAGATAACCTGTTTTCAAATTCAACTCCGGTAGAGCTCGAACCTAACGTTGAAAACAGCTTTGCTTCCTTCTGGCAAGATCCTAGAAGCATAGAAATACCCAGAAGTATTATTGATTGTATGAATTTCAATTGAAGTACCTTTTAATTGAACCTGAAGACTTTCGGAAGGGTATCGTTGACTGCTGTAAACAGATATTCGCTTCCATCTTTATCTCTAAATAGCTCAAGATGCTTGACCTCATCGCGTACAAAAAAACCGCTAGAGTTATAGTCCTTCCATTCAAAACCTAGCTGACCATCTCCTAATAAAACATGACCGTACGAAGCATCAAGCCTTGAATACTGCGGCCTAAACTCATAGTTGTTACCCGCCATTATCAGATCCATGTTGCCATCGCCGTTTATGTCCTTACAGGAAATGTCACAAACACAAGACAGCTGCACCCTTTGCGGCAGTACTTTGATCTTGAATTTTCCACCACCAAGGTTCTCCGCCAACACGCTTTCGGAAATGATCGCTTGCTTTACCAATGTTCGATCTACCACTTCCTTTGGGAAGAGCTCTTGTATCGTCTTTTTAGCATAAGCAGAAGCTTTAAGGTTTTCTTTCTTCAATGAGACAATCTGCATCGTGACTTCCTTACGCATATGAAGTGGGTAGTCACCCCCATTTTCACCAATGGTTGTAATCTGTTCCATTCCTCCATTTTCATCAAAGTCATTTACCCAAAGCTTCATTGGGTTCTGCACCGAAGGCTTATACGGAATATTGCTCCCTTTATTTCCGAGAATCAGGTCCATATCCCCATCATTGTCCAAGTCGGAGGCAGAAACTGTTAACCACCATCCGTGTAGGCTATCAAGAGAAGACTCCATCGGTTTTAAGTACTTTCCGTTGAGACGGAATACTTGAGGACTTCCCCAATCTGAAACGGTCACCAATTCCATTTTTTCATCACTGTCCAGATCCACCCAAATGGCATCAGTAACCATGCCTATGTCCTTAATATCGTATGCGTAGCGCTCTGTGCCATCATTAAATACACCAGCTCCATCATTCACAAAAAGGAAATGTGAAGGATTAACACCATAAACTGCTGGTGCACTTCTTGAACCCACAAAAACATCTATATCTCCATCATTATCGAAATCATGCGGAGAAATTACTGAGATATTGGTGCCAAGTGTTGGAAAATCTTGCGTTGACCTTTTGAAATTCCCCGTTCCATCATTTAGGTAAAGACGCAACGTATACAAAGACTTATCCTCGATTTCATTACCACCAGATCCTACTAGTATATCTTGATCTCCGTCATTATCGGCATCAAATATGGACGCTGCAGTATCCTCAAAGTAAAGATCATCGATCATATCTGATTGCTCAGAAGGCACCATCTGTCCTTCCCCTTTGTGTAAATAAACTAACCCGCTTTGCCCTTTAGCTCCCCCTACAAAGACATCATCAATATTATCCCCGTTCAAATCTCCTACTGCAGTGGCAGGGCCTTCTTGAGAAAGCTGCTGAGGTAACAATGTCTCAAAATCAAAATCATTGAAATAGTTTTCTTGGTGAGCTACTAAGTTTTGATTCTCAACTTCCGCTAGTAATGGAGTGTCAGGCGAATTTTTGAACTCCATCAGTTTTCCTGAATCCTGATCAACCTCAACAGTTTGATTTGCCTTTACGTCCTTAACAATAGAGACGGAAGCATCTGGCCACCGTACCAGTATCGAGTCTATAGTGCTCTTCCCTCCCAAACCAACAGTCATCGTATAATCGATGGAAGATTGAAAGCCTCGGAACGGCATCTGTTCGTGGAACAACACCTCTTCTCCCAAATAGACTTCCACTTCTGCCCCAATTGCAAACTTGTTATCTCCGGATCCACCAAGCTTGATTCTGATATGATTGTTTTCGTTGACCGTTTCAGAGTTATTTCTATAGATGAAGGCTTCCATGTTGACATTGTTGACCACTAGATCCTGATCACCATCATTATCAAGATCTGCGTATGCCGCACCATTAGAGAAACTTGGTATCTCCAACCCCCACTCCTCAGCTACGTTCTTAAAGGTTAAATCTCTTTGATTTTGATAAGCATAGTTGGAAAGTGGTCGAACCGGCATTTTTTCAATGATATCACTTATCTCTTCCTTTTTACCTGTTAGGGCTAGTTTCTGGATAACTTCATCCGCAAAGAAGTCCACAAAGTCTATGTCTGTAAG
>CAYYNA010000257.1:0-4913 GCA_964472815.1 uncultured Roseivirgaceae bacterium
AGGAAAGCCTAACCTTAAAGGTTGAAAACAGTAAAAGTAGTGATGAGGAACAGGAAGATAGGTTTAGTTATAAGGAAGGAATTGGACTTAAGAATGTAAAGCGGAGGCTGGAGTTAATATATCCGGGGATGCACAAATTGGAGATGCATGATTCTGAAGAAGCATTTCTGATCGTCCTGAAACTTGATTTAAGAAAAGATGCCAATTAAATGTCTTATTGTTGATGATGAACCACTTGCAATTGAGATTCTCGAATCTTTCATTGGGCGAGTAGACTCACTGGAATTAGTAGGATCTTGTACGAATGGGATTAAGGCGTTCGATATCTTGAAGAAAGAAAAAGTGGACCTTTTGTTTCTGGATATTCAGATGCCAAAGCTTACTGGTATTGAATTTCTAAGAATTCTAAATCCTGCTCCTCAGGTAATTTTTACTACTGCGTACCGAGACTATGCTGTGGAAAGCTATGAGCTTCACGTGGTAGATTATTTGTTAAAGCCTATTGCATTTGATCGATTCTTAATGGCGATCAACAAAGTGACCAAGGTAGAATCTTCGATGAAGGTTGAGGAAAACTCCCATGCTTCAATCGAAGAAAGTGATCCATACCTTTTTTTGAAATCGGATCGAAAAATGGTCAAAGTATACTTGAAGGACATTGCATATATAGAGAGTTTGAAGGATTACGTGAGAATCAAATTGGTGGATGGAAAAGAGGTGATATCCTTACAGAAAATAAGTTATTTGGAGAAAAAGCTACCGGCGGACGACTTTATAAGGATACACAAATCCTACATCATCGCACGCCAAAAAATTGATGCATTTTCAGCCTCTTTCATTGAGATCAACGAGAAACAGATTCCTATTGGCCGAAGTTACAAATCTGAGGTTATGAAAATGATGGATAAGGATCAATCGATTATTTAGCTTCAATGAATCTCAAAAAATCTCCTGAGGCTATTTCATTTTCTTCCCGAACAGGCCAATTGTATAGATAAATCCAAGAAGCCAGTGTCTCGTCATTTGGAAGCCTAACAATTCTATTTTCTCTATTGTATTCATTAGGTGATTCAAACTCTGGCCCAACTCCTTCAAAGCGATCCAGCTCTTCAAGGATCTTCATATCTGTAATTCGATAGATATCACCAACCACCTTTGCATTACTATTCTTAGACGGAACTACACCCGGGTAGTAGTCAACCAAATAAAGTTTACCTTGAAAGGAGGCGCTAGAAATATAGCTAGCGGATTGGTCTAGGATCTTACTCATTTCATGTTTTGCTCCCCTACGAAGGAGACCATAGACAAAGAGACAGTCCATCATTTGATGGTAAATGATACTGGTATGATCGCTCGACCACCAATACTGTCTGCCTCGAACTTCGGTCCTTCGTTTATAAGTCTCAACGCTTCTTCATCACAGCCATAACCTATCCCTTTCATTACTGTTGATCGTAGAATATTTCCAATGGAGTCTGTCTCTACCATCACGAAAACTCGACCTTGAATACTTTCTGATTTTGCTGCCAGAGGATATCTAAGACTATCAGATAGATAGCTGTTATACTTTGTCCACCCAATCAAAGGGGTTACTCTGTTTGGTTCTTCAGTGGAGCTACTGCCCAAAGCATCTTCAAATACAATTTCTTCCAAGACTGTTTCTTCGGTTAGATTAACGTCTGAAAAAGAGCGGACATTGGCAGCTATGCCAGCATCACTTCTACTTTTCCGGCTTTCTGCTGGATTAGTTTGGACGTAGGTGGATACGAGTGGCTCACTGGTGGCTTCTGCATCTACCTGAGCTACTTGAAGCCCTTGAAAATCACTAATAGCAACATCAATTTCAATTTGATCTTCACTTGTGTCTTCTTCCAGATCTGCCGCCAAAATTGGATTTTCCTCGCCAACCTCCTCCTCTGTGACAATCTCAAATTCATCCTCAGCCAACTCTGTTTGCAATTCTTCGTTGGCTACCTCTTCAATCTCAGACTGCTCCTCAGCAGATTCCTCAGTGCTTAGGGGATTAGCATCAATCTCTTTCTTAGAAATTGCCTCCTCTTCTGTGAGGTCCTCGTTAGTGGCTATCTGTTCTTGTGGGTCTACTTGATTTAGTGAAATGTAGATGGCCAATGATCCAATTAATAGTAAGGCTGCTGCACTGGCAATTCTTATCCATGGAACAGATTTGGGTTTTGCTATTTGGTCTTTAAGCGCTGCAAGATCCTCCAGTCTTTCTACTCCTTGTTCCTCAAATCCTTCGAGTGCATCTCTAGTAAAATCATCGTCAAGAGCTTCTCTTTCAAATGAATGAGTTTCTGCAGGCGATAGCTCACCCTTCAAGTACTTTTCAAATTGCTCGCTATGGTTTTTATCTGCTGACATTTTTGTCTTCTAGGCATATTCTTAAATTTCTCTTACCATTTTGGATATGGCTTTTGACTTTCTTCAAAGCTATTCCAGTATGCGCCGAAATCTCATGATAGGAATTTCGTTTAAGAAAAAACCTCTTTACACACTCTTTTTGTTCTTCTTTTAACTCTCCTATGCACTTTTCAAGTGCATCTAGGTCATTTTCAAGTTCCACCTTCTCTTCTTGTAGATGCACGGCATCAGGTGATTCCATAATTATTTCATTGCTTTCTTCTGGATTCTTTTTGCGAAGAATCATGAGACAATGATTTTTACTCACCATGTAGAGCCAGCTTTTGAAATGCATCACATTGGTCTCTAGCAGCTTTTTGCCAATGTGTTCATAGATATCCATCACCGCATCTTGACTTGCTTCTCGATTTTTTAGATACTTCAAGCACAAACCGTACACAAGGTGCAGATATCGATTGAAAAGTTGACCTAAGTATTGTTGATCTTTTGTCGCTTGATATTGCTGAAGTAGCGTTTCTTCAGTGGTAAGAACTGGCTTTGATTGAGGCAATGGAAGCAACTATTGATTTAACATCCCTTTTCTGATAATTCTCAATTAGGTTGAAAAATTCCTAAATAAAAACCATTATTAGTAAGGGAATTGTATTTTTTGGTTGATTATTTTTAAGCGGATCAGTTTAAACTAGGATTTGTAAGTAAATTATTCCGCTAAACAGAAATAAAACGCTCATGAAAAAAACTTTACTACTTCTTTTCACCACAGCTTCTTTAGTATTTATCACCTCTTGCGGGGATGACGAGGAGAAAGTGGATCCGATTATTGGTATTTGGGAGCTTGACGATGTATCTGTTGATGCTGTTGGGTCAGAATTTGATTACTTAGACGCCTCAGGGGAGAATAACCTTGTCGGTGAGTCAGAGTTCTTGATCGAGTTCAAAGCGGATCAGACCTTTGAGAGAGAACTGGAGGATGTGCTATTTAGCGACGGATCCACGAGGGATATTGAAGAAGAAGGAGAATGGGAGCTTGATGGAGATGACCTTGATCTAGATTCAGACGATCAGGAGATCAATGGGTTGCCCTATAGCTTCAAAGTAGAAGAAAACACCGGAACGGACTTAATACTTAGCTACTCTGAATCGGGCTCATTCTTTCCGCAAAGTAAGATTACAGAGTGGTTTGAAGATGGTACACTTGATAGCGATGGTTTCTTTACGGTTACTGATGCGCAGTTTGATTCTCTCGTTACCAATTTTGCTCAGAACGTAAGCTTAGATTTCCTTTTGGAGTTTGAGAAGCAGTAGACTCGATCTGAAAAGCCAATGAGCAGATGGTGGAGATTTCTGGGGCTATGCGCTTTAATACTTTTTTCGAAGGAAGGATTTGGTCAATCGGCTATTTCAGGGACGGTAACTGACGAAAGCGGGGAGGGTCTCCCTGGTGTTACTGTTAGAATAAACGCCTCCAATCAAGGAGCTATTACCGGAATTGAAGGGGAGTTCACGCTGAACGTAAAGGTTGGCGATGTGCTTACCTTCACCTCCGTGGGGTTGAAGGAGCAGAAGATTACCATAAGCAACTTTCGACCGATTTCCATTGTCATGGCGGAAGCCACTACCGAACTAACTGAAGTGGTGGTTACGGGATTTCAGGAGCTGGACCGAAAGCTATTTACCGGGGCTTCTGAGAGCTTAGGCATGGATGACATCCAACTCGAAGGTTCTGCAGATGTAAGCCGTATGCTCGAAGGACAAGCTGCGGGTGTGACGGTAGACAATGTTTCGGGTACATTCGGTTCCTCTCCTCGTATAAGAATTCGCGGAAATGCATCCATTAATGGAAATAACCAACCACTGTTCGTCGTAGATGGGGTAATTCTAGAGGACCTATCAAATGTGAATACGGACGATCTAATTTCGGGGAATGCCAACACCCTGACCACTTCGTCAGTAGCCAACCTTAACCCTGATGATATAGAGTCATTTCAGATTCTAAAGGATGCCTCTGCAACGGCAATTTATGGTGCAAGAGCGGCTAACGGAGTTATTGTCATTACCACAAAAAGGGGTAGAAGCGGAGCGCTGAGGGTCAGTTACAATGCGAACTTTTCTGCTCAGCTAAGACCAACATATAATCAGTTTGACCTTCTTAATTCAGCTGAGGAGGTGTCTGTCTATAGAGAGCTTTCAAGAAAGGGAATCATCGATATTGGTACAGCGGTCCGTTCCCAAAACTATGGAGCCCTTGGTAAGATGTATGCACTGATAGCGAATCATGATTTAGATTGGGGGCCAGGTGGATCCTTGAACGAATCCTTTCTAAATCAATATGAGAATGCCAATACGGATTGGTTCGATGTGTTATTCAACGATATTGGGTTACAGCAGCAGCATTCACTAAGCTTCACTTCAGGTAGCGAAAAATCGAACAGCTACTATTCCATCAGTTACCTAAATGATGAAGGACAAACCATCGCCAACAATGTTCAGAGGATCACAGGAACCGCTAGAAATACCTACTTCATTTCTGA
>CAYYNA010000258.1:0-4813 GCA_964472815.1 uncultured Roseivirgaceae bacterium
AGGAAGTGGATCCGAATCGCATAGAGCTTATCTTGATTCCATTATTACTTGCTGACGAGCAAGGAAATCGAATAGGTTATGGAGGTGGATACTACGATCGGCTGCTAAAAGAAACAAAAGCTATTAAGGTTGGGTTAAGCTTATCCAATCCGGTAAATGTTCTGTCACAAACAGACCGATGGGATATACCTTTGGACTACTTAATTACACCCTTTAAAATTTATAAAAATGGCTAAAATCACACTAGGCGGAAACGAAACAAATACATCTGGAAATCTACCTGACGTTGGAAGCGATGCTCCCGACTTTACTTTAGTAGGTAAAGACATGCAAGAAAAAACCCTTGCGAGCTATCAGGGGCAGCAAGTGATTCTAAACATCTATCCTAGCATTGATACTGGTGTTTGTGCTGCTTCGACAAAGAGATTTAACGAGGAGGCATCCAAGCTGGAGAACACTCGAATTGTATGCGTTTCGCGGGATCTCCCATTTGCATTAAGCAGGTATTGTGAGGCAGAGGGTATTGAGAACCTGGACAACTTGACCAACTTCAGAGATGGCGGATCATTTGGTGCCGACTATGGCGTTGAGATTACCGATGGCGCATTTAAGGGATTAAATGCCAGGGCGATCGTCGTAATTGATGAGCAAGGGAAGGTGAAATACAATGAGCTAGTTCCTGAAGTAGGTCAAGAACCAAATTATGAAGGAGCTCTTTCAGCCTTGAAATAAGCTGCTCTAGCCTGAGTTAAAACCGTTACGGCATTAAACACCGTAATTTTTGAAACTATTTGGTCTTTGGCACGTCTTTCGTTCTGGTCAATTACTCAGAAAACAATCATCCAAATTGAGAAAGCTACTCTTGCTGATCGCAGCAATTCCCTTCTTCCTTTTCTCCCAGGAGAAATATACGATTAGTGGTTACATAAAAGAGGCTTCCAATGGAGAATCTCTGATTGGTGCTACCGTGCTTCTAAAGGAATTGAGCGCGGGAAATATTACCAATGTGTACGGCTTTTATTCCATCACTGTTCCGAAAGGAACTTACACTTTTGAGGTCAGTTATATTGGGTTCGAAACTTCGGTTCAGCAGATAGACCTGAACGAGAACAAGCGCATTGATATTGAGCTTAATGAAGAGCAAACTAGACTCCAGGAAGTGGTAATTACTGCTGAGGCAGCAGACAAAAACGTGACCTCTACGGAAATGAGTGTAGCGGAATTGGATATTAAGACGGTCACAAAAATGCCGGCCTTCATGGGCGAAGTAGACGTAATCAAAAGCTTGCAGCTATTGCCTGGTGTCAGCACGGTTGGTGAGGGAGCATCTGGCTTCAACGTCCGAGGAGGTAATGTAGGTCAAAATTTGATCCTTTTGGATGAGGCACCAGTGTATCAGAGCTCTCACCTTTTTGGCTTTTTCTCTGTTTTCAATCCAGATGCGGTAAAAGATATGAAGCTCTACAAAGGGGGTATCCCAGCTCAGTATGGAGGGAGGATCTCTTCCGTCTTGGACATTCGAATGAAGGAAGGTGATTCCAAGAAAATGAGTTACGAAGGTGGCGTAGGATTGGTGTTCGGAAGGTTCGCGATTCAAGGGCCGATTAAAAAAGACAAGACTTCTTTTATTGTGGCAGGACGTAGATCTTGGGCAGACTTGCTACTAAGACCCACCAGCGTTTTGGAAAGTGACGACCAGATTTATTATTACGACCTGACGATGAAAGCCAATCACACTTTCAATGACCGGAACCGCTTGTTCCTCTCTGGCTATTGGGGGCGAGACATCTTCCAGTTTAGCGGAGCAGGATTTAACTGGGGCAATAGAACGGGAACTTTGCGATACAATCATTTAGTTAACGACAGGCTCTTTACCAATTTCTCCTTGATCTATAGCCAGTATGATTATGAATTGGCATTCGGGGAAGAGGAGGATAACTCCTTTGATTGGGATTCTGAGATCACAACTATTGAGTTCAAACCTGAGGCTTCCTACTTTATCAATTCATCAAATGAGCTGAAGTTTGGAGGTCAGTTGACCTACTATGAATTTGAACCAGCGAATGCTATTGGTATTTCTGAAGGAGAGCCGATCGACTTTTCAGTTTCAGAAAGGTATGCTGCAGAGGGGGCTATTTATATAAATAATGATCAGAAGATCACCGATCGCTTCAAATTGACCTACGGTTTTCGATTATCAGCTTTCAATTACCTCGGCAGAGGAAATGCTTACGTTTTGGAGGATCCCAATCCCGGCAGGAGAAAGCAAATAGTTGATACGGTGAGCTACGGTCGTGGAGAGAGCATCAAGTCTTTCATTACTCCAGAACCTCGTATTTCTTTTAACTATCAATTGAACGAAACAAGCTCAATTAAGGGAAGCTACAATCGCATGGCTCAGTACGTGCATCTAGTCTCAGTTACCACTGCCTCAACTCCACTTGATCTATGGACGCCAAGCACAAACAACATCGCTCCGGAGCGAGCACACCTTTATAGTCTTGGATATTTTCGAAACCTAAAAAACAATAAGTACGAGCTATCAGGAGAGGTTTATTTCAGAACCATTACCAATCAACTTGATTACAGAAACGGGCTCTCTACGGGAGATCTACTGATTAATGAACTAGCAGAAAGAGATCTCCTAGCGGCAGATGGCAGGGCCTATGGTTTGGAATTATATGCGAGAAAAAATAGTGGAAGACTTAATGGTTGGATTTCCTACACTTTGAGTCGTGCTGAAATTCAGACAGAAGGTCTTAACAACAGCGAGTGGTATTCTGCCAATCACGATCAGACCCACAACTTCAAGGCAGTTGGGTTTTATGACTTAAGCAAAAGGGTGCAGCTGTCAGCAAATTTTGCATTTATCACCGGTCGACCCTTCACAGTGATGAATGAAACTTATGAGATCGCAGGTTATACCATTTACAATGGTGATGGTGGACGAAACAATGATCGGATCGCGAACTATCACAGGTTGGATTTATCCATGTCTATTGACTTGTACAAAGGAACTAAGCCAGGCAGAGAGAGTCAGTTAGTCCTTAGCGTCTATAATATATATGGCAGGCAGAATGCTTTCTCCAACTTCATCAGTCAGGGTGATGCAAATTTTGGAGAAATAGTTCTTCCCGAGTATCGTCAATTCTCTGTCATTGGGTTCGCTTTCCCAAGTATCTCTTACAACTTCAAATTCTAGAAAAATGAAAATAGAAAGATTAATCATAGCACTTATTTTCATTGGGGTATTGGGTTGCGAAGAAACCATCCAGGTTGATACCGAAAATGTAGAATCTTCCATTGTGATTGATGCGTTTATCGACAATCGCCCCGACACGCAGACCATTACCATTACTAGATCTCGTCAATTCTATGATAATTCTGCTTACGAAAGAGTTAGTGCGGATGAAGTGTTTATTGAAGATTTGACCGATCCAAGTCAACCAATCTATGTTTTTACTGAATCGGAAGTGATTAGTGGAACTTTTGAATGGACTCCATTAACACCTGCAGATTCATTTGGAATTATCGGTCATGATTATCAACTGACCGTGGTTGTTGGCGCAGCAGAGTTCACCGCCTTCTCCACCCTAAGGCCGGTTCCTGCCATCGACAGCATCCGGTTCAACTACGAAGAGGATGATGGATTTTTTGACGAAAGATTTGAAGCAGAATTTTTCGCAACAGATTTGCCGGGTTTTGGAGATACTTATTGGATCAAAGCCTTCAAAAACGATGTTTTCTTAAATCGGCCAGAGTATATCGCGACTTCCTATGATGGCGGATTCTCCGCAAGCGATGAAGACGGAATTCTATTTATTCCTCCTCTGAGAACATTTATCAATCCCTTCGAGGATGACGATTTAGGATACGATATTAACGACACGGTAAGAGTAGAGCTACTGAGCGTGACGGAAGAAACTTTTCTGTACCTCAATGAAATATTTACGCAAACAGATCGGCAAGGAGGTATTTCAGAGCTCTTTTCTGTGCCAGTCACCAACCTCAACAGCACATTTGAGGTCGTTTCCGGGGATGAGGGAGTCTTAGGTATTTTCTGTACCTCTTCTGTTTCTATCTCTGAGTTAGTACTTACGCAGCAGCTTGCAGATGAGGCTTTCCAAAAGGCTCAATAGTTCAATTTTCGAGTCCTTTGGACTATACGCGGTGATGCGACGAAGAGCGTAGAAAAATTTTTCAACTCAAATTGAACCCGAGGCTTAGTTGAGTGTATGGCTTGGTGAACTTAAATTAAGACACCATGCAATCAATCTTTACACTTGTACTAGCCATCACACTATCTGGACTGGATAGACCGGCAGATATTCCTTCGAAGATCACCGAGCTGAGATCTAAAAGTTGGTATGCCGATAAGACCAACGAATGGGACCTGTTCCTGGCCAATAATTCAGGCGATGAATCGGCCTGGATGCACTATTTTCTCGCCGCTCACTATGCCGAAGCAGGTGATGAGCGATTGGATCAAATCCAGCTCCAGATCACGGAACAGTTTCCCGATTCTTTTCTTTCGCACTACTCCAATTTCAAGAGGCAAGGCTGGTCAGCGTCTGGAATAGAAGAGCTGAAACGGGCTATCACCATTGATAATTCAAGAAAAATCTCTTTCGAAGATCAGGTCATTTTTGCTGAGCTTTCCCAAAGTCTTGATAGGAAGAGCTACACCGAAAAGCTCTTTGAGTCCAATTTGATCCACTCGAGCACGCTCAACTACAGCTATAACCTGTTGATGTCTGTCGCAGAAAATGGGCTGTTGATTGTCGATGGCGTGCACCTTACGATCCCCTTGTGG
>CAYYNA010000259.1:0-4799 GCA_964472815.1 uncultured Roseivirgaceae bacterium
ATATCCGTCGAGTTTACAACTTAGAAGGACAAATTTTCAATCTTAGTTTTTCTAAAAACTTCGGTAACAATCGCCTGAAAAAAGTCAGAAAAAAGCGGAATTCATCCTCTGAGGAGCAAAAGAGACTTTGATTTAGTAGGGTACTTTCACTTTTTATTTAGTCTTCATTTGTGAAACAAATAGTTTTCACTTACGTTTGGTCTTCAAAACTGAAACAAATGATTTTAGATCAATTAACTATTGACCTGTTACCGTTTCAGCTTTATGACTAAAGAAATTAATAATGAAGGAAACCAACATCGGAGAATTTCAGGAGATCGTTTTATTGGCCATTTTGATTTTAGATGACCAAGCCTATGGACTCAAAATCCAGAAAGAAATAACCAGCCGTTTGAAGCGCGAAATCAGCAGAGGTGCGTTGCATACAGCTTTGACCAGACTAGAGGATAAAGGATTTTTAGCCTCTGAGTACGGAGGTGCTACTGCCGAGCGAGGTGGCAGAAGAAAACGCTACTACAAACTGACAAACAGTGGTAAGGAATCGCTCAGGCAGGCAAAAGAGGTACGCGACGAAATGTGGAGTTTGGTGCCAAAATTTAGCCTCAAGTGAACCAAGAACTACCCAGTTTCTATTCACGCCTATTCAAATGGTTTTGCAATCCGGAGATCCACGAGGAGCTCCAGGGCGACCTGGAGGAGGCTTTCTTCGAAAACATAGAAGAACATGGGCTGGCAAAAGCTAAGAGGACCTACAGAAAAGAAGTCTTCAAAATGATCCGACCTTCAGTATTAAAACACGCTCACTTTCTCAACAAACATATTATGACTCTTCCTAAAAACTACTTAAAGACATCACTGAGAGCAGTAAAACTTCATCCGTTTTACGTAGCTGCCAATGTATTTGGCTTGGCATTAGCACTCTCCATCTGCACCATTGGCTATTTCAATTATCGGTCCAATGCGACTTTTAATACTTATTTCGAAAAAGCGGAAGACCTCTACAAAATCCATGGACTAAGGACTGGAGAAGCGACGCTTGGTAGGACCGCTTTGGCATTGGGGCCCACCTTGCAGTCTGCCGGGATTGAAGCTACAAGATATACGGGTAGATCACTCAACGTTAAAAAAGGAACATACCTATTCAACGCCAGGATCGGCTTTGCTGACCCGAACTTTCTGGATCTCTTTCCATTTGAAGATTTGCAGGGGAATCCCGTGCAAATGCCCAGCGGCAATGAAATCCTGATCTCTGAAAAGCTGGCTCTAAAGCTTTTTGATGAGGCATACCCGATCGGAAAACTGGTGAAGATGGCTTTCCCAAACAAAAAAGAAGAGTCTTTTATTGTGAAAGAAGTATTTGCAGAACTTCCAACCAACACCAGTTTCGGACAGGAAGCCATCCTACCAATTTCAGCTTGGATGGATATTTACAATCTGGAAGAAGGCGATTGGGGTACCGCTGTGGATGGCACTTTCATTTTAGCAGAGAGGCACGAACTAGAAAGCATCAACAAAGAGCTGGAAGGGCTAGTCCCAGTCAGAAACAAATACAATCAATCAACCATTGTTTCCAACTTTCGAGTGGACAACATTTTGGATTGGCCAGCATTTGAAGATAGCCTTTACCGAAGCAGCTTTAGAAGACACCTCCATCCCTCCTCTGTTTGGGGCATTGCAGGTTCTGCCTTGACTATTCTATTTCTTGCATGCTTCAACTTCATCAATACAAGCATCGCACTTTCTGGTAAGCGACTGAAGGAAATCGGGGTAAGAAAAGTGCTCGGAGGGACCAAGAAAAGTACTGCAATGCAGTTTCTCATCGAGAATTCATTTATGATATTCCTTGCCGTTATTCTTTCATTTGGAATCTCCTATTTGCTAATTCCATCCTACAATGCGCTCTTCGAACGGGAGCTTATCCAGCTAGAAAAGATCCCCTTTGGAGATTTGCTAACCTTTAGTTTTTTCATCATTGTAATAGTGGGAGTTCTAGCTGCTGCATACCCATCTCTTTATGTTTCTAAGTTTTCAGCGCTCAAGATCTTCACAAATAAGGTGGCGCTTTCTGGGAAAAACCGTGTCATGTCCATATTGCTGACCTTTCAGTTCGCACTCTGCTTCTACAATATTTTTGGCTTGTTTCTGAACGTAGAAAACTCCTATTTTCAAGAATCTCTTGACAGAGGATACGATGTAAATAAGGTGGTGAATATCCCCTTAAATCGAGTGGAACAATATGAAATCCTCAACCATCGACTAGAGCAACTTCCATTCATAGAGTCCACTGCAGGAACAAAGCGGCTAGTTGGATATACGAATGAAACGCAGGTCATTGGATTTGAAGGAAGTGAATATTCTGTTTTTCTTCTCGAGGCTGGAGCCAGCTACCCGCAAAACCTTGGCTTGAGGTTAACAAAAGGAAACTTTTTCGAAGCGACCGAATCTGACGCCAAAGAAATAATTGTCAATCAAATGATGGAAAGTCAATTCGGTGAATCTCTACTGGAAAAGCACCTGACCATTGCAGATCGCAAATACAAGGTGGTGGGAGTGGTTGAAGATTTTAACCTTCAGTCCATTATGATGGATAACAAAATTTCTCCTACCATCATTACTCGTGAAAAAAAGAGTCGCTATTTTAACTTGACAGCCAGAGTGGCTGGTTCAGCACTTGACGCAAATAAGAAAATTGAAAAGATTTGGTACGAGGAGTATCCGGACGAACTATATGAAGGATTTCCACAAAGCGATGTTATGAACAATGCTAGGAACCTGAATAGGATTATGATCATCATCAATTCATTTCTAGCGATCATTTCCATTCTAATTTCTATCCTTGGGTTATATACGCTCATTTCCCTAAAGGTCTTGCGCAAAAGCAAAGAATTTGGAGTAAGGAAGGTGTTGGGAGCATCAAAAGGGACCATCATTCATCTACTTGGAAAGGACCTGTACTGGATGATGGCCATCGCTTCCGTCATTGGCCTTGTGTCATCCAAAATAGTGTTCGGAACAGTATATGACATCATCTATGCATACCATATTGAACCTAATATGATGCACTTTATAAAATCCGCAGTTGTGGTATTGTTAATCGTTGTGTCTACCATAGGCTACAAAGTCTTGCAGGCGAGTAATATTAACCCCTCTCAGCAGCTGCGGACAGAGTAGATTGGTATGAAGAATGATGACAAAGAGCCCTCTAGAAAAAGAGGGCTTTTTTAATTCTCGCCGTTTTTTGGAATTCTGAAAAGAGCAATGCCTATCCATATAACCCAGGCTACCCAACCAAAAATGAAGATTCGGAAACCCTGAAGATCTACAAATACAAATCCTAGTAGCAAGAAGGTCAATGCCATAGCGGTTATAGCCAGGCCAAACCAACCTATGACGGTAGGAAATGAGCTGATCTTAAGTATTGCTATGGACCAAAGCGTAGTAGATATGCAAACTGCTCCAATAAAAATAAAATCAAAAGCGTGATTAAAGTCTCTAATTAGTCTAAAGAAAGGCTTCAATGATTCAATCACTTCTTCTGGAGCGCCTTCATAGCTTTTAACAAAATCCATCAAGATGAGCCCATTTACCGCAGCAGCTAGCATCACTGCGATTAAACCAAATAACATATAGGCAAATGAAATTTTTGCCAAGGCACTACCAACGTGTGTAGAGAACCCCCAGAAACCGTATGCCACCAACGGCACAGATAAAATTGCTATAGCATGTGAAACAATACCGATGAGCCTTATTCTGACCAAGTGCTCAAAATCTCCTCCGACTGGATGCAGAACCATGGTTACGATCATGAGGAAGCAACCAAGAATGAGTGAAATGCCAGCGGCCTTTTGCTTGTTAGTATTCATGGGTTTGGTTTTTCACAAACCTATATATCCTGATCACCTAAAGCACTTGATTCAAATCAAGTAATGTTAGTTAATCCGACTTCTCACTCTACTCAAGGTCTCTGGTGTCATGCCTAAGAAGGAGGCAATGTACTTGAGTGGAAAAGTCTGAATGACCTTAGGCTTCTCTTTTAGTAAGCGGAGATATTTTTCATCGGGAGTTGCTAGGTGATCTAATCGGGGAGTATCAACTTCGAGAATCTTTCCAAGGGCAAAAAAAGAAGGATAATTTCCAATTAGCTCGTGAACTTGATGGATGTTAAGCGTAAATATTTCGCTTGTTTCAAAAGCGACAATCTCGTGTTGTGAGGGTTTCTGAGCAGTGAAGCTGGCATGGTTCAATACCCAATCTCCATTCACGAAAAGATTGACAACCTTTTGGTTCAGTTCCTTATCCTTGAATGACTGGACGAAACTTCCTGAATAAACAAAGGAGACTTCTCGACACACCTCTCCAAAAGTTAAAATAGAGTCATCCGCTTCCAGCTTTCTGAAATTGCAAGCAGAGAGGAAAGCATCGATCTCATGGGCAGCAAATGATCCATAAGACTTTAATGATCGGATGATTTTTTCCGTGTTCACTTATCTGTTCTAAAGAAGGCGTTAGGAGCGGTAATTGATTTAAATTGCCCTTTCATTGCTTACAAAGAACATCATTATGAAACGATTATTTCCTATTCTCCTCATTCTATTGAGTGTATCCCCACTAGTTCAAGCTCAGGATTTTGAAGGGGTGATCACTTTTGGCATTTCCTATCCAGACCTGACCCCTGAGATGAAGGCAATGGAAGCCTCTTTGCCGAAAGAAATGAGCTATCATATAAAAGGAAATAAAACCAAGATGGAGCAGCCGGTCATGGGCGGATCTGTTATTGTCCTTTTTGATGGCAATACGGG
>CAYYNA010000260.1:0-4796 GCA_964472815.1 uncultured Roseivirgaceae bacterium
CGAGCAACCTATGGAGTTTCGGGGAACTTACCACCTGAGACAAGTGCACTGCTAAACCTTCGGTCGGACGTCACTGTCCGACCCACCGATGTAGAGCCCTTTCTGTTTATTCAAGACCTTACGAATACAGAGCTGACTTGGGAAAAGCTGAAGGAGTTTAATGTAGGTGCTGATTTCGTGCTTTTTAACGACAAGATCTCTGGTTCATTCAATTACTATCGAAGAGAAGGTTTTGATCTGATTGGTCAGGTGCAAACCAGTGGGATTGGTGGAGACGTCTTAAAGGCTGGAAACTTCGCCAATATGCAGATCAATGGATACGAGTTTTTCATTTCCACCTTGAATTTGCAAGTAAATGATTTTTCATGGACCACAGACTTCAATGTGGGATATACGGTTGACAAAATCACAAAGTTGGACTTTGGACCCATCTTAGCGGAAGCAATTGGGCAAAATGGAGCGGCAACATTGGGCGGTCCAAGAAGGGGACTGTTTTCAACACGATTTGCAGGGCTTGATTCTCAGGGTATCCCAACATTCTTTGGAGAGAGCGATCGTGTCGTGAAGCAGTTCGATTTGCAGGATAGGGACAACCTATCGTCTATTCTGGAATTTGAAGGCCCAACAGAACCTCGCGGTGCAGGTGGTCTTACCAACCGATTTAGGTACAAAAACTTTGATTTGAGCTTCCTTTTGTCTTTCAAGTTTGATTACAAAATCAGGTTGAATGATGCCTTCTTTGCCACTTACTCAGATTTCACTGCATTGCCAGGGGATTTAGTTAATCGATGGGCTGTGCCAGGTGATGAGGACCTCACAAATATCCCAGTGATATTGGACAAAGGAGCAGCACAAGAGGATCCCGATAATAGCCTTGCTTATTCTTTTTACAACAAAAGTACGGAGCGCGTAGCTGATGGAAGCTATGTTAGATTGAGGTCAGTAAGATTAGCCTACAATGTTCCGCAAGAATATTATTCCAAGCTGAAGATGACTGCTGCATCTATTTCGGTGGAGGCGCAGAACTTAGCCTTACTTTATTCTGACCCTTTATTGAATGGGCAGGATCCAGAGTTTTTTAGCACTGGAGGGGTAGCACTCCCACAACCGAAAATGATTACGGTCGCATTAAACGTTGGTTTTTGATGAAACTAAGAAAAGACCATATTGAAACGATCAACGCAAGGCTCAGCCTCTTTGTCTTCGCGATCATTGCAATTTCATGTGATTCATTTTTAGATGAAATACCTGATAACCGTGTTGAGCTAAATACGCTTGATAAAGCAGCACAACTTTTGACTAACGGTTATTCTGCGGCAAGCCCAGCCTTTACGGACTGGATGACCGATGATGTTCAATTTACACTGGGTACGAATATCCGGCCGGAACAGTTAGAGATATACAATTGGGAGGAGGTTGACAATGGAGGACCTACGGTCCAAGATACACCAGACTTTTTCTGGTTCGAGACCTATCAAGCCATTGCACATGCCAATGAGGTCTTAGCAATTCTGGACGAACTGCCTGTTACGGATAGCGAGGATCGATTACAAAAAGATGCGCTCGAAGGGGAGGCAAAGTTGATTCGAGCATATGGCCATTTTATGTTGGTCAATATGTTTGGAGAGCATTACGACCAAGCCACAGCTGGCGACAATTTAGGAGTGCCCTTTATCAAGGATCCAGAAACCACCTTTATCCAGCAATATGAGAGGGAGTCAGTAAGAAGAGTTTATGGAGAGATAGAAGATGACCTCCTTGATGGGCTGGAGTTGATCAGCGATAACTTTTTTCTGAATTCCGGGAAATACCATTTCAATAGAAATGCGGCGCTAGCATTTGCCAGCCGATTCTATCTGTACCGATTTGATATTCAGGAAAGTCTTAGGTACTCCAATGAATTACTGGGTTCGAACCCCTCGGCATTCGTTCGAGACATGACTTCACAGGAATTTCTTCAAGCCAAGTCTTCCATTACTGGCTACCCGCAATTGTACTCTTCTCCAGATTTAGCAGCAAATCTGTTGCTGATGCGCAAGATCTCATTGGTGCAGCGAACTGACTTTGCTTTTGCAGCCTCAAATGATTTCTATAGTTCTCTTTTTGGTCAAAATCCTTTACCTGGGACTACAGATGAGAGAGAAAATCCCGCTTTTGTGAAAGGGTTGGACCTCAATGGCGATCGAGGCTTATTCCCTGTTCGTTACGAGAGTCTTTTCGAAAGAAGCAGTCTGAACTCGAACGTGGGTACGCCTTATCACATTGGTCTCATGTTCAGAGGCGAGGAGGTTTTGTTCAATCGAATGGAGTGCAATATTTATTCAAACAATGTTTCAGCTGTGATCGATGATTTCAATGTACTTTTTAGAAGACGCTACAGCGGAGACTATGAAGATGTCACAATGGAATCCTTAAGAACATTTTTTGAGTCCTTGTTTGGCTCGTCTGACCAAACTTCTGATCTCAACGTGCTGTTCAATATTCTGATAATTGAGAAAAGAAAAGAGTTTATTGCCCAAGGCATGCGGTGGTTTGACGCGAAAAGATGGGGCCTAGACATTGCGCATAATCAAGCTGATGGTTCCTTATCTGTTTTGCGATTCGGAGATCCAAGATGGGTATTGCAAATCCCTAATTCGGCAATTGATGTTGGTGGCTTAGAACCAAATCCAAGATGACTATGAAAAGCTTTTTTAGTGAATTTTCAGTTTACCTAAATCACTGGCTCTTTTTTGGAGTAATGTTCGCTATAGGTGGGTGCTATCCAAATGAGGAGTTGAACGTTCCACAGCAAGATGATGAGGAACTCATTATTAACGAGCTCGATGCATACATTGATGAGAATTTCACCAAAAGGTATGGGATGGCGGTTCGCTACAAGTTTGTTGACAGTTACTTATCCGTTGGGCAACAAACGACACCTCCACGATTAGATGCCGTACGTCCAATGCTGGACTTCATTCAGGAGTTCTGGATCGATCCTTATGAAGAGGTAGAGAATGGTGCTGAGTTCTTTGAAAATCATGTGCCTGCTGAAGTGATTCTTTTTGGAGGGCTGATCTATCAAGGATCTACTGTTCTACTGGGAGTTGCGGATGCTGGAGCGAGAATTTCATTACTTGATGTAAATTCAGTTGACCCAGACAATCAGGACTGGATCTTATTTCAATTGGGAACGATTTACCATGAGTTTGCACATGTAGTGCACCAGCGATACAAATTGCCTACAGGGTACGAAACTATTTCCCCAACAGGCTATACCAGCGCTGGATCATGGTTTGTACTGGATGATGCAGATGCATTAGAAAGAGGTTTTGTTTCCCCGTACGGTACTAGTTCACCCAATGAAGATTATGCGGAGTTGGTTTCTGCCTATTTATGGGACCCTGATTTTGATGCAAACTTTACCACCGATGAAGATGATTGTCAAGATGCAGATTGCGAGAGTCGCAATATTGGTAGAGCACTGATCAGAGAGAAGCTTGCGGCAATAGCTGATCATTACGAGAATGTCACCGGGATCAACTTCGCACAATTGCGAGCAAGGACGCAATCAAAAATTGTTAATTGATGCTACGGAAGTTACTCATCTCGATATTGGTAATTACAGTTTTGTCTTGTAGTGATGACAGACTGGAGCTGCCGTCGGTGGAGGACCGAGTTGCTGAATCTACGGAAGACTTGCGAGATGAGCTCACAGATCCACAATTTGGATGGCGAATAGATTACAAGCCAACTGCGGATGCGGGAACCTTTCTGATTCTTTTGAATTTTGATGAAGATGGTACAGTTCGTATTCGGTCTGACGTTCCTGATGATGGAGGCATCTATTTAGATCAGACGGTTTCCTATCGCATAGATCAAGAGTTAGCAACAGAGCTCGTATTAGAGACCTATGCTGTTTTCCATTACTTATTTGAGCAGAATCAGAACAGTTTCGGTGCGGAGTTTGAGTTCATTTTTGATGAAGAAGATGATGGGGAGCTGATCTTTTTCAGTAAAAGTGATGGACCGAACCCCACGGAGCTAGTTTTCAGGCAGGCGGGTGCTATGGATGCCAATCTTATCTCTACCGAGATCATCGCACAGTTAGGTCAAGGGAGTTATCGATCAGAAATTCTTGCTGGTCTCAACCCTACTCCCTTGTATCAGATTTATCTCCCTGAAGACGATGTTTCTGTTTTTGCCTCATTCGATTTAGGTAATCGCAGAGCCAAAGTTCACGGTGCTGCTTTGGGGGAAACTTTTGAGGAGTTGCTGTCAGCTACAAGCAGCGTCTCCATCAATCGATTAACGGATATCTCCTTTTTGAATGAAGAAGTGTTTTTTGAGAACACTATATCATTTTCCATTAATGGAAGTAGCTATTCTATTTCTAGGTTTAGCGCTAGTGAATTTGAAATCCAGGACACTACCTTTTGCTCAGGATCTGAAGATACAAATGTCCTTTTGGAAGCATCCTTTGCTTCACTTGGTGCAACTGAAATGCGAAGCTCAGTGTATTCAAGCCACTCGGTGTTTGTTGATGACGAAAGCGAGTTCTATCAGATTGCAGATGTTTTTATGTATGATGAAAATGATGAAACGGTGCAACCTGAGGTCTTAGCCGCTTTTCCAAACTCTAGCGTTTTTGTATTAGTGTATAATGGGATTCCAAGAGGATTTGATGATGGGACATTTACTGGCCTTGGCTGGGTAGGATTTGATGAAAATAATGCTCTGGAGTTTTACCTCCGTGAAATAGAAGTAACAAATACAATTGGTAATTTCTTAGAGTTCAGCTTGGCTGATGGTAC
>CAYYNA010000261.1:0-4786 GCA_964472815.1 uncultured Roseivirgaceae bacterium
TTCAGCCATGAAAAAGCTACTTATCCTCCTCCTGTTTGTCACCACATCTCTTCACGCTCAAGATCAGTTATACAAAGTTTCATTGCTGAGAGCCAAGCCCGGAGCACTCCTCGAATTGATTGAGCTCATCAAAAAGGATATTGCTAACTACGAAGCAATCGTCGAAGAAAAACCCTATCTACTCCGCCATAGCCAAGGAGATCATTGGGATCTAATGATGATTCATCCCGTTTCTTCCCTGGACAAGTATTTCGGAAAGTCCTCCATGAAGAAAAAACAGGCATCTGAAACTATCGAAAAAAGCTATGGAGACCCTTTCTTCGATTTGATTTCATTTCAGGAAGAAGCGATTATCAAAGGACCTAATGCAGGAGTTTTCAAAGCAGCTTTTGAGAAGTTCTCACTATTTCACATAGAGATATTTACCACCTTAGCTGGAAAGCAGCAAGAATTACTTGATCAACGCAAAGCCGAAAATGTGTTCTATCAAGGGATAGACCACCGGCCTAATTTCATCTTCACCAGAGTATTTGGCCCGTCTTGGGATAATTTCACCATCGGGTTTTACGATGACCTTCATGACTTTGCCGGCCCACCTATCTCCTTTGAAAAAGAAGATCAAGCTGCAAAAGATGCCGGATTTGAAGGCGTAAACTTTATCGGTAGTTACCTAAGGTCACTCATCTCAAGTCATCATGATACGCTGGCTTGGAAGGTGGGAGAGTGATCTAAGAGGTCATTTGAGGTGTGTTTTGCGTCTTATCCTCTTCTAATTTGAACTTGCTAAGTTCTTCTTTCAACGTGCTTGCTACTTCAGATAACCCGCTAAGCCTCCTGGCATAGTTGTCCATTCCAGCTGACAGCTCTGTAGCTGAAGCCGCAGATTCCTCGGTTCCCGCCGCGGTTTGTTCAGCTATGACCACAATGCTTTCTGTATTCCGAACAATCTCCTGAATGTCCTGCTTCTGATGCTCCGCTGCATCCAAGATTTCTTCTGATAGACCTAGTGTCTGATTGCTGGATATGGCCATTTGCTCAAATACCTCCGATGTTTCTTTGGTAATCCGATCACCGGAGCTTACCATATCCGCCATTGATTTCATATCAACTGCGGCAGTCCTAGTATCAACTGAAACCTCTTCCACGAGCTTTTCGATCTCTCTAGAGGAATTCCGAGTTTCTTCTGCCAGCTTTCTGATTTCATCAGCAACGACTGCAAACCCTCGACCTGCATCTCCTGCCTGTGCCGCTTCTATGGCCGCATTGAGTGCCAAAAGATTGGTTTGAGCGGATATCTCATTGATTACCTGCAAGACCTGCCTGATCTGGCTTGACCTCTCCGTTAGTACTTTAATAGAATGGTTCGTCTTCTCGGAATAGTTGGAAATGGACTCCATAGCACCCTTTACACTTGCAACCATTTCGGCACCCAATTGGCTGTTTTGGACACCTTTCTTAGCAGCTTCGTTGATCAAGGAAGATTTTTCACTCATTTCATCCGAGGATCTAAATACCCTTTCAGCGACTGAGGAAGTCTCATCTACTCGCTGAACTTGCGTTTGCGCTCCAGAACTTATTTGTCCGATGGCAGATGCAATCTCACCTGTGTTAGTGCTCATTTCATTCCCTGCAATCAACATGTCCTGAGCTGATTCACCCACCTGTTTAGAAACATCAACAACTTTAAGTAGCAGAAATTGAAGGTTATCAATTGCTTTATTGATGTTATCTGTAAGCGTTTTAATATCTCCTTGTGAGTCACTCTTATAACGTTGGCTCAAATCTCCTTTCGATACGCTACTAAATATTCGATTCAGCGTAATGAGAGGTGTGGAGACAGAAAAGAGCAGTTGATTGACAGATTCACCAAGATCTTTCCATGCTCCTCTTCTTTTTGAGATATCCATTCTAGCCTCCAAGTCTCCTTGCTCCCCGGCTCTTTTTACTACTTCATTTGTATCAGTGATAGCATTCTGTAAATTTTCTCTCATTTCTAGAAGTGAGGTACCCAGTACATCATGATCGCTTAAGATTTCCAGATCAGTTTCTAATTTACCCCTCCCTACTTTTTCCGCGAACCTGGTTTTTGCTTTAAGTCCTTCTGTAAGTTTATTGAGTGCACGATGCGCTTTGCCTAGCTCGTCTTTTGAAATCACTTTGCGCTCCTCCGGATACCTTCCTTCTGCAAGAAGGCTAGTGCTTTCATTAATGAGATTGATGTTTCGGGTGATTTTCCGAATCGTGTAGGTCAGAATAAAAGCACCAGTCAAAAGGATAACAACTAGAATGGAAATTAGAATAATTATATTCTCCCTGACTTTGCGCTCTGTCTTCACTTCGCTTGCTTTTGAAACCCTCTGAATAAAAGGTGTTATATCATGAACTGCTGCCCTTAGCTTACCATGATATCCATCGTTTTCGGTGAGTCCAATGGTCTCGGATATCTGAACCACTCGGTTGAAAATATTGTAATACTCATCCAGCTTCCTGTTCAGCTCGTTTCGCTTCGCAGTATTGGCAACCACCTGGTTTAGATGTTTTTTGAAATCATCGACCCCACCTTCAAACTTGCTTAAATACTTTAGATCATTCCGTAAGAAGAAGTCTTTTTCGTGTCTTCTGAGCATGAGTAAAAAGTACCTTTCATATTCTGTCTGATCGTCTTCTACGGCATGAATTTTCTCTCTCAATTCACCTACTAACCCCCAATCTTTGAAGCCCTTCTCTCTAATCAAGTCTGTAATTGAATTGAAAGTGGAAGTGTAGGCAGAAAGTAGATTATCTAGGCTATCCTTGGTGTTTTCCTCAATCACTTTTTCGGCAAGCAACAACTGAGCAAGGCTGTCTAGCTCACCACCAAGCATATTGAACTTGGTCTTATGCTCACTTTGACCAGTAGTCAGGAAGCGCTCGTTAGCATTTTCCCTTGACATAAAGTCCTTTTCACTCTTCCTCATCTCCAGCAGCTTTATCTGAAAGGTTTGAACCGTATCTTTGTTCTGCTGAAGTTGACTAATATTAGAGATACTTACATAAGTCCAAATTCCAAAAACAACGATTAATATGTATGGTATGAGGAACTTACCAGACAATCCTCTAAATGGATTCATAGCTTTATTTTGGTTGACCTAAGCAAAGATGTTGACAAGATCAAATGAATAGAGTTAACTGGGATTTAATTTATTGTTAATAACTACCAACAGACACTTATGAGGATTGAACTAGCCTATAAAGGAGATGAAGAGTTTACCGGGACCAATGAAAACGGTAACGAAGTACAAGTAGATATGCGTGCCAAGGAGCAAAAGGAGCATCAGTCTCCCACGGAATTACTACTTTCTGCCCTTGCTGCTTGTGCGGGAGTAGAGATTGTTTCTATGGTCAAAAAAAGAAGGAAAGAGTTTGTGGACCTTCGTGCGGAAGTGGATGGAGAAAGAAGAGATGAAAACCCAAAGGGATTCACTAAGATTCATTTAAAATATTTCATCACCTCGCCTGACCTTACCGAAGAAGAGGCTGATCGCATTGTTGGTTTAGCTACCACGAAATATTGCTCTGTTGCTGGATCACTAAGCGCTGAGCAGACACATTCATTCGAAATTGTAAGACCATGAGCGATCAACTAAGAGTTGGATTAGCTCAAATCGCGCCAATTTGGTTAAACAAAAAAGCGACTACAGAAAAAGTAAGCGCTTTCATTTCTGATGCTGCAGATCAAGATGTAGACCTGGTAGTTTTTGGAGAAGCGCTATTGCCTGGCTACCCTTTTTGGATAGAAAAGACCAATGGAGCTGAGTTTAATTCCTCCGTACAAAAAGAGATTCATGCGCATTACATGGATCAAGCTGTCTCCATTGAGAATGGTGATCTGGATTCCATATGCAAATGGGCAAAGGAAAAGTCTATTGCGATTTACCTTGGAACAATCGAACGGCCATCAGACCGAGGAGGGCACAGTTTGTATTGCACCATGGTTTATATCAACAAATCTGGAGAGGTTAAATCCGCTCATCGAAAGCTTATGCCTACCTACGAAGAGCGGTTGTCTTGGAGTCCGGGTGACGGTCACGGATTGGTTACTCATCCTCTTCCTCCTTTTACCGTAGGTGGACTGAACTGCTGGGAAAACTGGATGCCCATGGCAAGAGCAGCAATGTATGCACAAGGTGAAGATCTCCATGTCTCCATCTGGCCAGGGAACAAACGTAATACCGAAAAACTGATTCCAGTCATAGCACAAGAGTCAAGATCTTACGTCATAGGTGTCTCTGGCATTTTTAGACCTGAGGATATTCCTAATGATTTTCCACAGGCTGATATTATGAAGGCTAATACTAAGAAAACCGTAGCTGATGGTGGTTCGTGTCTTGCAGCTCCAGATGGTAGCTGGATCATTGAGCCTTTTGTTAACGAAGAAAGGCTAGCGGTTGCCGATATCTATCACCAAAAAGTGAGAGAAGAGCGACAAAATTTTGACCCTTCAGGTCACTATTCCAGACCAGATGTGCTTAAGTTACATATCAATAAAGAAAGGCAATCCGTTATTGGATGACATGAAGAAATTAGCCTGCATATTACTTCTTGTACTCACTTCGGCTATTCACGCTCAATCGAAAGCTGATGACGAAGTGCAGTTTAATTCAGCAGTTGACTGGCTAAATTCTAAGCTAGACTACATCTACTACGACGATAACAACGAAAAATGGTGGAATAACAATTTCTACATCAATGAGGAACGGGTGGTCACGATAAAGCAGATTTCGTCCAAAACACCTCAAACTGCCAA
>CAYYNA010000262.1:0-1254 GCA_964472815.1 uncultured Roseivirgaceae bacterium
AGTTAAGGGAAAAGATGAAAATGAGGGGAGCATCAATAGTCCTTTAAAATCTATTCCCAAGGCTTTTGAGCTGGCAAATGGCCTTACTGGGACAGGAAATATCACCATTAAAATAATGCCTGGAACATACGTATTGGAAGATAAGGTGGTAATCAATCCAGTACGCAGATTTAATGATACGACTATGTTCACTATAGAAGCATACGTTAATCCCGACGAAGAAGCTTGGACTCCAGAAAAAATGCCGGTAATCCTGTCTATTGCAGGAAATAATTCTACTACGCTATTTGACCATTCGGTAGGATTTCTTGTCGCGTCAGAAAATGTTCATGTAAATGGTTTGAAGTTCTTGGGTAATTCGAATCAAGCAGTGAGCTACTATTACCCTCTAACAAAGGAAGATAGCACTTTGGCCAAGCTTAAGGTGACACAATGTGTATTTATTGGAGATAAGGAATCAAGTCGCATACAAGGTGGCATATGGGCTCATGGTCCAATGAATGTGATAGATCATTGCGTATTTTATGAATGCAGGAATGCAGTCCTGTTTTTTGACAATGTGGAAGGTTTTGAAATTAGTAATACCATTATTGCCAGGTCTTATGAAAGTGCCTTTTGGTGGACGCCAAAGAATGTGGATTTTTATTTCAACAATAATGTGATTGTCGATAATTCGAACGTGATTGTATCCTCCCGAGAATCGAACCCAAAATACACATCACCTTTGAGAAATAGCATTTTTGAAAACAACGATGGACTTGTAGGATTTTGGTCAAGAGATGAAGGAGCTGTGGTACCTATTGAATCTCCAGAAATAGTTTTGGAGAGTGTAAGAGAAGAATCAGATATTTCAATACAGGAAAACTATGGTACCAAATTTGAAAAGGATCATCTTCACTTTCATTCCAGAAAAGGTCGTTCTCTCAGTGCTGGAATTTTTAGAAAATAGACATCTTGATGGACCTTCGAAGGTCACGATCATTCTTCCTTTCCGTATGTGTTCTATATTAATCGGACATTGCAGCTATCCTAAGCTAATTCAACTTCTCCCATCTACTGATCATGCCTTCCAGTGAAGCTTTCAGTATGTCAATTCCTTCTACGGCCTGAGTGGAGATTTTGGCATCTGATGATTGGAGTAGTTTGAGCATAAACAAAAACTTATGCTGCAATCCTACAATCGTTTCCTGTTCTATTGGGGATTGAGAGATACTTCCATACATAGTATTAGGATCTCCAACCTTTCCCTTGCCC
>CAYYNA010000262.1:1354-4786 GCA_964472815.1 uncultured Roseivirgaceae bacterium
CTTTGGTATGCCGCCGCAATGTCAAACTCCCTTTTGGTTCCTCTTGGTGGTTCATATTTTAGATCCCAAACAAACCGGTGCTGACCTTTTGTCTTTCCCAATTTTTGAGGTGGCTTTATCCAGTAGGTTGGGTGGGGTAGTGCTGTGGTGTCTATCGGCTCCTTCGGATCCTCCGTACTATAGGAGCGGATCAAGTTTCCATCCCTCGGATTGACTATTTCTAATTTTACTTGTGCGACTTCCTCAGTGAGGAGGTAGTCAATTATTGCTCCATCCGGAGGGTTGGGAGCGGTAGGTTCTTCGGGTGGTAGGGGAGTGTCTGAAAACATGTTGTCACGTACTCTGATGGCATCCGATGGGCTGAATAAAAATGCATTTGTGGTTTCTTCCTTCAGCTCTCTTAGCGGAGCAATGTTATCCAATATCCAGATGGAACGTCCGTGTGTGCCCACCACCAGGTCATTCTCGTGAATCACCAGATCACGGATGGAGGAAGCAGGCATGTTATTTCTGAGGGATTGCCAATTGGCTCCATCATCGATGGAAAAATAGACCTCACGCTCTGTGCCGGCATAGAGCAGACCTTCTTCTTTAGGGTCCTCTCGTACTACGTTCACCGGGCCCATTGGATGCATTCCTTGAGTGATAAGTTCCCAGGCTTTACCACCATCTGTGGTCTTATAAACATAAGGGTTCATATCATCTTTACGAATCGCATTAACTGCGATGTATGCTACATCCTTGTCAAAATGGCCAGCATCAATTTGGGAGATTTTGTCCCAGGATTTTACTTGAGGTGGAGTAACATCAGTCCAGGTTTTACCACCATCCATGGTAACATGAACACGGCCATCATCTGTGCCAGCCCAAATTAGATCCACGTCCAGCGAAGAAGGCGCAATGGCATAGATTACCCCTCGTCTGGCCATGGATTCCATTTCCTTAGTCTTGTACTTCCCGACGCTACCAGGAACTTCAGGCTGCTCATAGGTTAAATCAGGACTTATTGACTCCCAGTTCAATCCACCGTCTAAAGTTTTCCAAAGCACATTGGTGGCAAACAACAGCATGTCATCATTGGCAGGATGAAACAACAATGGCATAGTCCGAACAAATCGGTACTTCCCTGATCGCAGTGCTTCAGGAGCCACATTTTGAGACTGACCAGTTTTCTTGTCAAATCTGGTTACCCTTCCTCCGTAGAGGATGTCAGGGTCTTTCGGATCCGGCGCTATGTAGGCATACTCGTCGGCTCCTACTCCCATGAACTCCCTAAAACTGATCTGGCCGCCATTACCTCTGCTGGCTATTCCTATGGCACCACTTTCTTGTTGCCCGCCATACACCCAATAAGGAAATTGCTTGTCTGTGCTCACGTGATACAGCTGGCTTGTGGGCTGATTGTACCAGGAGCTCCAGGTGCGTCCTGCATTGACTGTCACTACAGCTCCTTGGTCGGCCACAAAAAGCATGATATCCGGATTGTTTGGGTTGATCCAAATACGGTGATAGTCATCTCCACCGGGTGCGCCTTTGAGCGACATCCAGGACTTTCCTCCGTCCTTAGAAGTATAAGAAGCAATATTACCGACATATAGTCGATCTGGGTTGGTGGGATGTACCTTGATCTCTGCAAAATCACCACCTCTGCCCCATAGTCGGTAGTCACCATTTAAGAAGGTCCATGATTCGCCAGCATCTGTGCTCTTATAGATGCCACCCATTTCATCGGCTTGAACGGTTGCAAATAGCAGATCGGAATTGCTTTTGGAAATGCCGATCCCGATTCGTCCTAACCCCTGGTCGGCAGTAGGCAACCCTTGGGTTAACTTCTTCCACGAATTCCCTCCATCCACGGACTTGTAAAGGCCACTGTTGGGTCCTGAGAATTTAGCGTTTTCCCATGGTCCTTCCTGGTGCTCCCACATATCGGCGTAGATTACTTCCGAGTTATTTGGGTCAAACTCTACTTGGATAGCTCCAGTGTATCGATCCAGATAGAGGACCTTATCCCAGGTCTTGCCTCCGTCCTTTGTTCGGAAAACGCCTCGCTCCTCGTTGGAGCCGTATGGATGACCCAGTCCAGCTACAAATACAATATCAGGATTGCTTGGATGTACGATCAATCTCCCCACTTGCTGTACATCCTCCAAACCGATATGCTCCCAAGTATTTCCAGCATCAGTACTTTTGAAAATCCCATCCCCAACACTCAGATCAGGTCGATGAAGTCCTTCTCCGGTTCCAACATAGATCACATTTGGATTGGATTCTGAAACGGCAATGTCTCCCACAGAGCCGGTCGGGGCACTGTCAAATATTGGATCCCACGTCCGTCCGTAATCATCCGTTTTCCAAACTCCACCATTATTTACACCCATGTAAAAGACATTTGGTTGAGAAGGAACACCAGTACCCCCAACTGTCCTGCTAGCTCTAAAGGGGCCGATCATTCGGTACTTAAGGTTCTGATAATTGGCTTGCGGGACCTCCTGTGCAGACAATGGCACGATGACGAGGCTCAGCAGAAATGATAGGAAGAGTAGTGGTTTAAGCGTGTGTTTCATTTTCGTAGGTTGTACAGACTCAAGATAGTAAACCAAAGGCAGAATGGATACACCTCCAAATGCAAGCTAGTTGATTAGTCCATTTCTATTTAGAACTTCTTCATCAGCTATATTTGATATACATCAAGCACTATAACAATTCCATGAGAAACCTATTTACCATTTGTCTCTTCTTGTTTACCGTAGCGGGTTTCAGCCAGTCTGACTATTTCTTTCCGGAAGATTCCAACTTTGATTCTGGGATCCCCACGCCGGAGGAGTACCTTGGCTACCCGATAGGATCATTGCATACGCGTCACGATGCGATCGTAGGGTACATGAGAACTTTGGCACAGAGCTCCGATCGAGCAGTCCTTGATACGATCGGAATCACCTACGAAAATCGATTGTTAGTTGTGCTCAAAGTAACCAGCTCAGAGAATCACCGCAACCTGGAAGCCATTCGTCAGAACCATTTGAAGTTGGTAGATCCTGTAGTTGATAACGGCGATGTAGCGGAGCAAAAGGCCATTGTGCTGCTAGGTTATAACGTGCACGGCAATGAGCCCTCCGGTGCAGAGGCAGCTATGCTAACAGCTTACTATTACGTGGCGGGGCAAGGTACAGAGGTTGTTGATGCTTTGGATAATGTAGTTTTGCTCATTGATCCAACATTCAATCCTGACGGAAGGGATCGACACTCAACCTGGGTCAATAGTTATAAAGGAAGTCCCTTGGTAGTCGATCCAGATGATGCGGAGCACAACGAAATGTGGCCCAGAGGAAGGACCAATCACTTTTGGTACGACCTGAACAGGGACTGGTTACCGCTTGCTCATGTGGAGTCCCAAGCTCGAATTGCCTTCTATCACCAATGGTACCCCAA
>CAYYNA010000263.1:0-2241 GCA_964472815.1 uncultured Roseivirgaceae bacterium
AAAATCACTGGGATGTAACTTAAGGGCCCTAGTTTCTCTTCAAAGACTTTTCGGAAGGAATCAGCCGTTTTTGTATCCTTTTCAATTAAATCCCACTTGTTTACCATCAGTACAATTCCCTTTTTATACTTATGAGCCAGACCGATGATGTTCATGTCTTGAGCTTCCAATCCCAGTTCAGCATCAATCATGACAATGCACACATCTGAATCCTGAAGGGCCTGAATAGCTCTAAGAACTGAATAAAATTCAATATCCTCTCGGACCTTTGATTTCTTGCGAATTCCCGCAGTGTCGGTCAGAATGAAGTCTTTCCCAAAAAGGTTATAACGTGTGTTAATTGCATCTCTGGTAGTCCCAGCTATATCAGTGACAATAGTGCGCTCCTTCCCAACAAGTGCATTCACAAATGAAGACTTTCCGACGTTTGGCCTTCCAACGATGGAAAGCCTCGGAACAGATGATTCGTCAGGTTCTTGGATATCTTCAAAGTGCGATGACACCTCATCCAATAAATCACCGGTACCTGATCCACTAGCTGCCGCGATAGGATGTATCGTGGCATCAAGTCCTAAAGAATAGAACTCATGGGCACCCAACATTTTTTCTTGGTTATCAGCTTTGTTAGCAGCAATGAATACGGGCTTCTCAATTTCTCGAATCACGTTGGCAAAGTCCTGATCTAACCCATGCAGGCCCGTATCACAGTCTACCATGAAAAGGATTGCGGTGGCCTCCTCTAGCGCCTCTTTTACCTGTGAGCGTATGGCTTCTTCGAAAATATCATCCGACCCCTCCACATAGCCGCCAGTATCAATCACCGTAAAGTTCTTACCGTTCCATTCTCCGTATCCATAATGCCTGTCTCGCGTGACACCAGACTCATTATCCATGATAGCCTGCTTTCTTTCAATCAGTCGATTGAAGAGTGTGGATTTCCCCACATTTGGTCTACCTACAATTGCAAGAATATTGGCCATGATGAATGATTAACGGTGCGCGAAGTTAAAACAAAACCTAGTCCTTATTGTCACGCTCTAAGCCAACAGAATCAATAGCTAAGCTGTCCATTGGAATCGAAATCATTTGCAAGGAATCCAATCTTGCCTGCTCAATAAGACGTGCGTTTTCTCTTAGTAGCGCTAATTCTTCCTTAGCAACTTCCATCGCTTTCAGCAACACATCGTCTTCTCCCGTTTGAACGCTTGAAATAGTTTTATCTATGTAAATGTCTGGCGCTATTCCTACTCGTTGCACTTCTTTTTCGTCGTAGTAGAAAACTCCAGTTCCAGTAAAAGAGGAGTAGTACTTTCCGTAAATGGAGAGCTTGGATTGAGGCCCGTTAGTTCCGGCAGTTTGACTTCCGATAGTAACCACATTGGGAGCGGATTGCAGACACATGCAAGAGAGCTCTGCGTGATTTTGGGTATTTTCATCGACAAGTAAAATCACTTTTCCTTTGAAAAAGTCTGGATTTTCCTCACCACACGAGCGCTCACCATCCCAAATGAATTTCCCGGGATAGCTAAAATCTGGTTTAGTAAACACCGCAAAAGAGGTCTTTGAGGGCAGTAGGTATTTGGCAATTGCTTTGTATGTCCCTTTTGGTTGATTTCGGATATCAATGATAATCACAGAAGCATCCATCATTTCACTCATCATTTGTTCCACATCAGCGGTTCGCAGTTCGCCCATATTTACATATCCGATGGAGTCATGAAGGAAGCTCCACTTCTCTTTCGGCTCAGATTTGCCATAAGAGATTTCAGAGTAATGGAACAAATTGAGCTTTTTTGTATTTGTTAAGCCAGCTCTTTGGATGGTCACTTCGGGGGACTCCTGCATCCCCATAAATAAGGTATAGAAGATGCTTCGTTCTTTCACTGCTTCATTGGACCCCCAGATGTATTTGCTTTGCGATTCGTGAAGGTTTTGAACCGATTGGCCATTAATGGAAGTGATCACATCACCCAACTGTAAATCTTCAGATCTAGCCTTTTCAACATCAATGATCTCGGTAACCACGGCTTGACCTTCAATCATCTCGATGCGAACTGGTAAATAATTATAGTACGGCCATTTGTCCAGCGTAGGAGTAACAAGGCCTGCTTGGCTATCGTCAAGTTTTACCACCATTTCGAGCATTGCCTGATGGAACTCCAGTTTTGAATTTACCTCGAGAAATGTGGCGATCATCTCTCTTAGTACTTCATCCCAGTCTTGATCTGTCTGATATTTGTA
>CAYYNA010000263.1:2341-4780 GCA_964472815.1 uncultured Roseivirgaceae bacterium
GCATAGATCCATCGATACATGTAGGTGTTTAGCTGCTCGTAGGTGGTGATGTTCGAGGTGTTTTTTAGTACCCCTAGAAGTTTGTCGTCCCAATTGTATACACCAGTTCCGATTTTTGGATGATAGTACTTTAAGAAACCCCAAACTTTACAGGTCAAATAGAGCCTTTCAACTTTGGAAAGTGTCTGCTCCTTTTCAATACTCTTCGGTGTAAAAGAAGAAGTGATGAGTATCAGAAAAGCCAAAGTTATGGAGAGGGATCGTTTCATAATTAGTATCCAAATCTAGCCAGTTTTCGATCGTCTTTTCGCCAGTCTTTTTCCACCTTCACGAACGTTTGCAAGTGAATTTTCTTTCCGAAGAAAATTTCCATGTCCTTTCTTGCCTGCATTCCAACTTTTTTGATGGACTCGGCCTTCTTTCCGATGATGATGCCTTTCTGGCTGTCTCGCTCCACGTAGATCTCTGCCTCGATGCGGATCATTTGCTCATCTTCCTTGAAGCTTGTTACTACCACTTCCGAACTGTAGGGTATTTCTTGCTGATAGTTGAGGAAGATCTTTTCCCTAATAATCTCCGAGCAAATGAACCGCTCACTTTTGTCGGTAACCTCGTCTGCAGGAAAGTAGGGTGGGTGATTCGGTAAAAGCTCCAAGATCCGCTGTAGCAACTCATCAGTTCCTTGTTGCTCTAGTGCAGAAATGGTCATCATTTCCAAATCAGGATAAAGTTCCTTCCAATAGAACGCTTTATCATGAGATTGGGAGCCTTTGCTTTGGTCTGACTTATTAATTAAGAAAATAAGTGGAGCCTCGCTTCTTTGCGCCATTTCGATGAGTTGTGGATAGTTGTTTTTGTCTTCCAGTGCCACCATGAACAATATGACGTCTGCATCTTCTAGTGCAGTTCTGACATAGCCCATCATCTTTTCTTGTAGTTTGTATGCTGGATCAATGGCGCCCGGTGTATCAGAGAATACGATCTGATGCTGATCTTCATTAAGTATGCCAAACATGCGCTGACGGGTGGTTTGTGCTTTGCTACTGGTGATCGCGAGTTTTTCACCCATAAGCGCATTTAGTAGGGTAGACTTGCCCACGTTCGGCCGCCCAATGATATTGACGAAACCAGATTTAAATCCATCTTTTTCTAAAGCTTCCACAGGTACAAAATTAGGGTGTATCGGAATGCAAATTTAACTCCAGCTTAGCGTCGCAATTATTAACAACTTTTTTCAGCCAGGTGAGTATGAATATCTGATTGTACCTCATTTTTGATTTACATAAAACTCAACTACAAAAAAAGACTAAAATGAAACTACGTTACTATCTACTACTTTTTTCCTTGGTATTAAGCTTTTCTTGCATCAGCCAAGATCTCCTCATTCCCATTAAGCCTACGTCACTGGATCTGCCACTGGGATTAAAATTTGATGACAATGAGAACTCAAAAGAGGGGAGTCCTTATTTGACTGCTGAATGGAGAGAAATAAAGATGACCCGCAAAGACAATTCCTCCTACTTACTGCCTGAAGGCAAGTACAATGTTTTCGTGGAGGGGTTGGTGGTCAATTTCTGCTGCGAGAAATATTATATATCCGCACCCCGAGAGATCAAGTCCTTCGAATTTGATAACCGGACGTTTATTGGATTGAAGTATGAAGGAAAGTTTGGCTTCTTTGAGGAACTTTCCACCAATGAGGGAATGACGCTACTGTGCAAACCTGTTTGTCAGGTAAGGTCTGGGACACCTGGGAACGGAATTGTGGCAGCAACACCGGATCGGTACTTCATCAGCGAATCTTATTACGTTCGATTGAACGATGGAAGTGAAGAAGTTTTTCCAATAGAAATTAAGGGGCGGAAGCTTTCAGTCAATAGCGATCAATTGGCTGGTTTTGGAGAGTACTTGAAGACATTGAAGAAGCACCGAATGAACCAGACTGGAATAACAGAGGCGTTTGAAGGGTATGGAAAGCAAGGGTAACTCCCTCTTTTCCCTGGGTGCTGTCCTTTCCGAGCATCAATTAATTTTTTCAATTACAGCTCTTGCTAATTTGAAAGCTTTATTTACTTTTGCCGTCCACATCGCGGGGTGGAGCAGTTGGTAGCTCGTCGGGCTCATAACCCGAAGGTCACAGGTTCGAGTCCTGTCCCCGCTACTAGTAAAGGAGCCTCAACGTTTGTTGAGGCTTTTTTATTTGTTCCAGTCGCCTCTAGCCAAAAAATACAAATTAGCTTTCAATTACTCTCTTAGTCTGACTAGCTATTTCTAATTCCTCGTTTGTTGGGACTACTAAAACGCCGACTTGACTACTGGTTGAACTGATAAGTCTGGTGCTTTTTGATGCGAGCCTGTTCTTCTCTTGGTCTAAATCTATTCCTAAGATTTCGAGGTTTTGACAAACTAGTGAGCGAATCAAACCGCTGTTTTCTCCTA
>CAYYNA010000264.1:0-4688 GCA_964472815.1 uncultured Roseivirgaceae bacterium
GAAGGAAACAGAATTACCTCACTGGTGGATCTAAGTACCGTGAGCTGGCCAAATCTGGGCAACTTTAATTTCTACTTCAACTTTCTTGACTTTGCAGCAATTGGGGCGTCCTCTACAGTGGCTAATTTCAATTTTGAACCGCAGCTTTTTGCTCCTTCGACCACCTACATAGCGGTAGACGAAGGTGATAATGTGATCGTTGATCCTGGGTATAGCGGCACGGGGGATCAATTTCAATGGCTTAAGGATGGAGTGGTGATACCCGGTGAGACCAATGCCACGTTAGAATTTGCAAGCGCAGGTCTGGATATTGAGGGGGCTTACGAGCTCGAGGTGCAGCTAGCTTCTCAGCCCGGCATTCGAGTGCTTTCAGAGTCGATTTTTCTTGACCTGATTTCTTGTCCCTCCTACGTTTCGCCAATCAATACCGATATCATTTGGGAAGGTGCGACTCAGAACGGCTCCTTTGGAAATTTTGGTTTGAACGAATTGGTTACAATCGATGCTATTGGAGATGGTCAATATCAGATTTCTGATTACACAGGGAGCTTCTATCAAGCTTTTGGGGGAAATAATGTAGGGGCAATAATTACTGATGATTGCGGTAGTTTCTCAGGCCAAACAATTGGTGATTCCGGATTCGGTGCGGATGATATTGTTTCCATCTCCTACGATGATGCTATTCCAGAGTTAACCATTGAATGGTTTAACCCAAATAATAGCTTTACAGAGATCACGGTCTTCACCGAACGAACTACTCCTGTTCCTGCCATCGATGTTAGTGATTCTGTGGCGTTGGTACAATTCTACAATGCGACCGGAGGAGCGAATTGGTCTAATAATGGAGGTTGGCTGATTCGTCCAGCTGCCACGTGGTACGGCATCACTTTGGAAAACGACAGGGTGACGAGACTTGAATTGGAAGATGATGGCTCGGGTAATTTTCTTGGAAACAATCTAGTAGGCACAATACCACCTGAAATTGGTGATCTAGATTCGCTGCGATTTTTGAACATATCTCAAGGGGCGCTGAACGGTGAAATTCCGCTTGAAATTGCCAACCTTTCTGTCCTGGAATTCCTTTGGATCCGTGATAGTGAAATAATAGGCACCATGCCTTCTGTAATCGGGAGCATGTCAAACTTGATCTCCATTCGCATGGGCAATAACAGCTTCACAGGAAGTATCCCTTCTGAGATTGGCAACCTATCAAACTTGGACGATTTCCTCATGTTTGACAATCAATTCAGTGGAGGAATACCTGCTTCGTTTGGGAATCTGACTGCTCTGACGAATCTCGACCTTTCCCAAAATCAACTAACAGATCCATTGCCTGTGGAGCTCGGGAACATGAGTAACCTGCAGTTTTTGACCCTTGCAGAAAATCAGATTACTGGTTCCATTCCAGCAGCCATTGGAAATGCAGCAAGCCTGCAAACGCTGGACTTGGGAGATAATCAACTGACAGGATCAATTCCAGCTGAACTTGGGAATCTAACGGCCCTTGAATTCCTACTATTGAGAGGCAATCAGCTAACAGGTGCCATGCCTATAGAACTTGGAAACCTTGTAAACCTTAATGGCCTCTACCTCGATAATAACCAACTTTCTGGCTCAATTCCAGCGGAATTTAATACCCTGACTAATCTCAGCATCTTGTATTTGAGCCTTAATGAATTTTCAGGTACAATCCCCGATTTGACAGGACTGACTCAGCTTACTGAAGTGGGACTAGGCGATAACCAATTTACCGGGGATATTCCGTCGTTTCTTGGGGACAACCTGAACATTTTTAGGCTGCAATTGGAGAGAAACAACTTTGCCGATGCGGTTCCAAGTAACTTCAATCAATTGACCATCTTAGATGAACTAAATGTTCGAGAAAATGAATTGGACTCACTTCCTGATCTGTCCAACTTGACACAGCTTAGCTTGTTTGATGTCTCTTTCAATCGCTTTGGGGCTAACGACCTGGACCTCAATGAAGGTGTAATTACAAATAACGAAGGTCAGGTTGGGCCTGTCTCCGCATCTGATTCGCTCGCTTTGATCGCCATCTACAATGCATTAGACGGTCCTAATTGGGTATCCGCTGATAATTGGTTATCGGATACTTTGGTTTCCCTCTGGCAGGGTGTTGTGGTGTTGGATGAACGAGTTGTTGAGCTTGATATCAATGGTGCGACTGGTGATGTGCCCGCTGAGATAGCTGACCTTGATGCGCTGAAATTACTTGACTTAGACTTTAACGACATCACAAGTATTCCACCAGAAATTGGTCTTTTAGGCAACTTGGAGAGTTTGTACATAAATGGAAACGAGTTGACTTCTCTGCCTGTTGAATTAGCCGACTTGCCGAGTATACAGGAAATCTTTGCTCAAGATAATTTCATAGATGCCTTACCTGACCTGACGGCTGTCTCCCAGCCGCTAACATTAAATGTTACACTAAATGACCTAAGCTTCGAGGATCTTCTTCCAAATCTGTCCATTGATTCGATCATTTTTGATCCACAGAATGCTTTGACGGGAGATACAACCATTGTAATTGCCTCTGGAGGTCAAACGACTTTGAGCATTCCTACACTTGAAGGATCTGGAAATGAAATAAGTTGGTTTCTTGATAGTGTGCTTGTCGCTGGTGCTGTGGATACATTTCTAGTCGCCGATCAGTTTGGGATCTACTATGCCGAAATAAGCAATACGCTGATTCCGGACCTTATCTATTCTTCTGGATACTTTAATATTCAGGAGATTACATCGAATCAAAATTTCGAGCTAGTTGATCCTATTTTCACTTTATCCAGTCAGCGAGACAATGATCCAAACACCTTCGATGGATTTCAGATGACAGAGAACATTGGAGATGCGAATGCGGATGGGGTTGACGATTTTGCCGTGTTGCTACAAAACCAATTGCTTATATTTTATGGAGGATCGATAAATCAGACGCCTGATTTAAGTCTTGCCGCAACCGGTGATTTCAGCTATGGAGAGATGAGATCAGCCGACTTCAACGGTGATGGATTTAATGACATTATCATTAACAGATCAGATAATGTTGAAACGTTCATCGATGTATATCTGGGATCAGTAGCCTTAGATCTTGATGTTGACCTTACGATATCAAGCACAGATCTTCCGTTCAACGGATTCCCATCGATTAACAATCTGGGAGACATAAACGACGATGGATTTAATGACTTCATTGTCATGATCTCTGGAGTAAATGAAAAGTACATCTATTTGGGAGCAGCTAGTCTTTCTAGTGCTCCTTCATTTTCGCTGAGTGATTTTGGGGACAATGTAGATGGATTAAATCTTGGTAGTCCATTTGGTCTTGGTTTCAGGAGTAGGCGCCTGGGTGATGTCAATGGAGATGGTATTGATGATTTTGCTATTGCGGATATCGGAAGGACCTTATTTAGTGCAGACCAATCATCTAGTACCTCAGGGCTGGTATATGTATACTTTGGTAATGGTGCTGGCAGTTTTGCATCACCAGATTTGACACTCATTGTTCCAGAAGATGAAATTGTTTCCTCCAATCAATTTTTGGGAATCAACCTTGAGTCAGGTGATATAAATGGTGATGGCTTTAATGACATCCTAGCCATTCCGTTCAGGTTTTTTGATTCAGGTTCTTCAATAAGTGAGGGTAGCGAAGGGCTCTTTGTTTGGTATGGAGGCAACTCTATGGATAACGCCGTAGATAAGTCCTTGAAAATTCCAGCAGCGCCCCTAGGGTTATTTGAGAGTCAGTTTTTGGATGAGTTTTTAGGAGAGCTTATCGTAATACCGGATATTGATGAGGACGGAGACGATGAACTATTGATCTCAAGTCTTGAAGGGTTTGGAGATGACAATACGAAAGATGCAATGCTGATCGTAAGTGATGGTGATATTCAAGAAGAGGACATGCCATCATTTGTATTAAAGTCGCCAAACAACAGTGCATTAGGTATATCCAATAACTCAACCATCAGGCAAAGAGAATCGGCGATTGGAGATTTTAATGGCGATGGATCATTAGATATTTTACTCCCACAACTCAGGTCAGAGGATGATTCCCAGCCAATTTTTATGTTCAACATTGGCAATCCTGGCCTTCAGGTTCCGATAGTCTCTGCTGACTCAATCGTTACGATCGAATATCAACCAGCGATTACGGGTACTATAAGTGATACCTTATCGGTCGTCACGGTGCAATTACTTGACTCTGTGTACAATGCGATCAACAACCAAGATAGTACTTGGACTTTGCCTGCAGGACAGATTGATTCATTGAATAGTGGGTTTTATGAATTGATTGTCACCGCCACCAATGATGCTGGGGTTGGAATGGATACGGCAACCTTGACAATCAATCGACTCCCTAACGTGTCATTGGATTCTCTTTTCACCATGGAATTCCGACCGGAAATCAGTGGGTTTGTTGACGACACTACTGCTTTGATCACACTACAATTACTAGACTCCACCTATTCTGCTATCAATAATATGGATAGTACGTGGATCCTGCCGGCGAGCCAGGTGGATTCGTTACAGACGGGCGTTTATGAGATGATTGCTACAGCCACCAACCCATTTGGTTTTGATACAGATACGGCGACTCTGAGGGTCGAGCGTGCACCACTTATCGCTATCGACTCAATTATAACCAACGCTTTTCAGCCAGCTATTACGGG
>CAYYNA010000265.1:0-2722 GCA_964472815.1 uncultured Roseivirgaceae bacterium
GGAGCAAAAATATCATCGATACTAATGCTGCTTTTTAAGGATTATTTGTTCTTGATCGGGCTAGCGTCAATAATCGCTATGCCAGTCTTGTATTTGCTACTGAAAGATTGGCTAAAGGACTTTGCCTATCGTATTGATATCACACCCGATCTATTTGTTATCCCAGTGATTTTGCTCGCAGCAATTACCCTAGCCACCATCGGCTATCAGTGCATCAGAGCAGCTATTGTGAATCCTGCCAGTTCCCTGAGGAGAGAATAAAGAGAACTAGTGCTTACACAGCACGACAAAGAAAAGCTCGTTGCAATTTGCAGCGAGCTTTTTCAGCATTTATAAACCAAACACCTTCTTAATTGGTCTTAGCTCTGGTCCTGATTCCAAGGACCGCATATAAGGGGCAAAAATTCACGAATCCCGTGATAATAAATATTACCGAAATCACGCCCAGAATGGCAAATAATATGCCTCCAATCAAACCGGTGTACCATAAAGCCGCAATCACAACAGCGACAATGATTCTGATGATACCGTCTGTTTTGCTCATATTTTTCTTCATACTCATTCCTTTTTCTTCAAATATGAGTTGACGATTTGTCAATGTCAGTGACCTAAATCACACAAGGGTGATTATTTCTACAGTACTTCAATTGAGCCTCTATGTAGCTTCACTTTACCCTCGGACTCTAGCTTTTTCAGCATTCTGGAAATGGTTTCCCTGGCGGTACCTAGTTCGTCTCCCAGATCCTGATGCGTAGCTTTGATTTCCCTGCTGTTAAGGGCACTGGTTCGAGCATTTAAGTATGATAGCAGTCGTTGGTCAAGTCTTTGAAAAGCAATGGCATTGTATGCGTCCAGGACATTATCGAATCTCTTTTGATAGAGGTTAAGGATAAATTCATTGAATGAAGGGTAGCTCCTTTGCCAATCTCTGATGATCGTAGCAGGAATCATTAGTGCCTTGGACTTTTCCTCAGCAATGGCCTTTGCACGGCTCTTCAAGTCATTGAGCCCACAATTAATGGATATAATGCAGCTTTCTAAGGGATAGATATAATAGAGAAGCATCTCTCTACCTCCAGATTCTTGCTTTACCACCTTTACCAGTCCATTTAGCAAAATTGGAACAGCCTTTACGTAGCTTCCCTCTTGCAGGATGGGTGTCCCAGCCTCCACCTCTACCACTTTAGACTTTGCAATGACTTCATTTTTGAAGCCGTCTTCCTTTATAAACGGTAGTTGAAATTCGATAATGTCTTTAATATCCATAATACTTGGGCTTCAATGTAATAGAGAAAACGAATCAGGCAAAATTGAAGGTGATTTCAGTTATGCCTTTAGACAGAGGATCTATTGAGCTTACTTTAATTGCTGAGCTTAGAAAAAATTGCTATAGATGGTTTCCTGTTTGCACCGATTCTAAAAAGCTTAGGCTATTCAAGAAGCTTATTTGAGATTCTTATGAAACGAAAATCTTCCGTTCGTGACTACTAAGCTCAAATGAATGAGAATCACAATCGAAATCAAACTTGAAATAGTGATGCTCTACGTTGAGATACATCTTGATTTCTTGCATATCTCCTTTTCCAATATTGAATAGCGCTTTTCTCTCGTATTCAGCAAGTTGTCTCATTAGATTAGAATGATTAGAACTTTCGGAAATAATTTCCAAGCTTACGTCGATCTTCAGATTAACAGAGCTTTCTACAATTTCGACAGGTTCAATTTGCAAAATACGTATGAATCCATCATTCATGTATCCTCTTATCTGTTCTTCACTACCGGAATAATGTACAAGGCTTACCCCTTCAAACACTCGAGGATGGTCGATTTTAATTCCATTATAATCGGGCATGATAAAAAGTGTTTTATCGAATGGGATTAGCTTTTTACTAATAATATGCTCAATTGATCTAAGATATATGGTCTTGTTTCGCATAACTTATTTTCAATATCAAAGTGCTTTTTGCGTAACAGATTCTTCAAAGTCACTAGTAAGAAGCAACCTGCACCTGCTGATAAAAATTGTGCTTTTCCTTCAATTAAAGGTAATTGTTCTGCGGAAAGTGATGCAAAGGTTCGCTTAAATTGCTCAAGCACAGTGGGTCTACCTTACTGTTGATCCGAAGGCTCTTGGAGGGGTAAGGCTTCAAAAGACTAATTCCGTCACTTACCGGTGCTGACCTGCTACTTACCGATTTTCTTTACAAAAAGCAGGGTGCATTCTTCAGCTTTGAAGCATAATCAAAAACACACTTCAAAATGGAAGAACAATCTACAACTAATCGAAAAGCGTGGCTCGGTGTAGCACTGGTAGCCATAGGCTCATATTTCTTGTTTCGGAATCTTGACCTTATTCCAGCATTTCTACCATACTGGTTATTTGGTTGGGAGATGATACTCATTCTAATTGGAGGGTCTATGCTGGTCACAGGAAGGCGTGAAGGACTTATATTCCTCTTCATTGGGGGATTTTTTCTATTACCAGATATTCTGTACCTGCCACATTTCAGAATGCGAGACTGGTGGCCAGTAATCTTGATTGTCATCGGAGTTGTGATTGTGCTACGTCGGAAAGACTACCACTCCAAAGCAATGCTTGAGGATGACCGAGACTTTTTTAACAATACGTCAATTTTTGGCGGATCCAATAAGATTTTTACCTCAAAAAACTTTCTTGGAGGAAAGCTCACATCCGTGTTTGGTGGTTCTGATGTGGACTTCA
>CAYYNA010000265.1:2822-4668 GCA_964472815.1 uncultured Roseivirgaceae bacterium
AACTTTCTTGGAGGAAAGCTCACATCCGTGTTTGGTGGTTCTGATGTGGACTTCACAGAAACGGAGCTCGGGCAAGAAGAAGTCATACTTGATGTATTCTGTCTGTTTGGCGGCAACAACATCCGAGTGCCGAATAATTGGACGGTGCTAAACGATAGCTTCGTATTATTCGGAGGTTATAATGATGAACGCAGGGCATTTGCAGAACAGGATCCTAAGAAAATCCTTAGAATAAAAGGGTCCATCATCTTCGGCGGGATGGATGTAAAGGGCGCATGACTTAAATTGTTGGGCCCTTAAGAGAAAACCTATAAATGAAACATCCCATACTCAGTAAGACATCTCTCAGATATTATGTACTGGTATGGGTTGTTATTTTCTTGGTCCACTGGACCATTCTGTATTTCGGCCAAAGCTTCCCACTTATAGTATCTCTGCTAGACAGCTTTACGCACAATGCCCTATTTGCTCTTTTGGCAATCGGGCTTTGGTATGTTGTGACTTTTGCAAGTCTCAATAAAGATGAGCTTGGATTGATAGCAATGCACTCTGGAGCGGCGCTAATCACGATATTGGTTTGGTACAACGTTTCCAATTTGATTTTGAAGATTTCACTCAACAACGCAGTTTACGAACAGTTTTTGATAGAAACGTCTGTAGTTCGTTGGATCATTGGCTTGATGTATTACTGCATTACCTGCTTGATCTTTTACTTGATCAGGTATTACCAGGATCGACAGGAGCGGGTGAAGCATGAACTTGAATTACAGACTTTACTCAAGGATGCAGAGCTCAGGATGCTGAAGTCGCAAATAAACCCTCACTTCATCTTTAACAGTCTTAATTCTATTAATGCCTTGACAGTAGCAGAGCCCACTTCTGCCCAGGAAATGGTGGTAAAGCTGAGTGAATTTCTTCGATACTCCCTGGGGAAGGATAGTGCTGAGATGAATACGCTGGAAGAAGAAATAAAGAATGTCTCTCTATATCTGGATATCGAGAAGGTACGGTTTGGAGAACGTCTCCAGTTTGAGAAACAGATTTCAGAAGGAAGTCACCATGTAAAGGTGCCCAACTTGATACTTCAGCCCTTGATGGAAAATGCGATTAAGTACGGCATTTATGATACCTTGGAGCCTGTGACCATACAGTTAAGTGCACAGCATCAAGAGAGCTTTCTTGAGATCTCCGTGCTGAATTCTTTTGATCCCGAAGCAGTAAAGTCAAAGGGAGAAGGTATTGGACTGATGAATATTCAAAAAAGGATGAAATTAGTCTATGGACAAGCTAACCTGGTCAAGATTCGCCAAACAGATAGCGAATTTTGCGTCTCACTTCTGGTACCCTTAAATGCGAGTAAAAGATGAATAAGATTCGCACGCTCATTATCGATGATGAACAGCTTGCAAGACAAGTGATCCGAAATTATTTGCAAGAAGATGCAGCGATAGAGATCGTGGGAGAAAGCGAGAACGGGTTTGATGGCTTCAAGAAAATCAATGAGCTGAGGCCAGATATGGTCTTTCTGGACGTGATGATGCCCAAGCTGACAGGTTTTGAGATGCTAGAACTCGTGGAAGACCCACCAGTAATCATTTTTAGTACTGCCTATGATGAGTTTGCCATCCAGGCGTTTGAACGGAATGCAGCAGATTATCTTCTCAAGCCATACTCCAAGGATCGATTCAATGATGCACTAGCAAAAGCGAAACAGAAGTTGGGCACTCTTGAGAATCGTTCTTTGGATGTGAAAAAAGTCTTAAAGGAAAGGCAAAATGAGGAAGAAGTCCTGAACAGAATCGCTGTGCGCAACGGAAACAAAATTCATATCGTATCCTTAGAAAAG
>CAYYNA010000266.1:0-1079 GCA_964472815.1 uncultured Roseivirgaceae bacterium
TCTCGAACGTCTTCAAAATAGAAGGCGCCCACTACTGATCCAAAAACTAGCCCTGCTTCCCCTATCCATCTCCAAATAGATTTATTCGTTACGGCCAAAGTCCATCTCATTTATTTCTAACTAAATATAATTCCAGTCGTGATAGCATCCAATCGGTGGCACGTAAGCAATGCATCACTGTTGTTGCTTTTAAAATTCTTATTTGACTGAAAGGAGATGTCTTAGCTGGCCAGTTCTACACAAAAAGATATCTTGCGTCCATATCTAAACACACATGAAAAAAGTAACGATCCATTTTGCGTGGTTCTTGGTAGCTCTCTTGCTGATCTCTGCGTGCAAGCAAGCAGAAAATACGGACCTCAAAGATTCCTTGACCTTCTTTCTATCCTTTGACGAGGGGTTCAATGCAGACTATGCAAAAGGAGATCCTAACATCTACACGGTTCCTTCAAGACAGCAGCTGGATCAGGTCGTAGTGGGTATGCACCAGCCCGCTCATGAAATAATAGAAGACGCAGGAAAATTTGGAGCTGCTTTTCGGTTCGGTAGTAAATCTGATACTACGTTGTTCTTCAAAGCGAAGGACAACATAGCCTACGATCCTTCTAATTGGTCTGGCTCCATCTCTTTTTGGCTCAGCCTGGACCCTGCCAAAGATCTAGAACCCGGTTTTACAGACCCCATACAAGTCACGGATACCCGATGGAACGACGCGTCTATTTGGGTGGACTTCACGAGAGAAAATCCTAGAGATTTCAGGTTGGGAATAATTGGAGATATGACGACTTGGAGTCAAGATACCGTTGGGGTTCCGGTAGATTCGGTGCTTGCCAGAAGAAGGATTGCTGTCGATGATCCGCCCTTTGCCAGCGCGAGTTGGACTCATATTGGTATCACCTACGAAGCATTGGGTGGTGATCAAAACACGTTTTCCTTATATCTCAATGGAGAGAAGATTGGTACGGTTAGTAATGTAAATGATCCCTTCACTTGGGATCTGGACAATGCCAAAATCTACCTTGGACTGAGTTTTATCGGATCCATGGATGAACTAGCAATCTTTAACCGACCGCTTTCTT
>CAYYNA010000266.1:1179-4568 GCA_964472815.1 uncultured Roseivirgaceae bacterium
CTGAGTTTTATCGGATCCATGGATGAACTAGCAATCTTTAACCGACCGCTTTCTTTGGAGGAGATCCAAGCCATTTATCAGCTGGAAGGTGGTATCAAGTCTATTTTATAAGCTTCGTACAACTGCGCTCCAGATGCATGAGAATATCTCAATGATGGAATATGGACCCTAGACTATCTAACCCTAGTACCATAATAAAACCGTGTTTTGTAGTACGAAGCTTGGGAGTCTTCAATAAAATGTCTGAATTCAAAACTGAAACTACTATCCGCTTTAAACCATGTACCTGAAAGCTGGGGTGAGCGAAGCGGTATACTATCTGGTTGTGGGAGAAGTGCTGAAAACCACACTCCATCCCAGTCTATTTCTAAGTCAAGTTGGCAAGATGGGCTTGAATAGTACGGGAACGTGTCCATATGTAAAATAAACAGGGAATCGATACTGAGCGAACCTACAAGCGTATCCGCTTCGAAAAGAGACCAGTAGTTATATATTCCAGGAAGTTCATTACTGTAATCTTCTGGCGACTCATAGATTGGGTACTCGTAAAGGTCTTCCTCTTCAGTTATGACAACTTCCTCGTTTGTGCAGCTCGATGCTAGCAAGCAAAGAGTTGTGAGTATACAGAGTAGCTTTTTCATATTCGATTGAAATGTTGGATGAAGCTAAGTTATTGGTCGCCCCTTTGGCCGAATAGCAGCTATGTCGCAATAGGCTAAACGTATGTTGCATTTAAGGCTGGCTGAATTATTCCGTATCTAATGAACCTTTAGGAGGCAAAAGCTGGTTTTTCTAAACAACCATCTGGTCTTCAAACCAATAACCAATAGACGAACATGGACAAGTACCTTCAAGTAGATCCAGATTTCAATCAACTAATTGAGTCACTCGTGCAAAGTGACGAAACCTTCAAAGTCTTCTATTTTGATGAGCAATCCCAAGTGATGGATGCAAGAGGTTCCTCCATGGCAGTACATAAACATCCTGACGATGAGTTTTTGGTGATCGGTCAAAATGACCATGTACGTTTGGATCGCATCATCACGATTAATGGGAAGATTGGACCTGCCTACGAACAATACGATGCTTATGCCAATGCCTGCTTTTCTTGTCAGGCTGGTTATGATGAATAATTATAAATAATTGGTAGACAGACTTATATACTCTTTCAGTAAAGTACCTTATTCAACCAGTCTAATGTCCGGATAAAAGTTGGCCCAGGCAAACCAGAAACCCATGTAGCTGTAGGGAGCGGTCAGTTGTGCTCCTTGATTGGGTCCAGTAATCGCTTCTCCAAACACATTCCACTCGTTTCCTAGCTGGTCTGAAAGGATCGCTTCAGAGTCCACATCCTGCACCAGTTCAAAGGTCAAGTCGGTCCCATCTAGCGCTTGATTAAGGAAAGAAACAATGAAGTCATTATCTCGGTCAGCTACCACCACTACTTCTTCTCCGCCAAGTACCTCCATTTGCAAGGAGCGACCCGTCTCTGGAAACCGAAAAGCAGCGGATTCCTCTCCAACCACCACACCTCTCACAAACTCTTTTGGATGAATCGTCTGGTCAAATCTTTCTACCGGAAAGAGCGTGTTAGTATTCGTCAGATACGAGCCGTAAGGATACCTGCCGTAATCACGGAAAAAACCTGTATTGGTGGTCACCACACCTGCTGTTGGGTAAAGCGTTTTTAGCGCTCCGTAAGACATCTGTATCACGTTGATAAACTCCGGTACTTCCCCGATCAGATTGCCGTTCACACATTGATTGAACATTTGGTTCCAGTAGCTATCGGTCAAGCGGTCGTACGGCATGATGTTAGTTTCGTAAAGCAAACCAGACACACCAAAGGTGGTGAGCTCTCCGTTGAGCGATCGCCCCCACCCAAGTCCGGTACCGGTAAGTGGACAATAGATAATGGCCAGGTCGTCCTCGCCCACTCGATCGTTGGCGATCTCGTGCCAGTCTAGGATGGTGTGTGGATAGGCCTTGATGTCATCCCCGTTTTTGTACACCAGGACCAAATCCTCGTCCGAGAGGTAGGATAGCAACCCAGAGCCTACCAAAGCAGTTTCAGGATCGCTGAGCGCGGGTATTCCGTCTTTGCCCGGCCCTCCGTCGAATACCCTGGACCTGGCAATCAGCCAGTCTTCTGATCTTTGATTCGTGTCCTCGGGAAAATTGTTACATCCTAGAAATACCAGCACAAGGGCTAGTGGCAACATCCGCTTCATACGCTACAAACTATTTTTTGATTTAAAATTCGTTTTAAAGGAAAACCCTGCATTCAATTGGAAAGAAGGGCTCAGCTGGGTGTCTTGCACCTGTGCATAAACTGGCACAGTCGCATTTACTTGCCAGCTCAGTTTTTGTGAAAATGGTACCGCTATTCCAGGATTGATGAAGATAAAATCCCCACCTGAGCCGGGAAATTCATTCCCCTCAAAGAAGTCTCTTCCACGCTTTCGGTATTGCATTCGCAGAGAGGTGTCCATTGGTCTTCCAAAGACTAAGAACCGATCCGATACTCCTACTGCTGTTTGCAGTTCATTGCCGAACTGGTAACTCGTATTGGCAAAGTAGGAATCGTTGGTTCCAGTATTTCTGAAGATGGTGTTGGCGAAGAAGCCCAGACTGGGTCTTTTCGTGCTGTATCGTTCATAGGCGACAAATAGGATCCCATCCAAAGCGCCACTTCCTGGCTGCAGATCAGCAGGTAGTGCAATTTGGCGGTCATTTAAGAAGTTCGACCTCCCGGTGGGTAGCTTAACACCTAAGCCAATAGTCAGCGCATCCTTGAAAGTATATTTTGGTAGAATCACTATATCTCCGATACCTCGCGTAGCTTCTTCATCCAGGACATTAAGTGTGGAAATGGTACGTTCCTGTTGGATAAAGGGAACAAGGAGATCTACCGAAAACTGATCGCTAAAGGCATAACCTGATTCTAGCAATAATGTATGTGTTTCTCGCTGGCGCGTATCGTCGCTCAGGGTCTGGCTGCCCGACTTTAGCCGTTGCAGGTTGTTCCAGTCATAATTCAGATTGAGCTGGAAGGTACCTACAGTTGCATTCGGCAAGCCGATGTTGTTTGACATAGGAACACCGCCGGAGCAGCACTGGCCCCAAACTACTTGAGGAAGTAAGACAATAAACAGAATACCCAATCTCCGCATGTGATGGATATAACGCGGAAGGAGGCCGCAAGCCTTATGTCCACCCTTTGAGATATATCCAAGTGTCGTGCACTTGATAAAATAAGAGCAGTGGAAGTAGCCAAAGTATAAAGGGTCAAAATCTTTACTGAAGATTTTATGAAACTCAATATTTTGACTCGCGTTATACTTTGGTATTCTATGTATTTAAAAAATCAATATATTTGCTTTTCAAGC
>CAYYNA010000267.1:0-4555 GCA_964472815.1 uncultured Roseivirgaceae bacterium
TGGGGCTTTTCGAAGCTTCTCAGGAAGTCTCAGTCCGTAGACAGTACGACCGAGATGACTTTTTTGATGATGGCTTTAGGGTTATTAGAGCCAATTTGATTGACTGCTTGGGTGTAGATTCTGTAACAAGCTTGAAGACACCTGAGGCGGTAGCAGCAACATTAGAGGAACTTGGTGAGGAATGGGTACTGACCTATTTTACCGATAGTCCTCCTTTTGCTTACTACTTCCCGATCGAGTGTTCTGACTGTACGCTCTTCGGGACAAACCAGCAGCCAGCTTTTTGGGAGGAAGACTAGACTTTGTTACCAGATGGGTGGTAAGATCAAATATTTTCTGGCAGCTATCTTGAGTTCGGCTCTATCCGGCTGCATAGAACAGCTTGATCCCGATCGACTGACATTTGATGATTTTCTCGTGGTAGAGGCATTGATAACCGACGAACTTATTCAACAAGAAGTAAAACTGAGCCGTACTCAGGCCATCAATATCGATTCTATTTTTACGTACGAAACCGGAGCAACAGTTTGGGTGGAAAATCAGGCCGGAGAACGATTTGACTTTTCTGAAGGGCAAGATGGCAAGTATCTATCAGTAGCACCATTTGCGGTCTCAATTGATGACGAGTTGCAGCTATTCATCAACACCAGAAATGGCAGGAGCTATGAATCAAATGTGGTGTCAGTTCAAGCAACATCCCCGATAGACTCAATCTATGCTGAGTTCAGTAGCGAGCCCATGGTGACAAATCTATTTGCAGGGCGATTCAACTTCTTTATTGATGCAAAGAATAACACGATCCAAAACAGGTATTTGAGGTGGTCAGTAAATTATACCTATCAATTCTCTGTGCGCACCCCCTCCAGATGGTTATTTATTGACAATGAGTTTATTACTCGAGAACGTGGAGGTGCGAATGACTCATTGCAAGTGGAGTTTTGCTGGAGAAGCGAAAACATCGACGAACTAAACCTTGAACAGCTTTTGGTCCCTGAAGCAGGCTTGGAAAAACTTCCAATTTTCAATTTTCACTCTGAGGAGGGATTTATGAAAAAAGGATTCAATATTGAAATCAAGATGTATGCACTTTCTGAAGCATCTTACAACTTTTGGAACGAAATAAATAAAACCAGCCAAGATCAAGGATCCTTTGCGGATACACAACCTGGCAGCATCATCGGTAACATGCGGTCGATCACCAACCCTGCTGAAACCGTTTTAGGATTTTTTGAAGCGGCACAAGTCAGATCCGTAAGAAGGCAATTCAAAAGAGAAGAGTTTGAAGACGTAGGCTTTAGGGTCATCAGAACAAATCTGATTGAGTGCTTTGGTGTAGACTCATTAGTAAGTAGCAATACCGTTGAAGCAGTGGATTCAACACTAACAGCCCTAGGAGATGATTGGGTTTTGGCCTATTTTGGGACCGGAGCTGCATTTTATTTTCCTAGGAATTGTGCCGATTGCACCGTCTACGGAACAAATCAAAAACCAGACTTTTGGACAGAATGAAACTCAAACAATTACTTCTTTTCCTTTCATTAATCCCGATGAGCCTATTCGGTCAGGAGGAAAAAATAGCGCTCATTACTAATCATGACTTGTACCTTACGGGTGAAAGTGTCTATTTGGGTATTGCCTGCCAAATGGACGAAAAGCCGTCATCATTGAGTCAGATTTTGTATGTGGAGCTCATTGATCAAAACAACGATGCGAGAGTGCAGCAGATATTTTCGCTGCAGGGCGGAATGTTCAGTGGCTCTGTATTCTTGCCCTCTACATTAAAGACTGGCAATTACGCACTGCTTGCTTATACGAATTGGATGAAAAACTCCTCTCCTGAGAACTTTGGAACAAAGCTCATTAGTGTTGTCAATCCATTTGAAGAGATTTCCAGTGACTTTTTTGTAAAAGACAATCTATCGCAGAGTTCCGGATCATTGAAAAACGCCGCAGTAGCGTTTGAACTTACCGATAATAAGATCAAACCCCATGACTCCTTACATATTACACTTGAAAAACAGCAAGCTGTATCAAGTGATGTATTCCTTTCAATCAAGAAATCTGATGTGAGGAGTCGTCATAAAAATCTAGAAAAGATCAAGTATGAGGAGGTAACTAGGGATACAGATAATTACTATTTACCTGAACCCTACGGCTTTTTGGTCCAGGGCAATGTCACAGGTAAGAATGGTCAGCCTATTTCAACTACGATTTCACTTACTAACACCGATCAAAACAATAGCGTCTACTTTTCAGAGTCAGATGCTAACGGGGATTTCACATTTCAGCTAGATGAAGTGCAAAGATCAGGATCATTCCTTTTAAGAACCGTCATTGATTCGAAGATAGAGATCAGTAATCCTTTTTACGCCAATAACATCCAGTGGGAAATTCCCGAACTAAGCATTGACCCTTCATTGAAAGAATGGATCTTGCAAAGAGCACAAGAAGTGCAAATTGAAGACGCCTTCTTTGCAGAGAAATATGAGCCCACGATCAAGAATGGTGATCAAGAGCTATTCAATTTTCTACCATCCAAAACCTACCTACTAGACGATTATACTCGTTTTCCAAAGCTGGAAGACCCGATTGCTGAGTACATCCCTGAGGTCAGAATTAGAACAAAAGATGGTAAAAAAAGCCTTTCTGCTCAAAGCCTTTCCTACACGGGAAGCAGTGACTCTACATTGGTATTACTAAATGGGATACCTGTTACCTCAAACGAGATATTCTCTGTCAATCCGAATTATATCGAAAGCATTACCGCATTGCCTCATTATACCTTAATCAATGGGAATGAGTTTGCCGGAATCATCAAGTTCAAAACTTTCGATAAATATGATCGAAACATCAAAATTACCAATACCAAAAGAATTAGGTACCTCAGCCCAAGTTACGAAGCGAAAGGAGGACCTAGGCTTACCGACTTCAGAAATCAATTGCTTTGGCGATCCGCATCAGAGTCTACAAAGAAGAAGTACTCCATAAAGGCATCAATGAGTAAGGGCACCTACCTCTTGCATGCGATCGATCGCGATAACAATGTGGTTGGCTCCTCCACATTTACGATAGAGTAGTTAGTTCCGTGTAGCATAAAAGTCGCTAACTTTCATAAAACATTCCCTATGAAAGTACTAGCCTACCTCTTCACGTTCTGCACATTTTCAGTTGCATTATCTCAAGACTTGGAGGTATATGTGACCGCTCACCCTGACGATTGGCAACTGTTTATGAATCCAAATGCTTATAAAAGTGTGAAGAACCCGGAAAACAAAGTCATATTTCTGCACACTACAGCAGGAGATGCTGGGCACGGCATGGGAAACAATAATTATGCATTGGCTAGAGAAGAAGGGAGTCTCAGAGCCATTCGATTCATGTGTAATTCACTGATAGATGGAAACGGGCTGGGTTTCGGAATGGAGGAAAAACAAGAGAAGATAAAAGGACATCCAATTCTGAAAAAAAGCTACGGAAATACTGTAGCATATTTCTTGCGAATCCCTGACGGCAACTACTACGGTCCGGGCTATGTCTTGCACGACTCCACCAGTCTAAGAAAGCTTTACGAAGGTTCGATCACATCCATTTCCTCCATCGATAAAACAACCACCTACAAATCACTGAAGGACTTGCAGAACACGCTAATCAAGATGCTCAAAACCGAAGCAAAAGGATATCGATCAATTGTCCTGAATATTCCCGAGACGGACTCAGTAGCCAACCCTGGAGATCATTCCGATCATATCAACTCTTCTCTGATCATGCAGTCTATCGTAGGAAAACTCAATGTCTCTATGATCAGATACTATCAAGAGTACTCCACCAATCAAAAGCCCATGAATGTAGAAGGAGCAGACTTCCTTATGAGTGCCGGTGCGTGGGGAGCCACCGCATCCGGGCTTTCTGATATGGGTCACTACAGCACCTGGGATGATGTCCATAACTCATGGATTGGCAGGCAGTACTTTCGAGAAGAAAAAATCTCCAATGATTGAAAATAGAAGTCTCATCTAAACTTCGAGAAAATTCGGAAATCAATTTCTTTCTCTGGGCAGCAAACATCCACCTGCTTTTTGCCTCCAATATGAATGCCGTATAAAATCAATACAGCCCCAGCCAGCATCCACACGGTCACTGCTTCCTGCAAGACCATCGTACCCAAAAGCACTCCTATGGCGGGAACCAGGTAAGTGACCATGGAGGCATAGCTAGCCCCAGCTTGATCAATCAATTTGAAATAGAGAATAAAAGCAACGGCAGTCCCAAAAACTCCCAAGAATAGCACTGAACCTATGGTCAATACACTTATATCTTGCAAAGGAGCTTCGGGAGTAGCGAAGAACATGATTGGTAGCAAATAGATTGTTGCAATCAAAAGCTGGGCAGCCGGAGCTTTAAAAGAAGGGGTTTTTGTTAGTCGCTTTTTCACCCACACCCATCCTATGCCATAGCTGGCAGATGCTAATACTATTGCTATAATGCCTAGAAAACTTGCATCTATGCCTCCCAAAAAATTTGGGTATACGAGCACCAAGAGACCAGCAAAACCAAT
>CAYYNA010000268.1:0-4510 GCA_964472815.1 uncultured Roseivirgaceae bacterium
TGACTAATACACTAGCTACCGCTTTTCCAGAATGGGCAGTAGGAAGTACCTGGGCTGATTTTGATAATGACAGCTATCCCGATTTGTACTTAAGTACTTGGGATTTCAACACTACACCGATTTACAAAAATTCCCTTTTGCTGAACGACCAGGCTGGAGACTTTGGGGGAGATGTGCTTGCTTCCTTTGATAAGTGGGAGGTAGGCAATGCAGTCGATTTTGACAATGATGGAGACATTGATGTGGTTGGGCCATCTGATGACAATGATTGGGCCAATGGAGCAAATAAGGTTTTCTACGTGAATGGTGGCTCAGGAGTCACTTTTACTAGAGCGGATCTGACGGTTCCAGCATCCATCAATGCGGAAGCTCAACTGGTCTGGAACAGTGGCTGGGCCGATTACGACAATGATGGCGATCTGGATGTGATGCATTTGCTGCAAAACGATAATAGCATCAATCGGTTATTCGACAATAACGGGGATGGTACATTCACTGAAAATACCAGCTTAAGTATTACCACTGTAGCTGGAGGATCTCTGGATATTTCTTGGCCTGATGTAGACAATGATGGCGATGTTGATTTGTTCATTGCTAATGGAGGGTCCGATGGTGAAATTAACGATGAATTTTACTTCAATGATGGTGACGGCTCCTTTACGCGTGTGACCTCTGGGGATATTGTTAGTGAGAATTTAAGTTCGGAAGGTGCGTCCTGGGGCGATTTGAATAATGATGGATTTATCGATGCAATTGTCACAAGTGTTGACTCGCTTTTATACTATGTTAACAATGGAGACGGAACGTTCACTTCTACACTGAATGCCATAACTGCAGGTCCCACCAACTCAATTGGTTCTGCTTTAGGTGATTATGATAATGATGGAGATTTGGATGTCTTTGTTAGCTCATTTGACAATGGAGTAATTAATAGACTATGGCAAAATGACGGGACGGGAGATTTCACAGAAGTTACAGGTACACTAATAAATGAAGTGGCATCCAGCTGGGGTGTTACCTGGGTAGATTATGATAGAGATGGAGATTTGGACCTCTATGTGGCTAATGCGAACCAGAAAAATTACCTCTATCGAAATACGCAGACCGCTGGAAACTACATCGGAATCAAGCTCAATGGAGCAGAGTCAAACAGGTTCGGTATTGGAGCAAGGATTGTTGTAGAAGCAGAAAATGAAGGAGCGGCAACCGGCTTGGTAACCCAAATGCGTCAGGTACTGAGCACAAGTGGTTCTCGATCACAACAAGAAACCACGCAGCATTTTGGTTTAAAATCCGCGCCGATTGTAGAAAATATCACCGTGTACTGGCCCTCAGGAAGAGTGAATTCACTCAACTCCATTCCCACAAATCAGTACATTGAAATCAACGAAAACGATGGGTTGTTGGCCTACTATCCTTTTAATGGCAACCTTGATGATGAAAGTACCAATAACCTGGCCGGGTTTGAAGAAGGTGGCTTAACCCTAACCACCGACCGATTAGGAAATGCTGATCAAGCATATGCCTTCGATGGTGTTGATGACAGGTTTCGCTCCTTCAATCTTCCACAGCCGACGCTGATCACGGTAGCTGGTTGGCTCAACACAACTACTGACTACACCGGTGGCTATGCCAATATCATTGATATGCCAGGTGCCTTGGGATTAGGTATAGGATCAAACAACGGGGTTTCGGGTATCTTATTCATTGACGAGGGAGACTTTGTGGCGATTTCTTCAACCGAGACGATCAATGATGGAAGCTGGCATCATGTGGCCATGAGTTACGATGGAGCCAATGTGAAACTCTATTTGGATGGAGTTAAGGTCAATGAAATTGCGGAAGGAGATGGAAGCGTCTACTATGCAGATGCCGTGCAAGAGCTAAGAATTGGCTACTCAACTGATGGAACAGATCGCTGGTTCAATGGAGCAATTGACGAAATTAGGGTTTACGACAGTGGACTTAGCGATGCGGAAATTCTCGCGATTTACGATGAGGAGAGAGCAGAAGTGCCATTTGTAACCACTTGGCAGACGACCACAGCCAATGAAAATATCAATATCCCCATAGGTTTGGATGGTGAAGTCTATGATTACACCGTGGATTGGGGTGATGGAACGGTGGAGTCAAACTTCACGGCTGATGCAAACCACACTTATGCCACCGCAGGAACATACACCGTTTCAATTACTGGTACATTCCCGAGAATATTTTTCAACAATGGTGAGGATGGTCAGCAGAAAACTAAGATCCTCAGCATAGAACAGTGGGGTGAAATTGCATGGTCCTCGATGGAGAGTGCATTTTACGGTTGTTCAAATCTTACCTACAATGCTTCTGATACTCCAGATCTGTCCTCAGTAACCACCATGCAGCGTGCTTTTAATCAATGTCCGCTTTTTGATGGTGATCTAAGTTCCTGGGATGTTAGCAACATTCAGAATTTCAGTGACATGTTTTTTAGTGCCACTGCTTTCAATGGTGATGTCACCACCTGGAATATGAGTGCTGCGACAGAACTCGGTGGAATGTTTTTCGGATGCAGTAGTTTCAATCAAGATATCGGTAACTGGGATGTTCGTCAGGTCGTTGGGTTTGGACAAATGCTTGACGGAGCAACTATTTTTGATCAGGACTTATCCGGTTGGGATATAAGTTCAGCTGCCTCCATGGGCGGAATGTTAAATAATGCTGGGATGTCTAAAGCCAATTATGATTTAACCTTGGTTGGTTGGGCTACACTTGAGACTGGTGAAACTAGTATCCCTACCAATATTACGCTAGGAGCTACGGGTTTGACCTACTGTGCTGCTGCAGACGCCAGAGCAGACCTTATCAATAATTTTTCGTGGACTATCGAGGGTGATGCGGAGAGCTGTACCCTTGAAGATCTGCTGATCGTAGACCTTCCTTTTAATGGCAGTGCCAATAACGAAGCAGGGGATGGTTTCGATGGTACAGTAACAGGTGGAGTAGCACTAACTTCCGATCGTCTGAGCAATGTGGATGCCGCCTATAATTTTGATGGAGAGGTGGGATCAGAAATCAGCTTAGCAAATAGCACTGATCTATTTTCAGAAGATATTTTCACCGTTGTTGCTTGGGTAAAGCCAGAAGCGGGAGGATCATCCAATACGCAAATGATTCTGGGAGGAGATGTGCAGATCCTCTATTTTGATGACAGTAACACGGTCGACTTTCAGGTAGTACCTGAGTCGGGTAGTATTTCGGTTCCTTCTTCTTCCACCACCATTCCTGTGGATCAATGGTCCCAGATTGTGGTCTCTTATGACGATACCACTTTGAAGAAGTACATCAATGGAGTGCTAGATGCTTCCGAGTCAGGTTTCGCTGGAATAGATCTTATCACCAGTTCACAGAATGTGACGCTGGGATCCCAAGGAGATGCTGGATCAAATAATTCGAATTTTAAAGGCGATATCGATGACTTCCGGGTCTACGAGCGAGCCTTGACAGATCAGGAGGTAGCAGATCTCTATAATACAGAGCAAGTGTCGCAGCTTATCGCAAGTTATCCTTTCAGTGGAAATGCCAATGATGCAAGTGGAAATGGTATTGATGGTACAGTGAGTGGAGCTGTCCTTACCACAGACCGCTTAGGTGATGCGAACAGTGCCTACAGTTTTGATGGGGTCGATGATTTCATCTCGTTTACTGACACTGACTTTGTCGGTGGACTTGCGAATGTTTCGGTGGCTTGGTGGCAAAACGTGACCACCACAGGAGATGCCGATGTTTTAAGCTTTGGGAACTTCAGAGCTCGAGTTTCTAGCGGTTTTGTGACCCTTAATCCGTTTATTGATGCTTCTGCAACTGCCATTGGTACCACCGTTGTGAATGACGTTTGGGAACACTATGTGTACACCTTTGACGGATCTAACACCAGGTTGTACAAAAACGGTGTGATTGCTGATAATGTAGCTAAAGCAGGGGTGATGGATACATTTAATGGCACAGCCTACATTGGTACTTTTCAAAATACCAACCAGTATTTGGATGGTGCTGTGGACGAGGTGAAAATCTATGAAACGACCTTGTCGGATGCAGACGTCCTTGCCTTATATGATTCAGAACGGCTGCTGAACAATGAATCCAATATCACGGAGTTCACTATTACCGATCAGCTAAGCTCCGAAATAATCGATGGTGAAAGTAGGATCATCGTAGTGATGCCGAATGGAACAGATCTAACCAGCCTGACACCATCCATAACTTTTTCAGAAGGAGCAGATGTGAGTCCGGATCCTACTCTAGCACAAGACTTTACTAATACGGTCTCCTACACGGTGACCTCTGAGGACGAATCTTCGGTTACCGCTTGGGAAGTAGACGTATTTGCATTACCAGTAGTCTCTGATGGATTAATTGCCTACTATCCGTTCAATAATGGTACGGTAAAAGACGAGAGTGGAAACAAAAATGATGGAGTGATAAATGGAGCAATTCCATCTGAAGACCGATTGGGTAATAGTATGAGCGCTTTCAG